>JBGPLS010000108.1:0-10493 GCA_041486565.1 Gemmatimonadaceae bacterium
GATCATCTTCGTGCCGGTGTCGGCCTGCTGGTAATTGTTCACCACCGCCACCGAGTAGAACTCACCGGTCGCGTTGTCACCCTGGAGGATCACGCTCGGGTACTTCCACGTGATCGCCGAGCCCGTCTCCACCTGCGTCCACGAGATCTTCGAGTTCACTCCCGCGCACTTCCCGCGCTTGGTGACGAAGTTGAAGATCCCGCCCTTTCCTTCGGTGTCGCCCGCGTACCAGTTCTGGACCGTCGAGTACTTGATCGATGCGTTGTCGAGCGCGATCAGCTCCACGACCGCCGCATGCAGCTGATTTTCATCGCGCCGCGGCGCCGTGCAGCCTTCGAGGTAGCTCACCGAGGCGCCCTCGTCGGCGATGATCAGCGTCCGCTCGAACTGGCCGGTGTTCGCGCTGTTGATGCGGAAGTAGGTCGAGAGCTCCATCGGGCACTTGACGCCCTTCGGCACGTAGCAGAAGGAGCCGTCGCTGAACACCGCGGCGTTGAGCGCGGCGAAGAAGTTGTCGCTGTGCGGGACGACTGTGCCGAGGTACTTCTCGACGATCTCCGGATGCGTCTGGACCGCTTCGCCGAACGAGCAGAAGACGATACCGTGCTTCGCCAGCTCTTCCTTCATGGTCGTGCCGACGGAGACGCTGTCGAAGATCGCGTCAACCGCGACGCCGGCGAGCATCTTCTGCTCGTTGAGAGAGATGCCGAGCTTCTTGTACGCGCTCAGCAGCTCGGGGTCTACTTCGTCGAGGCTCTGGAGCGGCTTGACGCTTTTGGGAGCCGAGTAGTAGCTGATGTCCTGGTAGTCGATGGGCTCGTAGTGAAGATTCGCCCAGTGCGGCTCCTTCATCGTCAGCCAGCGGCGGTATCCCTTGAGCCGCCATTGCAGCATGAAGTCCGGCTCGTTCTTTTTGCTGGAAATGACACGAATCACGTCTTCATCGAGTCCGCGTCCAATCGTGTCCGTCTCGACATCCGTGACGAACCCGTAGGCGTACTCTTTGTTGACCAGTGATTCGATTGCCGATCCCATCCTAACTCCTTGTCGTTACAGCACTTCCTTGTATATATTCAATCCTAAGTAAATCTGTCGGGATAGTCAAGCAAACGCAACCGGAATGACTGACGATTCGGTCTTTGAAGCCATCGCGAAAGTGGATGAGGTTCCCGACGAGGGAGCCTTCGGCGTCGTGAAGGCGACGGGCGAGCCCGTGTGTCTCATCCGTCACGCGGGGCGCATCACCGCCGTGGGAGACAACTGCGCGCATCAGGACTTTGCGATGTCGCTTGGCGACGTGCTCTCCGACGGTACGATCCAGTGCGCGTGGCACGGCGCGAGATTCGACTGCGCGACAGGCGCAGTGAGGCAGGGTCCGGCAACCGAGCCCCTGCCGGTCTTCGCGGTGCGGATCGAGGATGGAATGGTGCTCGTTGGGCCGCCATGTGACCGACGAGGCGACGGCCACGCCATCTCCGAGGCGTGGATTCCAGCAGAGGAGATGGAACTATGACGCGACGCGCTGATTTTCCGCTTCTCGCCGCAAATCCCGAGCTTCATTACCTCGACTCGGCGGCGAGTTCGCAGAAGCCGTCGGTCGTGCTCGATGCGATGCGGGAGTTCTACGAGACCAGCTACGCCAATCCGCATCGCGGTGCTTATGCGCTGTCGGTGGCGGCGACCGAATGCTACGTCGGAGCACGAGAGAGGGTGGCGGGGTTTCTCGGCGTCGCTGACTCCGATTGCCTCATCTTCACCCGCGGGACGACGGAGTCGATAAACCTCGTCGCATCGGCGTGGGGACGCGAAAATGTGAAGCGCGGCGACGAGATCGTCGTCACGGCGCTCGAGCACCACGCCAACTTCGTCCCCTGGCAGCAGCTGGCAATCGAGAAGGGAGCTGCATTCCGGATTTGCGAGCTGACGAGTGACGGAAGGATCGATCTCGACTGCCTGCGGTCGCTCATCTCGCGGCGCACTCGAATCGTCGCCTTCAGCCATGTCTCGAATGCGCTCGGTACGGTCAATCCCGTGCGCGAGATCACGGCGATGGTGCGCGAGCTGAGTGACGCTCTGACGGTCTGCGACGGCGCCCAGAGCGCGCCGCATCTCCGGGTGAGCTTCGACGACCTGGGGCCGGACTTTTACGCCTTCAGCGGCCACAAGATGCTCGGCCCGATGGGAATCGGCGGACTCGTCGGCAAGCGAGAGATTCTGGAGGGCATGCCGCCATACCAGACGGGCGGCGACATGATCGAGTTCGTCTACGACGAGACGACGACATGGAACATTCTGCCGAACAAGTTCGAGGCGGGAACTCCGAACGCTGCCGGCGCAGTGGGGCTCGCTGCCGGGGCGAAGTACCTCGACGCAATTGGAATGGACGAGGTGCTCCGCCACGAGCGGAAGCTCCTCGTTGGCGCGCAGGCGCGCCTCTCCGAGGTCGAGGGAATCCACATCTACGGTCCGCCGCCGGCCGAGCGCAGCGGAGTGCTGAGCTTTACGCTCGAGGACGTTCACCCTCACGACCTGGCGACGATTCTGGACGGTGAGGGAATCTGCATCCGTGCCGGCCATCACTGCACGCAGCCGCTGATGCGTCGGCTCGATCTCGCGGCGACGGCGCGGGCGTCGTTCTATGTCTACAACGACGAATCGGACATCGATGCTCTGGTTGCCGGGGTACACAAGGCGAAAGAGATATTCGGCGGCCTGGTCGGAACGACCCATTCAAGTCGCGCGTCGTGAGTGTCCAGTAGTTCAGTTGACCGAATATTCGTTATCCTTTCGGCGTCGCGACTCTCCTTGGGAACCCCCGGAACGCCGCCTGCAAGGTGTTCCCCAGAGCACCAAAGACGTTCGAGCCCCAACAGTATGCAGCGCCGTCGCTGCCAACAGCGCATGAGTGGCGCGCGCCTGCTGATATTGTCATGAAAGTCACGCCAGCCGGAAGCTCTCCGTCCGTCACGAGCTGAGGCGTGCCGCTGTCTATGTCGGCACCCGTGTCAGGGCCCCGACCGAGCTGCAGATCGTGATTACGCCCCCAGCAGTAGACTGCGCCAGCAGTCGTTAGTCCGCAGGTATGACGCTCGCCGGCCGAGATTTTCGCAAACGTGAGACCCCCTGCAACCGCCGCTGGCGCAGTGACGCTGTCGCCCACTGATCCTGTCCCTAGCTGGCCCGATCGATTCGAACCCCAGCAATAGGCCGCGCCGCCAGCCGCGATTCCGCAGGTATGCGACTCATAGCGAGGCAGCAACGCTGCGCGCTGAACCGTATCGCCGCCCGCAGAGACGGAAATGAAGCGGAGGCCGCCAACAACAGCCACCGGCATGTCGGCGTCACCGAATCCGCCCGACCCTAGTTGACCATTGTCGTTTTGCCCCCAACAGAAAGCAGTCCCGTCAGCCTTGAGCGCGCACGTGTGCCGATTCCCTGCGCTGATTG
Source organism: Gemmatimonadaceae bacterium (assembly GCA_041486565.1). Lineage (GTDB taxonomy): Bacteria > Gemmatimonadota > Gemmatimonadetes > Gemmatimonadales > Gemmatimonadaceae > UBA4720. Next base: position 3,448 of record JBGPLS010000108.1, read on the forward strand.
ACGCGAAGATCGCGACGCCTCCGTCGAGGAGGACCGGAATCGGCGTCGTGCTGTTTACGTGCCGCGCGTCGCCAAGCTGCCCAGCGGAATCCTGCCCCCAGCAATACGCTCCGCCTCCGGTCGCAATGCCACAGGCATGATTGCCGCCCGCTGAGATTGCCGTGAAAAAAAGTCCGGAGGTAACGAGCCCGGGAACAGCCGCACCGCCAGTCTTCCCGTTGCCCAGCCTCCCGAACACTCCGTCGCCCCAGCAATAGGCAGCTCCAGTGGAGACCAGCCCGCAGGCGAAGCCGTCTCCGGAAGATACGGATGAGAAAACCAGTTGCGGCCCGACTCGCAGCGGAAGAAGGCTGCAGGGCTTGCTGGGCGCCGCAATACTGCCTTCCTCGAAACACAACGAGTCTGCCGCTGCGCCCAGCTGCGTGGATCCGTTCACGCCCCAGCAGTAAAGCCGGCCGAGAGGAAGGAGGCCGCACCCGAAGTCGCGGCCAACATCCAATCCGGCTTCACCGTTCGCTGATGCGCCAACAAAAACGCGCGGCGCAACCAAAAGCGAAGTGGTACCAGAGACTCCTTCGCCTGTCGCTGTTATTGTGAACGTTCCGCTCGCGGAGGTTTTGATCAGTGCGGCCGCGTCGGATTTCTGTACGATCGCGATCCCGGTAGAGGGCGACGCCGCAAACGTAAACTTGGCCCCCGGAATTGTCGAAGTGTCCTGAGCAATCGCTCGAGCTGTCCCCAACAGCGAGTCCCCGGCGACAACTGCGCTCGTGTCGAGTTTGACCTTAACCGTTATGGCGAGCAGCGCGACCGTCACCTGCGAAGTGGCACTCTTGCCGCAGGTCGAAGCGGTAATGCGGGTCGTGCCCGGTTTTCGCGCGTGCACGATCCCCACCGAGTCAACCGTTGCGACCGCGCTGTCGGATGAGAAGAACTTGATCGGTACATCGGTGCGGGTTTTGCCGAGCCTATTCGTAGCTCTTGCGGTCAGTTGGGCTATGTCGGTTCCGCGAGCCGGCGAGTGGACGAGCACAACGCTGGAGCCCGGCTCGAGGAAAAGATCAACCACCGGGTTCGTCACATCGCAGATGAAACCCGGCCCCGACACTATGTCGTCAGAGCATGCGGCCAGGCCGATCGACGCGATAACCAGCCATTCGGCTCTAAGAATCTTCATCCCTCAACCCCGGTAGGAATACCCTGCTGGTGAAATGACGACCCACGCAAACACCGTCCGCGAAGTGCTCCTCGTCGGTTTCCATCGCATCCCCGACGTTATAGCAGGCCGCGCCCGGATACAAGCGGAAACGGCCCATGACCGCGATGCTTGTGGGTCGCGCGCTCTCACGGATGACGACATCGGGACCGAACCATCGGTGAGTTCAGGAACGCACATACTGGCTGGGTCCGGTCGTCTCTGATTGGATCCCCAAATTGGTGAGGCTGAGGCTTATTGTAAAGTTTACTTGACATAACGTCCTTCGTAACTTCGGCGCCCGCGGCGTTCTGGAAAGCCTCGGCGAGCCTCATGCGGAGGAGATTCTTGAGCCGGAAGTGATGACGGTGCCCTGAGAGATCGTGAGTGGGGACGTGCTGGCTGCTCACTGCATTTCGCTAGGTCGCTTATCGCTGAACGACCGCTGAAAAGCGAATTTGGGGTTCAGCAGACAGCGAAGAAGCAGGCCGCAGTCAGCAGACAGCGCGTCCAGGACAATCGAACCTTCCCTACCGAGCTTCCATCCCAACCCAAAACAAAGCGTAGTGGCGAAAGCGTCGAACGTCCCGATATCTTCACGATCATGTCGCTCACTGACAGATCAGCCGAGATCGCCGCGCTCTACCAGGAGCTGATCCTCGACCATTACCGGCGGCCGAGGAACAAGGGCGAGCTCGAGGGTGCCACTTCGTCGGTGGTGATGAAGAACCCGCTCTGCGGCGACGAGATCGTTCTCCATGTCATGTTCGAGGGCGACAAGGTGAGCGACCTCCGCTTCTCCGGACGCGGCTGCTCCATCTCCCAGGCCTCGGCCTCGATGATGACGCAGCTCGTGAAGGGCAAGAGCGCCGAAGAGATCGAGCAGCTGCGCGACACTTTTCGCGACATGGTGATGGGGACGACGAAGCCCGACGACGAGGCCGTTGCCGGGACGCTCGGGTCGCTCCGTGCGCTGAGCGGAGTCTCCAGGTTTCCGGCCCGCGTGAGGTGCGCGTTGCTGGCATGGAATGCGCTCGAGAGCGCGATGTCGCAACGTTCGGGCTGATCGCCCGCGAAGAGCGAGCACCACGCCGCATCGGCTGTGAACCGGGGAATGGTGAGTGTGATCGATCCGGCCGGCAGGACCGCCTGCGTATTTCTCGCCCTTGCGCTGGCGGCGGCACCGGCGGCGGCGCTTCCGCAGACTCCCAGGCGTGACTCAATAGATGCGAAACGGCTCGCTCTCCGGGCGCAAAACCGATTCGAGCTGGTTCGCCGCCATAACCTGCCGATGCGCTATACCGACGCGGGCCACGTCTGCCACGCTCGCGTCGGGCGCTTCTGCCAGTGGAATGATGAGGACTCGCCCCCGCCGGAGGAGCCGAATGCAATCCGGCAGGCGAGAGACAGACTCATCACCACCCTCGACAGCGCTGCGGTCCGGTCGCCGGCGGACGACTGGATCGCGGGCCAGCGCATCAGGTACCTGCTCGAGGCGGGACGCGACACCGCAGCGGTAAGAGCGGCGGAGGCGTGCGCCGGGACGGCGTGGTGGTGCAACGCGCTGAGGGGACTCGCGCTGCACGAGGTTGGCGCGAATGTGGCGTCGGACAGCGCATTCCACAAAGCGCTCAGCGCAATGCCGGCTGGCGAGCGTTGCCGGTGGACCGACATGTCAATGCTGCTCGACGATGCGCAGCGAAAGCGCTTCGGCAAGGTGGGGTGCGGCCGTCGCGACGCGGTCGCCGCCCGCCTCTGGTGGCTCTCCGATCCCCTCCTGGCGGTTCCCGGTAACGACAGGGAATCAGAGCATTACTCGCGTCAGATGATGAGCCTGATCCTCGCCGGGACGCCCGCCGGATACAACACCCGATGGGGCGACGATCTGCGCGAGCTGGTGGTGCGATACGGCTGGTCGCGCTACTGGACGCAGTCCCCCGGCCCCACCAGCAGCCCTCACGAGGGCCCCATCTCCGGACACGAGGCCTCGCCCAACTATCACTTCCTCCCGGAAACGGCGAAGATCGATTCCGTCTCCGATATCGGCGACTCGACCTGGAATCTTCGAAATCAGCGTTCGGCGGAGCGCTACTCTCCGCGGATGGCGACGGTACTCGGGAATCTGGCGCCGCAGATCGCGCTCTTCCGGCGTGGCGACTCGGTGCAGGTTGTCGCCGTCTACGACGTAAGCCAGGACACCCTGCTTTCGGGTGAAGCGATCCACTCGGCGCTGGTTCTCGCCCGTGACGAGCGCGACCAGCCGCTTATCTCGGAGCTGGCGATCGCGCGAGGCTGGCACTCGCTCACAGTCGACGCTGCGCCGCGGCTGCTCAGCCTCGAGACCTGGAATACCGAGAAGAAACGGGCCGCTCGATTGCGTCGCGGGGTCTCGCTGGCACCGCGGAAGCCGAATTCCGTCTCTGTCTCCGATATTCTGCTGTTCGACGCCGGATCGCCTGAAGCTTCAGGCCTTGCGGCGATTCTTCCTCGCGCACTCGGCAGTCTCACCGTCGATCGGAGCAGCAAGCTCGGCCTCTACTGGGAAACTTACGGGCTGTCTAAACCGGACAGCGCGCTTCCCGTGTCGCTGACCCTTTCCCGGATCACCGAGGGTGCGTTGAGGAGGCTCGCCGAGGCGATCGGGCTTGGAAAGCGAACCGCTCCGCTGAGCATTGCATGGAACGAGACGCCGCCCCTGGGCGGAGTGGCGACAAGATCCGTTGTGCTAGACCTCTCCCTCATTCCCCGCGGTCGATACCGGCTCAAGCTTGAGCTGACTCCAGGCGGCTCGCGCCCGGTCACTGCTACTCGCGTCATCGAGGTTCTCTAGGGCCGCTTTGCTGGCGGCGGAGCCCGGAAGCGGGAACAATCTCTTGAGCTTGAGAAACTGCTTCTCGTAGAGGTTCCAGCTGGCGAAAGCGAGGATCGTGGTGCCGGCCATGGCGGTCAGCGTGTACGCGAGCGCCGCCGGAACATCGGAGCCTCCGACGCGCGGGAAGCTCGTGATGCCGAATCCGACGCGCTCGAGCAACACTACGAGCGGGAGATGCAGGACATACATCCCGTAGCTGTATTTTCCGAAGAATCCCATCGGGCGTGACTCGAAGAAGCGACGGATCCTCCCATTCGGTCGCCACTGTCCGGTGGTGAGCACGATCAGCGACGCCGACATTATCGCCAGCAGCGGGAAGCCCACGGTCTGCATCACGAGATCGTAGCCGAACATCCGCTCGTCAGGGAGATTCACGACGAGGAGCAAGACGGCCGCCGATACGAACGCGGCGGGCGCGAAGCGCTCCAGCCACTGGTGCGTGTCCCGGTCTCTCACCATAACGGCGAGCCACGCGCCGATCGCCAGCGAGTCGATGCGCGACGGTGTGAGCACAAAGCCGCCGGTGTGGTAATAGTCGGTGAAGCGCAGACCGACTCTGAACGCGAGCGCGACGACGACGAGTGCGAGACAGAGCTTCTTCAGCGCCGAGCGCGACATGAGCAGGACGATCGCCGGCCAGATGAAATAGAACTGCTCTTCGACGGCCAGCGTCCAGAAGTGATTGAGACCCTGCGGAATCTGAACGCCCTTGACGAGAGCGAGAAAGTTCGAGGTGTAAGTCCAGTACCACGGCTGCGTGCCGCTGGACACGGCAAAGGGACCCGCCGGGTCGGGATGCATCACCAGCGGCGCGATGAGGAAGAAGGCGACGAGGAAGCCATAGTACAGCGGGAAGATCCGGAGGATGCGCCGCGCGTAGAAGTTCCTGAAGTACGCTTCGGCCCCTTTCGCCTCGAGAAGGATTCCGGTGATCAGGAAACCGGAAAGAACGAAGAACAGGTCTACTCCGATCCACCCGTTCTGCATCACCGTGAAGAGACCGGATTCCAGTCCGTTGCGGGGACGCGCGCCCAGCCAGAAATGGCCGACCATCACCAGGACGATCGCCAGTCCGCGCACGCCGTCGAGCGCGCGGATGTGACCACTCGACGATTTACTGATCGAACATCCCTCGTGTGCGAACGAAATAATGTAATGCCGTGCCGACGACGAGCGCGACGGCATATCCGTAGGGCACGCCGTTGGCGAGCAGCCCCACCAGCAGCACGATGAGAAACTCCCGCGCGCTCGCCGCCTCGCCGCGAATCATCTGCATCAGCGCCAGACCCTCGAACAGGAGGAGGACGCCGAGGATCGGGAGCGGAAATACCTGCACCACCTGCTCGAATCCCGCTGCGAAGAACAGGCCGATCACGAGGAAGATGGATCCGTAAACGACGAGCGAGCCGCCGGTTCGCGCGCCAAACGTGTAGTGTCCGACGAGTCCACCCGAGCCATGGCACGTGGGAACGCCACCGAACCAGGGATTCACGAGGTTCATTGCCGCGTACGTCAGGCTCAGCTTGCGCACACCGATCCGCTGCCCGGGAAAGAGATCCTCGGCGATCTGCCGCGTGGCGAGCACCGAGTTGCCGAGCGAGAGCGGGATCTGCGGAATCGCGAGGAGGATGAATCCACTCACCACGTCGCTCACCGAGAGCCGCTGGACCACCGGAAGCGAAAACCCGACGCTCCCGGCGATCCGCGACGGGTCGAGCTTGAAGACCATCGCGTAGACGACGCCGAGGGCGATGACGAACAGCGCCGGGGGAAAGCGCCGGTTTCCGAGCAGCGCGATGACGATCAGGAACGCCATCGCGGCGAGTACGTAGCCTCGCATGCCGTCGCGCTGGACATAGTCGCGGAGAGCGAGCAGCGAGAGCTGGAGACCGAGGCCCAGTTGAAGCCCGCGGACGACGGAGCGCGGGACGACGCGGGCGAGCCAGTCTATGCCGCCGGTCACGGTGAGAAGGAGCATCGTGATTCCGATCGCGAGCCCGCCACCGTAAAGGACCTCCGGCGCGACGTGCTGGGTGATCACGATCACCGCCACCGCCTTGAGTGGCTGAACGGCCATCGGAATTCCGTAGACGAGGGCCGTGAAGAGCTGCATCAGCCCGAACATCACGAGCACGCTGGCGCTGTGCAGTCCGGTGGCGAGGATCATTCCGATGATGAGCGGCAGGTCGGTGCCGATGTCACCGAACGCCCCGGCGAGCTCGTTGCGGTCGAAACGCAGCCGCGGTCGCTTTTCCGCAATGGGTGGCGGCGTTTCTGCTCCGTCGGGATGTGTCACCCCTATATTCTACGATTCTACGAATGACGACACTACATGGCTGATTACGCGGTCGAGATCGAGAACGTCGCCAAGCGATACGCCGAGCATGTGGCTGTTCGCGATCTGACGCTGCGCGTTCCGAAGGGCTCGGTTTACGGACTGCTCGGTCCGAACGGAGCCGGCAAGACGACGACCATCCGGATGATCCTGAACATCATCGCCCCCGATCAGGGGACGATCCGGATTCTTGGTGTGCCCTCGAACGACACGCACATCACCGACCGCATCGGATATCTCCCCGAGGAGCGCGGGCTGTACCGCAAGATGCAGGTGCGGCGGATTCTCCGCTTTCTCGCCGAGCTCAAGGGAGTGAAGCGTGCGGTGGCCGACGCGCGCATCACCGAGTGGCTCGAGCGGCTGGAGCTCAGGACCGACGAGAAGGACTGGGGACTTTCCAAGATCGACGAGCTGTCGCGGGGAATGCAGCAGAAGGTGCAGTTCATCGGCACGCTGCTCCACGATCCCGACCTCGTGATCCTCGACGAGCCGTTCAGCGGCCTCGACCCGATCAACACCGAGGCGCTCAAGGACGCCATCATGGACCTCAGGCGCCGCGGAAAGACGGTGATCTTCAGCACGCACCTGATGGACAGCGCGGAGCGCATCTGCGACTCGGTCTGCATCATCGCCCGCGGCGAGAA
>JBGPLS010000109.1:0-10452 GCA_041486565.1 Gemmatimonadaceae bacterium
CGTCGCCGCCGCCGTGTCCGTACGCGATTCCGCCGACGGTGATGTCGTTCATTCCGCCCGTCAGTCGCACCTCCAGGGCGCGGGCGGCGCCCGCAATCTCAGGCTCGCCTGCATCGAGTGCCTCAGTAAATGACAGCTCGATTCCGCGCGCTTCGGCCAAAATCCGCGCGTTGATCAGATTGAGACGATCCTGCTCCAGCACCGTGTCGAGGACGCCGAGCGCGGCCGACGCGACGAGCGTATCGCGACCCGGCGCCAGCGCGTGGCTTCCCCGCACGTCAATCCGCCCGACGACGCTCGTTCCCTGAGCGGCGAGAATGGCCCGGCCGATGGCTGCCGCCCGGCGGGCGAGTGTCCGCGCGGGGCGCAGCTCCTCCCACTTCCCGTGCTCACCCTCGGGAACGTTGATGGATCGGGAATACTCTCCAGAGAGCAAGGCGTCACGTACGGCTGCACACGCGTCTACGGCGACGTTGCGCTGCGCCTCTGCTGTGGAAGCCCCGATGTGCGGCGTGAGGAAAACATTCGGCATCTTCCGCAGGGGATGCTCGGCGCTCAACGGCTCCCTGACGAATGCATCCACGGCCGCACCGGCAAGTTTTCCGGCGGCGAGGGCTTCGGCGAGCGCATCTTCGTCGACGATTCCGCCGCGCGCCATGTTGACGACGATCGACGACGGCGACAGCCGGCCGAGCTCACGGCGGCCGATCATCCCCCGTGTCTCGTCGGTGAGCGGTGTGTGGACCGTCACGATCGCCGACTCGTCGAGGAGCTGGTCGAGCGTCTCGACGCGGTGCACGCGAAATGATTGGAAGCGCGATTCTGCGATGTAGGGGTCGTATGCCATGACCGACATCCCGAACAGATTTGCCCGTGCCGCTACTTCCCCACCGATACGGCCGAGCCCGACGATTCCGAGTGTTCGGCCCTTGAGCTCGGAGCCGAGCAGCGAGGAGCGCTCCCAGCGGCCGGCGTGCATCGACTCGTAAGCGCGCGGGAGATGCCGAAGAAGGCTGATGACGACGCCGAAGAACAGCTCGGCGACGGCGACTGTATTCCCCGCGGGCGCATTGATGATTGCGATCCCGAGCTCGGTCGCAGCGTCGAGCGCGATGTTATCGACGCCGACTCCCGCGCGGCCCACCACCTTGAGCCGGGTGGCGGCGCGAAGCAGATCGGCGGAGACGCGGGTCGCGCTTCTGCCGACGAACGCGTCGTAGGCCGGGATGCGCACCATCAGATCATCGGACGACAGCGTGGGCACCTCGTCCACGTCAAAGTCGGGCTCGCCCGCGAGGAGCGCTACGCCCTCCGGATCGATCTCATCGGTTACAAGAATGCGGTAGCGCATGCCGTAATCTAGTTGCGCCGGACGATTCGTCTCGTGGCAGGCTTGCATGGTAGGCCCATTTGAAGGGTGAGGCTGCGGGAGTCTCCCGGTTCCAGCTCTGAGACAAGCAAAACGAGAGCAACACAGCGGCGAGCTAACAGAGAAGCACAGCGACCAGCCGCTAGCCAAGAACTACCGGTGGCCCTACTCCGGCGTTTTAGTGGGAGAATTCGTCTGGCCACTCGAGCCAGCGGCGAGCTTGCTCATAGCTCGCTCGATTCGTCCGGGTAAGCTCCTGTAGTTTCGCTAGCGGCCGGCGGCTGACAAAGCTATCCGCTCGCTGCTGTGTCTCTCTCGGTGATTGTTTCTTCGAACACCACCAGTCGCGGCCTCGCTTCAAACTGACCCACCACCAAGGCTTGACATCACGACCAGCGATTCGTATCCTGCCGTCACAATCGAAAGCCCGTGGTAATTTGCCGCCTATTGCAGCCACGCTAAATAATTGCTAAAACGCGAACGCCCGGCGGCATCACCCCGCCGGGCATTTTTGTTTTCAGGATTCGCCTGGGCGGCTCGACCCCAATCGACCCCGAGAAGTCCCGATGACAGGCTGGTACCGAGTCCTCCGCTCCCAGAAAGTCTCCCGATTCGACCTCGAGTCAGGCATCACGCTGCGCGATTCGCGACAGGCGTATTTCCTCGACGGAAAGATCAACGCCTGCCGCGACAACGCGGTTCTCGTCTTTCACTCGCTCACCGGCTCGGCCGATGCGCTGGGTGACTGGTGGAAGAACGTCATCGGCGATGGCAAGGCGATCGACACCACGACGCACGCCGTGCTGTCGCCCAACCTTCTCGGCTCGTGCTACGGAACTACGGGTCCGGTGTCCGACGGAAGTCATGGGGAGTTCCCGGAAATCACGCCACGCGACATGGCGCGGTTCGCATCGCTCCTCGTCGACGAGCTCGAGCTGCCATCGCTCGCACTCGTTACCGGTGGATCACTCGGTGGAATGGTCGCGCTCGAGTATGCGCTGATCAATCCGCAGCGTGCTCACTCGCTCGTGGCATTCGCGTCACCGGCCGCCCAGACTGCGTGGGCCGCTGGATGGAACTCGATCCAGCGCCATGCCATCGCACTCTCCCCCGACGCCGGCCTCGGGCTGGCGCGGATGACGGCGATGATGACCTACCGGACGGATGTCGAGTTCGAATCGCGCTTCGGCCGCGGGCGCGCCGTCGAGGACGAACGCGGAATTACGTCGTACCTCGCGCACCACGGCGCGGAGATCGAACGCCGGTTCAATGCGCCGAGCTATCGGGCCCTTGCCGATGCGATGGACGCGCACGATATCGGCCGCGGCCGTAACGGAGTTGCCGCGGCGCTCGGCGATCTTCGAAAGGCCGTGTCCGGTCCGCTCGTTGGCGTGGGAATTCCGGGCGACAATCTTTACAGCGCTGCGATTGTCCAGCAATGGACCGCACAGGCGTCCGCACTGTATCGCGAGCTGCACTCCACGCGAGGACATGACGCATTCCTCCTCGAAGCAGACCAGGTGGGAAGAATTCTCGCTGAAGCTCTCCGCGCCACGAGCGACCAGCGAGCGGCAGATGCGCCCGCGCAGTCGCTCGATCAGCCGCCGGTGAGGTTGTATCGAGGGCTCGTCGCATGACTGCTTCCGCTCTTCTCGACTCGCGCCGGAAAAGGGCCGAGTCCTTCGTCGCGACGCTGCCGGTTGTGCAGGGACAGCGTACCGTGCGCGTCGCGCTCGCCGGATGCGGCGTTGTCGGCGGGGCGCTCGTTCGCCTGATCGAGGATGAGGCGCCCTCCCTTGCATCGCGGTTCGGGCTGCGACTCGAGCTCACACGCGTTCTCGTGCGCGACGTGGGCCGCGGGCGCGATGTGTCTTTCGCTTCGGGTGTGTTGACGGACGATGTCGAATCGTTCATCGCCGCGCCAAGTGACATCGTCGTCGAGGCGATTGGCGGAACCGGAACGTCGCACTACATCGCCACCGCTGCTCTCGCACTTGGAAAGCACTTCGTATGCGCCAACAAGGCGCTGATCGCCGCCCATGGCCCCTCACTTTCCAATCTCGCCGCCGTCTCGGGCGGAACGATCGACTTCGAGGCTGCCGTGGGAGGAGCGATTCCGGTTGTTCGCACCGTTCGCGACACATTGTGCGGCATCGGCGTAAGCGGAATTCGTGGCGTCCTCAACGGGACATGCAACTTCATCCTCGACCGCGTCGCTGACGGTGACGCCTATGAGACAGCACTCGCCGAGGCGCAGCGTCTAGGATTCGCCGAGCCGGACCCGTCGCGCGACTTGAGCGGACTCGATGCCGCCGACAAGGTGCGCGTTCTGGCCTGGCTCGCTTTTGGAATCGACCCCGCCAGGCTTTCGATTCGCGTCCGGGGCATCGGGCCGGATCCCGCGGAGCTGGTCGCCGTAGCGTACGCCGCGGGAGGAGTTGCCCGACTCATCGGCGAGTGCGTGCTCACCGATGACGGAGTGGTCGCCAACGTCGAGCCGTTCATCCTGCGTCCCGGAAGTGAGCTCGGACGAGTTCGTGACGAGAACAACGCGTTCGTCATCGACAGCCAGTCCGCTGGACAGATGCTTCTCGCCGGAAGAGGGGCTGGAGGCGTCCCCACGGCGGGGGCGATCTACGCCGACATTCTGCGCGCCGCGTTGCGCCCTCGATCCAGCAGGCAGAATTCCGGGTTTGCGCCACGGTTGCGCGAACACAAGGCTCACACACCTTCCTTCGTTCCAGCCGCCGGGGAGGATAATCGGGCGCTCAGATGGCTCCTCCGCACCGAGCCTTCTTCACTGGGTGAAGTCGCCGAGGGCTGCCTCGCAACGGGGATTCGTTTCGACGGCGCGCCGATTCCCGTTACATATGACTTCTGCCTTCTCCCGATCACGGCCACACGCCGCGCTCTCCTCGCTCTATCCCGCGATCCATCTCTCGCGGGATGCACAATCGACTCATACAGGTGGGAACCATGACCCCGGCACCGTCAAACCGAAAGCTGCACCCCGAAACGCTGGCGATTCGCACGCAATCCGAGCGCACTCCGCAGCGTGAGCACTCCGTACCGCTTTACCTCACGTCGAGCTTTGTGTTCGACAGCGCCGAGCAGGCGCGGGCCCTCTTCGCCGACGAGCTGCCCGGAAACATCTACAGCCGCTACTCGAATCCGAATGTGGACGAGTTCGTCGAAAAGCTGTGCATTCTCGAAGGCGCGGAAGATGGAATCGCCACCGCGAGTGGAATGGCGGCGGTGTTCGCCGCACTCTCGCCGCTGCTCAATAGCGGCGACCATGTCGTGGCATCACGCGCTCTCTTCGGCTCCACGCATCAGCTTTTCACGAAGATTTACCCGAAGTGGGGGATAACGCACACCTACGTGGACGCGAGCCGTTCGCCCGACGAGTGGGAGAGCGCGCTTCGACCGGAGACGAAGATCCTCTTCGTCGAGACGCCGTCGAATCCGGGGCTCGAGCTGATCGACCTCGAGGCACTCGGCGCACTGTGCAAGCGGCGCGCGATCACGTTCATGGTGGACAACTGCTTCCCCACTCCGATTCTTCAGCAGCCGATCCGCTTCGGCGCCGACATCGTCATCCATTCGGCCACCAAGTTCATCGACGGGCAGGGTCGGACACTTGGCGGCGCGATCGTGGGCCGGGCGAATCTCATCGCCGAAGTGCGCTACTTCACGCGGCACACCGGTCCGTCGCTGTCGCCGTTCAATGCGTGGGTGTTGTCGAAGAGCCTGGAGACGTTGTCGCTCCGGATGGAGCGTCACTGCGCGAACTCGCTCACCATCGCGCGCCATTTCGAGGGGCATCCGGAGGTCGAGCGTGTTCTGTATCCATTCCTCGAAAGCCATCCGCAGTTCGATCTCGCCAGGCGACAGATGAGCGCCGGCGGCGGGATCGTGGTGCTCGTACTACCGGGAGGCCTGGATCGCGCGCGCGCCTTCATCGACTCGCTCGAGCTGCTGTCGCACACGCCCAACCTCGGCGACACCCGGACGATTGTCACGCACCCATCGTCCACGACGCACTCGAAGCTGACCGAGGAGGAGCGTCAGCGGGTGGGAATAGTGCCGGGACTCATCCGGATATCAGTGGGGCTCGAGCACATGGACGACGTGATCGCGGACGTGGAGCACGCGCTCGAGGCGAGCCGATCGCATGAGATCGATTCCACTAAGGGGGCATTGCTGTCACACGCCAAGCCTTGAGGGGCAGTTTTCGTCGCGCGTAGCCTCAGCCACCTTGTCGAGCTTGATTGATAGCCAGACAGGCCGTAGTATTAGCGATAGTTAGCTAGACTAGCTTGCTATGCTGGCTTAGGAGGCCCCCTTGAGTGTCTGGACACTGGAAAAGGCAAAAAACCAGTTGTCGGAAGTCGTGCGGCGCGCGTTGGCGCATGAACCCCAGGAGGTCAAGCGAGGACGTCATGACGCAGTCGTTGTGGTGAGCAAGGAAGACTACGAGCGTTTGGTGGCCCCGTCCGGACTGGTCGATTTCATGAGACGATCACCTCTGGCAGAGGCGGTAGCACACGGCGAGGTGGATCTCGATCGTGCTCGCGATTTCGGGCGGGACATCGAATTATGAGCCGATAGCCCCATGCGTTATCTGCTCGACACGAACATCCTGTCCGAGCTCGTCAAGCCCAATCCCGCTCACCGTGTCGTTACGTGGGTGAGCAGCCATCCCACACTCGACTATTTCGTGAGCGTCCTCACCATTGGTGAAATCGTGAAGGGAACGCAATCCATGGTAGAGGGAAAACGGAGAACTGACCTCGAGGACTGGGTTATCCATGAGCTGCCGAAGCAGTTCATTGGGCGCATTCTTCCGGTGGATACCGAAGTCGCGTCGGAGTGGGGACGGCTCACCGCAGCGGCAATATCGCATGGCCGGCCACTTGCTGTAATTGACGGGTTGCTTCTCGCAACGGCCGGCGTGAATTCATTGACGTTCGTCACGCGGAACGCAAGTGATTGTGACGGCCGGGGTATTCCCGTGATCGATCCCTGGCGGTAAAAAAATCCAGGCCGTTTGGGTTCGATCGGATCTACCAGGCTATTCCGTAGTCTTCGCCGTGGTTGCTCGACCCGCCCCACATCGAGCCGTGCTTCCTGTCGAAGAGAATGGCGTTGATCGGACCCGACGTCAGCTTCGCGAACTGGAGCGTGTATCCCATCCGCTCCAGCTCCTTGCGCACGCTGTCGGGCGTGGATGTCGCGACGAGCATCTCGCCCGGCCGCGATTCGTGCTGTCCGAACGTGGAGCGCATCTGAAAGCTGTTGATGTTCGGCGCCTCCACCGCCTGCTGCACCGTCATCCCGAACTCGACGACGTCGAGAAAGAACTGGAGCAGGTTCTGGTCCTGCGAATCGCCACCCTGAACCGCGAAAGACATGTATGGGATCCCATCCTTTAGCGCCATGGTCGGAGTCAGTGTCACGCGAGGATGCTTTCCCGGCTCGATGACGTTGAAGGGACCGTCCTGGGGATCTGTGGCGAATGCCTGAGCCCGCTGGCTCAACCCGACGCCGGTGTGCCCGGCGATGACGGCCGGAACCCAGCCGCCGCTCGGCGTGACCGAGACGACCCATCCCTCCTCGTCAGCGGCTTCGATCGACGTCGTCCCGGCGTAGAACGCCTCCTTGAAGGCCGAGTCCGCCGCGGCGGATTGCGCCGTCGGTGCAGTCGTACCGCTGTCCGCGCCGGCTGCGGGCTTGTTCTGCTGTCCATTCTTCGGCGTCCCCGTCACCGTGCCCCTCACCGTCCACTTCGCGAGGACAGTCGCGAAGGGATTCACTCCTCCCTGGAATGGATACGGATCGCCCGGCTTGATCGTCGAGTCGTTTCGCGTCCAGTTGATCTGCGAGTATCGCGTCTTCGCGTAGTCTTTGGACAACAAGCCCTTCACCGGCTCGGCGGGCGGGAAGTACGGATCGCCGTAATAGAAATCGCGATCGGCGAAAGCGAGGCTCATCGACTGGTAGATCGCGTGCATGTACTTCGGCGAGTTGTATCCCATCGCCTTGAGGTCGGCATTCTCGAGGATGTTCAGCGCCTGGAGCATCGCCGGTCCCTGCTGCCAGAAGGGAAGCTTGTACACCTCGATCCCCTTGTACGTCGTGCTCACCGGCTCTTCGATGCGGACCTTCCAGCCGGCGAGATCCTGCATCGTGATCAAACCGCCGTCTTCCTGAACGCCGCGCACGAGCTCCTGCGCGATGTCTCCCTTGTAGAAGCGGTCATACGCCGCGTAGATCGCATCCTTCCTGCTCTTTCCGCCGGCCAATGCGCTCTGCTCGGCCTCGACCAGCTTGCGAAGAGTCGCCGCGAGATCTTTCTGGACGAAGATCTCTCCGGCCTCCGGCGCCTCCCGCGTCTGGCCCGCGTGGGTGAGGAAAATCGCCGGTGAGTACTTCCACTGCTTGATCCAATTCTTGTTCGTCTCGATCGAGTTGGCCGTCTGTGCTTCCATCGGATATCCATCGGCCATCTGGATCGCCGGCTCGAGAATGTCCTTGAGCGAAAGCTTGCCGTACTCGGCGAGCATCGTCATCAGTCCGCCGGGCGTTCCGGGTGTGACCGCCGCAAGCGGACCGTACTCGGGTGGGAAGCGGTATCCCTTCGACTTGTAGTAGGCGGTGGTCGCACCCGACGGAGCGACGCCCAACGCATTGATGCCGATGACCTTTTTCGTGTGAGGGTTGTAGATCAGCGCCTGCGTCTCTCCACCCCACGACAGGACGTCCCACATCGTCGTGCCTGCGGCGAGCATCGCGCAGGCGGCATCGACGGCGTTGCCTCCCTTCTGAAATGCCATCGCGCCGGCCGTGGCGCTGAGCGGCTTTCCGGTGATCGCGAGCCAGTGCTTCGCGTGCAGCGGCGGCTTGGCCGTCTTGAGCGGAGGCATTTGTGCGTGGAGCGAGCCCCCCGCGAGGAAAATCGCGATCTGCATGGAGCGGCGGATGTTCAGCATCATCATGTAAGATAGGGTAATGCTCATAGCAAAAAACAACAGAGACGGACACAGCGACGAGCGGACAGCTTTGTCAGCGGCCAGCCGCTAGAGAACAACATGGAACATACCGGGATGGAAAGATCGAGCTTCGAGCCAAACTATTTTCTTCTTGGAAAAGAGCTCGCCGCTCGCTTGACGTGCGAGATGAGTTCTCCGGACAAAAAACCAGATAGGACCAGTCGCAGTTCTTCGCTCGCAGCCGGTAGCTGCGCTTCTGGTAGCGCGCCGCTGTGCCCTTCTCGTTTGCCCTTAACGAAAAGCCGACTGCTCCGCGATTCTTCTACCCGCGGTACTCGCCTGTCGTCCGCGTTTTCACTCCGCCGACCGGCTCATCGCTTCCCGCCGAGAAGATCTGCAGCGCAGAAATCTGGCTCCAGTGCACCATCAGCTGATTGCCCGGGAGAATCGTGACTGTGCTCACGTCGTCGGCCCGATTCCGGAGAAGCTCCGCCATCGCCTCGACAGCTCCCGCCGCAATCGTCAGTTGGTGGCCGCCGTTGAGATACAGCTTGCCGCCGGTGATCTGTTTTGCCATCCGCGACCCCCATCGAAGACTTGGCCTCCCCCCCGCAATCATTCGGCGAAGGCGACCACCCGAACATTACTGACGCCAGCGACGACCCGCGAGATGCATTACAGAACGACCGCCAATGCGGTCTCGGGAAGCCCTTCCACCAGGGGTTGAAACAAATCCCCCCCGTTTTTCCGTTGGGTGATTGTATGCTATTCTTTCCAAAAGTCCTCATCGCGATGGCCATACTGGTGGCTGTCATAGGCATGGTGACGCGAACTCTGATGAGCACCTGGTTCAGCCGTGGAGAAGGCCGCGGCCCCGCGAAGGGGAGGCTGGCGAAGATGGAGGAACGGATCGCCAGGATCGAGGAAGCGACAAGCGGTTTGGTGGCCGAGTTCGCCGCGGTGAGGGAGCGTGAGCGGTTCATGACCCAGCTCGTCGAATCCCGGGCCCGGAAAGACGCCCGCGCATTGGCCGAGATACCGTCGAGCACTGTCGGTGGCGGCGCGACCGATGATGCGTCGCCCTTCGTCGTTCAGACAGTCGCGGCCGCGCGTCGGACCGTAAGGCCCGGCGGCACGGCATAGACGACCGCCTTTCCATGAGCGCGTGGCACTCTCCGTGCGTTGAATCTCCTCATGGGTTGCACAGGAGGAACGAATGACCCCCCTAATGATTGGAATCATCGCCGTTATGGCCCTCGCGGCAGTCGCGTTGATCATCATCGGACAACGGCGCACGAGAGAACTTCATCAGCAGTTCGGCCCCGAATACGATCGCACTGTAAAATCGATCAAGGACCGCGGCCGGGCGGAGGCCGAGCTTCGAAAACGGGCTGAACGGGTCGAGCGGCTGCACATTCGCCCACTCGCGGCGGAGCACAGGGCCCACTTCGAGCAGAGCTGGCAAGCCGACCAGGCGCGGTTCGTGGATGATCCGCGCGGCGCCGTAAGAGAAGCCGACCGCCTCATCGCCGACCTGATGCAGTTCCGCGGCTATCCGGTTGCCGACTTCGCCCAGCGCGCGGCGGACGTATCTGTCGATCACCCCCGTGTCGTGGACAGATATCGCATGGCGCACGACATAGCCGACCGCGACCTGCGTGGCGAAGCGACGACGGAACATTTGCGCAATGCGATGGTCCACTATCGAGCGCTGTTCAGCGATCTCCTGATCGGTGACGCCACAGCCCCTCGCGCCGATGTACCCGTGACGAGCCCGCCGCCTCAGCTCGCCGATGCTCCGCCTGCTACCGCGACTCCATCACCCGAAGCGTTCGCCCGAGAAAATCCGCCGTCGCGCTATCTGCCTTGACCGAATTGGCGTGGCGCATGAAGTGGTGGGTGTCGTCGGGGATGATCATCTCTTCGTAGGCGACACCCGCCTTCGCGAGTCTGCGGGCAAGGTCCACGGTCTGGTTGAAGCGCACGTTGCGGTCGTCGTCACCGTGGATCAGCAGCACCGGTGACTTCCACCCGCTGAGGTACGAAACGGGAGACGAGCTAAATGCGACGTCGAGTGCGCGCTCGTAATCC
>JBGPLS010000110.1:0-10439 GCA_041486565.1 Gemmatimonadaceae bacterium
CAGGTGATCAGACCGTTGACCGAGGAGCTGCAGGTCTTCGTGGTGAGCGAGTGGGTCGCGACTGCGCTCCAGCCGGCTGGCGGACCAGCGACGGCAGTTGCCGCCATCGTCACGTTCTGCGAGGCGGTGAAGCCCTGCGCCGAGCCGTTGCCCGAGAAGTAGGTACCGGCGCTGTCGGCCGCGTAGCTCTCTTCGTAGGTCGCCAGGTTGCGAAGGTCAGCCTTCATCGATGCGAGGTAGGCCTTCTCCTTGGTGTTGGCGAACTTCGGGATCGCGATCGCGGCAAGAATGCCGATGATGACGACGACGATCAGAAGCTCGATCAGAGTGAAACCCTTCTTCTTGTTGCGTACCATTGTTCGAATCTCCTTGAATGGAAGCTGCATGCATGAGTCCGTCGAGAGGACGAGGGTACGATGAAAAGGCAACTCAGGCCGGCGGGATTCGGCCCTTGCTTAGATTCGCGAGGCTGTCTGCCACCACCAGAATCCGCTGCAAATGCGGATCGTTCGCCGCCGAAGCGAGCCCCTGCCTCGCCAGTGACTTCGCTTCGCCGAACTTTCCGAGCTGAAGGAGGCAGACCGACGCATTGAAGCGAAGCTCGGGCAGCGTCGGATCGATCGCGAGCGCCTTGCGATACATCCCCATCGCCCGCGGGCACTGGTTTGCCATCCTGAAACGGTCAGCGGCAAAAGAGAGCAGTCCCGGGTCGTTGCGCCTGCCGAGTACGACCGCCATGAGCATTTCGTCGAGGCCCTCCCGCGTCTCTCCCGCATCCGTGAGATGCTCGGCGAGCATCCAGTGGGCGCGGTAGCTCGTCGGCACGTCGACGACAGTTTGCCTGAGCAGCGTATCGTTGTCGCGCCACACGACGTTTCGCGTGGAGCTGCGAAGCAGTCCGGCACCGAGGACAGCGATGAGGAGTGCAGCAGTGGCGACGGAAGCCGCGCGTCCACGTTCCGCCATCGCGTGCCAGAAATGCGCCGCTGCGACGCCCGCACAGATCGCCAGCCCGGCGCTCGGCAGAAACAACGCTCGCTCGGCCAGAATGAAGCCGGTGACGATGACGAGATTGCTCGGGATGAGGAGCGTTACTCCAGCCCACAGAATTCCAAAGCTCACAGCCGGTTTCGAGCGGCGCAGCGACCAGGCGATTGCGCCGGCACCAAAGAGCACGAGCAGCCCGGGCAACATCGATGCATCGAACGAAGTAGCTGCTTCGATGCGATGCGATGAATAGTCGGCCGACATGCTGGCGGGCCAGAAAAGAAGGCGAACCCACTCGATCGTCACCCTAAGCATCGTATAGAGACGCGTCGCGAATGGCGCGTCGAGCAACAACACGTTCGGCCCGCCGGTTGCGACACGGCCAATCACGAGAGTGCGCAGGAAGACGAAGAGACCTCCGGCCGCCGCGAGAGCGACGAACAGCGGAAGGAAGGATCGGACCCGCGCCCGCAGTGGATGATCGTCGGTCACTACCGTGAGCTCCGCCGCCAGCAGCAGCGCGGGAAGAACGATTGCGTGCTCCTTGAACATGCACGCCGCGAAATAGAGCGTCGCGAGGATCGCGATCTCTCGCGGACCGATGTCTCCGCCGCGCCTCGCCCGGATGTAGCGGGCGGTTGCCGCCACCACGAGCAGCGCGACCCAGAGCTCCGCCTGGCCGACGACGTTCGCCACAACCTCCACATGTACCGGATGCACCGCGAAGAGAGCCGCCGCGATGAACGCGGCAGCAGGTGGCACGAGCAGCAGAGCGAGACGGTACAACGCCACTGCCACCACCGCATAGAGCACGATGTTCGTAACGTGGAACGGAAGCGGCGACCCGTGGCCCATCGCCCACTGCGCCGAGAAGGCGATCGCCGTCAGCGGGCGGTAGAGGCTGGCTCCCTCTTCTGGGGGCCAATAGGTCTGGCCGAAGAGGCGCCAGGCCTCGACCAGCGAATGCAGCCGCTGGTTCTCGAAGATTATGTGGACATCGTCGAGAGCAAACCCGTTGCGAAGTCCGGTGAGCGAAGCGAGAACCGCGAGAAGCGCGATGGCCGTCCAGGCAAGCGACTGCACGCGCCTGCGGCGGGAGTCAGCGGCCTGCTCCTCGATCACGCCTCGACCCCGAACCGGGTCAGCTTTCGATAAAGTGTCGATGGATCGATGCCGAGGGTTTCGGCCGCCTTCGACTTGTTGCCACCCTCGCTGCCGAGCACCCACATGATGTAGGCGCGCTCGATCGCGTCGAGCGACGGATTGACGGCAACTCTCTCGGAGACGAGCGGCTCGGATTTTCGCTGCCTGATCCGGTCGGGAAGCGATGCCGGCGTTATGACGCCGTTCGATGCGAGGATCACCGCCCGCTCGATGGCGTTCTCGAGCTCACGCACGTTGCCCGGCCATGAGTACGACTGGAGCTGCTCGGCGGCCTCGGGCGTGAGAGTCTTCGGTTCCTCGCCGCGGGTCAGCGCTATCTGAGCGAGGAACGACTCGGCGAGGACTGGAATGTCCTCACGCCTGTGGCGAAGCGGGGGAATCTCGATGGCGATGACGTTGAGCCGGTAGAAGAGGTCGCTGCGAAAGTTGCCGCGCGCGATCTCCTGATCGAGATCCCTGTTCGTCGCCGCGATGAGACGGGTGTCGATCGGAATCGGCTCGGTTGCACCGACGGGTATCACTTCACGATGCTGGAGCACGCGAAGCAGCTTCACCTGCGTGGCGGGGGTTGTCTCGCCGATCTCGTCCAGGAAAAACGTCCCGCCTTCCGCAGACGAGTACATGCCGGTCTTGTCCTTTACCGCGCCGGTGAAGGAGCCTTTGACGTGACCGAACAGCTCGCTCTCGAGAAGGCTTTCCGGGAGCGCGCCGCAGTTGATGGACACGAAACAGTTTGCAGAGCGCTTCGACAGCTCGTGGATGTAGCGTGCGACGACTCCCTTCCCGGTTCCCGATTCTCCCTGCAGGAGAACCGTCGAATCGGTCTGCGCCACCGTCTCCGCGATATCGAGCAGATCGAGCCACGCACGATTGGTTCCGATGGGCTTTCCCACCTTGTCGCGACGTTTGATCTCGCGCTTGAGGGCCCGGTTTTCGACCCTGAGCTTGCGATGCTCGGCGGCACGTCTCACGATGGCAACGAGCTCGTCGTTGCGGAAGGGCTTCTGGATGTAGTGGAACGCGCCTTCATTCACCGCCTGAATGGCGGACTGGAGCGACGCCTGCGCCGTCATCAGGATCACCGGAACGTCCGGGTCCTGCGCCCTCGCCGCAGCCAGCACGTCGAGTCCGGTGACCGCGGGCATCCGGATGTCGGAGATGACGATGTTGGGCCGCAGCGCCGCGATCTGCTCGAGCCCCTGCCTGCCGCCGAATGCCACGTGCGCCGCGAACCCCTCGTTCTTGAGAAGTATCCGCAGCGTATCGACAATTCCCGACTCGTCATCAATGATGAGGACGGTCGGCCGCGTCTCCGTGCTTTCGTTCATGTCCCTGCCGGCTCACCGGATTTTGGGTAGAACGAGCGTGAAGCGTGTCTCCTCTCCGGGATCGCTCACCATCACGAAACCGCCATGTGCTTCTGCCGCACGCTGGACGATCGAAAGTCCCAGCCCGCTGCCCCCCGGCTTTGTTGTGACGAAGGGATCGAACAGTCGGTCACGAATTCCCGGCTCGATGCCGGGCCCATGGTCCGCGACAAGCACGGCAAACGCACCCCCCTCGAACTCCGGACGCCCTTCGGGAAGTTGGTGGGCGGCGAGCTCTCCCCCTTCGATCCTCACCTCTCCGCTGGGTGGCGACGCCTGCATCGCATTCAGGAGGAGGTTGTAGATCGCGCGGTGCAGCAGGTCCTCGTCGCCCTCGATCATCAGCGGGCGGGCGGGAAAGAGATCCACGACGCGTACTCCGGGAGCGACCTCCGGATGCGCGGCGGCAAGCCGCGCGGCGTTACGGGCGACTTCTGCAAGGTCGAGCTGCCGGACGCGCGTTGTGCCCGTCCGCGCAAAATCGAGGAATTCGGAGAGCAGGCGCGACAGCCGGTCCGATTCCCGCTGCACGAGCGTGCTCAGCAGCTGCTCGTCCGCCGATGCGCGCGGGATGCGCGACAGCTGCTCGACCGCGCTGCGGATTGCTGCGAGTGGATTCCTGATCTCGTGGGCGAGAGACGCGCTCATTTCGGCGATCCCCTCCAGCCGCTCGGAGCGAAGCTCGAGCTTCCGCATGTCGCTCTCGCGGAGCCGAAACGCAGCAAGCTCAGCCGCCAGCACTTCATTCTGAACTCCCGCGGCGCGCAGCTTCGCAGCGATGATCGCGCTGCTGAGCGCCACAACGGCGAATACCGTCAGCTGGAAAAAGAGCGGGGCCCCTGGCACGATGCTGTGCCCGACGATCGCGTCGGCGATGTAGAGGACGATGCCGAGGGCTGCGATGAGCGGCACGCCTGAGGGGGGTAGGAGGAGCGAGTAAACGGCGATCACGAGGATGTAGAGTGGGGCGAACTCGGATTGGGATCCGTCCCAGGTAACGTGAACCGACGCCGTCACGAGTAGGAGATCGAAAACCGACTGGAGGTAGAAAAAGTCCGCAGTCGCCCGCCGCCCCCATGGACCGGTCCAGAGAAAGCAGAGCGCCGTGAAGATCAGGGAGCCGACGAACGCCAGTGACGCGATTAGCGTGTCGGCGCCCGCGGCGTTGAGCCAGACGGAGATGGCGGCGAAGAATATCGCGGAGGCGAGGACGAGCCTCCCGATGTATACCAGCCGGAGGATGCGGGACTGACCTGGTAACACGGATTGCGAGGGGACTGCCGGTCCGATGATTCCTCCTCCATCCGGGGCCGGTTGCAAGTTGCAGGGGCTGGATGGGTCCGTCAATTCCAGGCCCTGCGATATAGATTCAATCTTCATGGCTCACTCGGCGATGATGCAGCAGGCTACGGAGCATCTGGGAGCCGGCTCGATCACGGGGCGAATGGCGGTCGTCCTGGTGCTCGTCCTCATCAACGCATTCTTCGTCGCCGCCGAGTTCTCGCTCGTCGCGGTCAGACGGACGCGAATCGACGAGATGGCGACCGCGGGCGACCGCAGGGCGCGCACCGTTCAGTCGGCCCTCGATCACCTCGATCGCTACATCGCGGGGACGCAGCTCGGCATCACCCTCGCCTCGCTCGCTCTCGGATGGGTCGGTGAGCCCGCGGTGGCCGCGATCCTCGACACGCTGCTCGAGCTGTTCGGCATGCCCGCGCCGCCGATCGGCGTCCACACCGTGGCTTCGCTGGCGTTCGGATTCCTGATCCTGACTTTCCTTCACATCGTGCTCGGCGAGCTGGCGCCGAAGTCGGTGGCGCTCGTCCGAGCGGAAGGGGTGAGCCGCTTCGTCGCGACGCCGCTCATCGTCTTTTCGCGCGTCATGGCGCCGTTGATCTGGATCTTCAATGGCGCGGCGAACGCGTTGTTGACGGTATTCAACATCAGCAGGGCGTCGGACATGCAGGGTCATTCGCCCGAAGAGCTCCGGATTCTCATCATGCAGGCGCGAGCACAGGGCCGCCTGAACGAGTCCGACACGGCGATGCTGGCCGGAGTCTTCGACTTCCATCACAAGAAGGCCCGCGACGTCATGCGGCCGCGCACCGAGGTCGTCGCGCTCGACATCGATTCGACCGAAGAGGAGGTATGGCGGGTGGTGAAGGAGGAGCGCTACTCCCGCTATCCCGTGATCAGGGAGACGCTCGACGATGTGGTCGGAGTCTTTCTCGCCAAGGACCTCTGGCTTCGCGAAAGCGCAGCACCCTTCTCCGTCAAGGACCTGACGCGCGAATGTCTCTACGTCCCCGACAGCAGGGCCGCCGAGCGGGTGCTCGACGACCTTCGGAAGACGCGAGCGCACATGGCGGTCGTGCTCGACGAATACGGTGGAACGGCGGGGATAATCACGATGGAAGACCTGATCGAGGAGGTCATCGGAGACATCGCCGACGAGTATGATTTTGCGCAGAGGACGTCGATCGAAGCGGATGGCGTTCTCGAGCTCGACGGCACGATGTCGCTCATCGACGTCCGCTCCGACCATCGCGTCCAGATCCCCGAGGGAGACTGGACGACCCTCGGCGGTTATGCCTTTGCACAGCTCGGGCGGCTGCCGCGGATGGGCGATCGCGTTCCCGTCCCCGGGGGAGAGCTGGAAGTGATAGCGATGGACGGGCGGCGTATCGCTGCGCTGCGGGTCCATCGCGCTGCGCCTGCGACCCAACCTCAGCCACAAAGCACTCGCAAATAGCGCCCGAACACGATCCGTACGCGGCCCTTCGCCACCGCGACTTCCGGCTCTACACTTTTGGTCGGGTCGTCGGCGTCATCGGCTGGCAGATGCTCCAGGTCGCGCTCGGATGGGAGATCTACGAGCGGACGCACTCCGCGCTCGCGCTCGGACTCGTCGGACTCGCAACCGCACTACCGGTCGTCATCCTCGCGCTTCCGGCGGGTGATCTCGCCGACCGGATGGACAGGAAACGGATCCTGGTGTGGGCGCAGGCTGCGTTCATCGCCGCCGGATTCGCGCTCGCGGCGCTGTCATACTGGCGGGGACCGGTCGCCGTCGTCTACGCGGTGCTGCTCGCCCGTGGCGCGGCCCAGGCGTTCAACAATCCCGCCCGCCAGGCGCTTCTGCCGCAGCTCGTTCCAACAGATGTGTTCGGCAACGCCGTGACGTGGGCGAGCAGCGCATTCCAGGTCGCCGCCGTCGTCGGGCCGGGCATCGGAGGAATCGTCATCGCGATCGAGCGGGGCGCCACCGGCGCATATCTCGCCAGCAGCTTGTTGACGGTGATCTATCTGTGGACGCTGATCGAGATTCGGGGGAATGAAGGGCCGCTGGCGAGTTCCACCGATGCCACCGGCACTCTGCCGCCGCGCCCGAAGGAGAAGATGACGCTCGAATCCCTCGCCGCAGGGATGCGTTTCGTTCGCGAAACGAAGGTGATCCTCGCGGCAATCACACTCGACCTTTTTGCGGTGCTGCTCGGCGGCGCGACCGCGCTCCTTCCCATCTTCGCCAAGGACATCCTGCAAGTAGGCCCGGACGGACTGGGATGGCTGCGGGCAGCGCCATCGGTGGGAGCGCTGCTCGTTGCGGTAACGATCGCCCATCGGCCGGCGATGAGTCGCACCGGCGTCACGCTTCTCCTGTCTGTCACCGGATTCGGAATCGCGACGATAGTGTTCGGTCTTTCGCGCTCGTTCTGGCTCTCGATGCTGATGCTGTTCGTACTAGGTGCGCTCGACGGAATCAGCATGATCATTCGCGCGACGCTCGTCCAGGTCCGGACGCCCGATGACATGCGAGGGAGAGTGTCGGCGGTAAACAGCGTGTTCGTCGACATGTCGAACGAGCTCGGCGGATTCGAGTCGGGCGCGCTTGCCGCTCTCGTCGGCCCGGTGACGGCCGTCGTCGCGGGAGGAGTGGGGACGTTGATAGTTGTTGGATCGGTTGCGGCGGCGTGGCCGGAGCTGAGGGAGCTTGGACCGCTGGCGCCAGTCATCGAGGACGAGGGGCTGCTCGCGGCGGACGATTGAGTGTGTGATCTAGATCGGCTTCGCGCCTCGGATTATTGAGTGCGCTTCGAGATCTGCGGGCTTGCCGGTGAGGCGGTGAGATAGTGAGGACACCGAACAATCCTGGCTCGCAACCGGCTACGTGATTAGGAAAGCTTCAATATTCTTTTTCAACTGCAACAACATACAAGCTCAGATGACGCCCCTCTGCTACATACGCGGGCTGAAGTTCCCCTTGCTCTTGCAGTTTCTCACCGTCTCACCGCCTCACCGGCCAACACACAGATCAGCGCGAACCGCGATCTATCCGAGAGCCCGCCGAACTCGACTGAGAGTCCTCCGCCAGTCTCTGCAGTGTCTCCCGGTCCATCCGGTGCCCGCCCTCGAACGTGATGAGCTGGTATGGAATTTTCTTCTCCCTCAGAAGTTTCTCGTAGTCCTTAATCATTCCCTCGCTCCCGAACTGATCTCTCTTTCCGTAGACGATCGTCAGCTTCACGTCGCGGAAAAAAGTCGCTGCCTGGTTGAGATCGGCGTCGCTCGCGAGTAGCGCGCCCCACATGATGAGCCGGTGCGCACGCGCGCTGCCGCGGGTGAGCCAGCGGTTCACGGTCGCGCCGCCCTGCGAGAATCCGAGAACGGTTACGGAGGCGTTCACGGCGTCAACCTTGGACATGATCTCGTCGTACAGCGCATCCAGATACAAGACGTAGTCGGCGATCTCGGTCTCGCGATCCTCGCGCGTCATCCATGACGCCCCGACCTTTGTCTCTGCCGAGTGGAATCCGGGCTCGCTCATGAGGTAATAGCGCGACAGGGCTTCGGGCGCGACGATCAGCCGCGACGAATCCGCGATCGGCTCGAACTCCCGAATGAAGTCGCTGGCCAGCTGACCGTAGCCGTGACACGCGAACCATACGTCGCGAATCCCGGGACCGGGCTCGCCGATGGTGTAGTATCGCGCGGTCCGGTGTATTCGGATGTGATGTTCCGTGGGCATCGCCGAAGTCTAACCGCCGCCGGGCATTGGAACACCTCTTGCCCAAACGATAGTCAATGCCCGCCACAATTCGCAGTCTGAACCGGATCCTTTTCGCCGCAAGCGCAATTCTCGCGCTCGCCGCGTGCGACCTATCCCCCGACCAGGAGGCCGCCATCGGTCAGCAGAACGCGGAAGAGATGAACGCCAATCTTCCGATCGTCACCGATCCCTACATCAACGACTACATCACGCGGCTCGGCGACACGATCGCGAAGCTTACGAGCCGCGCCGACCTCGACTGGCATTTCTATGTCGTGAACTCGCATCAGGTGAACGCCTTCGCGCTCCCGGGCGGATTCGTTTACGTCAATCGCGGCCTGATCGAGACGACCGACCGAATGGACGAGCTTGCCGGCACCCTCGGCCACGAGATCGGACATGTAATTCAGCGACACTCGGTGAAGCAGATGCAGAGCTCGCAGAAGATCGGAATCGTCGCCACTCTGGCCTGCACCCTGACCAACATCTGCAATAATGAACTGGGTCAGGCGGCAATCAACATCGGCGGCACGGCGGTCGTCGCGAAGCACAGCCGGCACGACGAGCTACAGGCAGATTCGGAGGCAGTCGCGAACGTCTTCCGCGCCGGAATAGATCCCGAGGGGATTCCGGCGATGTTCGAAGTCCTGGTGCAGACGAGAAAGACTCAGCCAACAAAGGTCGAGGGATGGTTTGCGTCACATCCTCTCGAGGAATCGAGGATCGCGCAGTCGAGGGCGGTCATCCAGGAGCTCGACGCCGAGCGTCCGGGGCTGCTCCAGGACATTCCGAGCTACCAGAATTTCAGGGATGCAGTGCTGCGACTGCCGGAGCCGCCCGTTCCGCCGCCCGGCGCGAATCCATCGCGGTAAGCTGGTGCAGGGCGCTGTGCCGCATCCCTACCAATCCATTCCGAACGGATCGCCCGGCGGAGGACGCAGCGACGGCGTCGGAGTCGGGAGCTCCTTACGCTCGATCCAGCGCGTGAAGTCTCCGGCAATCGCCATCCAGTGCGCACGGTCCGCCTCGCTGCCGCTCGCGGCGAGAGAGCGCGCGCGACGCCTGAGAGCGTCAATCTTGAAATCCGCGACTGCGCGGACATCCGGCGCCGTCTCCTTGTCGGCGGCGAGCAGCAGCACACGATCGGCGACCGCGCGCTGCGCGACCCGCTTCAACGCCTCGGTCCTGGCCGATCCATTCGCGCCCGCTGACCAGCTCGCCGTGAGATCATCTATCGTCTCGCCAAGAGTGAGCGGCGACGTTCCGCGAATCGCGAACTGTACCAGTCGCCCGGCGCGATCGCGCTGAAGGATCGCGTCCACGATCATCTGCGCCAACGTCCGTGCCGCGCCGAGCTCATCGAAGGCCGGGCGTGTCTGACTGCTGAAGAGCTCGACGTATGGTCTGTAGGAGAAGGGACGCGGACCGAGAAGTGTGACGACAGTGTCGGGAATCGCCAGCTCCGCCGGCGACATCGCCTCGATCAATGCCGCCAGCGCGCGCCGCTGCGTTGCGCCGTCCAGCGGATGCGTCTCCTGGAGTCCGTCACCTCGCACGGCATTGCTGTATTCCATTCCGCCGATCGTCTTCGCCAATGAGTTGATCGCGAAGCGATGCATCAGATACACGGGGACGAATCTCTCCTGTAGCAGCGCGACCGGCTCGCCGAGGCGAATGTTGTGCTCGTTGAAGCGCGACATGGCGACGCGGCGCACGCCCATCTCGTGCCGCAGAAACTCCATCGGCGAGGCGGCGTCATCCCAGAGATTCGTCCGCGGGTCCGAAGCGAAATCAGGCCGCGCATCGGCGTCCGAGAGGAAGAGGAGCCCGCGCTTCAACCCATCGGCGACGATCGCCCGCAGCGAGTCCTGCTC
>JBGPLS010000111.1:0-10410 GCA_041486565.1 Gemmatimonadaceae bacterium
CGCTCCCAGTCCTCGGTGCCGTGCTCCAGAATGAACGCGCTTCCGATGTTCGACGTCATGATGATCACGGCGTTGCGGAAGTTCACTGTCCGACCCTGCGAATCGGTGAGCCTCCCGTCGTCGAGAATCTGAAGCAGAATGTTGAATACGTCGGGATGCGCTTTCTCGATCTCGTCGAACAACACGACTGCATACGGCCGCCGGCGCACGGCCTCCGTGAGCTGTCCACCCTCCTCGAAGCCGATGTATCCGGGAGGCGCCCCGATGAGACGCGCGACTGCGTGCTTCTCCATGTACTCCGACATGTCGATGCGCACCATCGCCTGCTCGTCGTCGAAAAGGAATTCGGCAAGAGCGCGCGCCGTTTCTGTCTTGCCAACACCCGTTGGCCCGAGGAATATGAACGAGCCGATGGGACGATTGGGATCCTGAAGTCCCGCGCGCGACCGGCGGACCGCGTTCGACACGGCCCGTACTGCCTCGCCCTGGCCGACGACACGCGTGGAGAGAACATCCTCCAGACGCGTGAGTCGTTCCCGCTCGCCCTCCATCATCTTCGACACCGGAATTCCCGTCCACCGCGCGACGATCTCAGCGACATCCTCGGCCGCGACTTCCTCCTTCAGGAACTGCCGTCCCCCCTCCTGCTTGCTGGCGAGCTGCTGCTCGATGTCGCGCAGCTGCTGCTCGAGCTGAGGAACGGTTCCATAGGTGATTTCGGCGGCTCTGCCGAGGTCGCCTGAGCGAGTTGCCTGTTCCGCCTGCATACGCGCCTCTTTGAGCTGCTGCTTGATCTTGCCGACAATGCCAAGCTTTTCCTTTTCCATCTGCCACTGCGTGCGCATCGCGTTCGCCTGCTCCTTGAGATCGGCCAGCTCGCGCTCGATCGCGCCACGCCGCTCGACCGACGCCGGGTCCCGCTCCTTCTGCAGCGCCTGTCGCTCGATCTCGAGCTGCGTGATGCGCCGCTCCACTTCGTCGATCTCCAGCGGAACAGAATCGATCTCGATCCGCAGCCGCGACGCGGCCTCGTCTATGAGGTCGATTGCCTTGTCGGGAAGGAATCGGTCTCCGATGTAGCGATTCGAGAGAGTTGCCGCGGCGACAATCGCGCCGTCGGTGATGCGGACGCCATGGTGTACCTCGTAGCGCTCTTTCAGGCCGCGAAGGATTGCT
The DNA here is from genome assembly GCA_041486565.1 of Gemmatimonadaceae bacterium. Taxonomy (GTDB): domain Bacteria; phylum Gemmatimonadota; class Gemmatimonadetes; order Gemmatimonadales; family Gemmatimonadaceae; genus UBA4720. Next base: position 1,177 of record JBGPLS010000111.1, read on the forward strand.
ATCGTGCTCTCGACGCTCGGTTCGCCGACGTAGACAGGCTGGAAGCGGCGCTCGAGCGCGGCGTCCTTCTCCACGTGCTTCCGGTATTCGTCGAGCGTCGTAGCGCCTACAACGTGCAGCTCTCCACGAGCCAGCATCGGCTTGAGCATGTTGCTCGCGTCCATCGACCCTTCGGCTTTCCCCGCGCCGACGAGATTGTGAAGCTCGTCGATGAAAACGACGAACTGGTTTTCTCCCTCGGTGAGCTCCTTGAGAACCGCCTTCAGCCGCTCCTCGAACTCGCCACGGAATTTTGCGCCCGCGATGAGAGCGCCGAGATCGAGGGCGAGGAAGCGCTTGTTCTTGAGACTCTCGGGCACGTCGCCATTCGCCATTCGCTGCGCCAGTCCCTCGGCGATGGCGGTCTTGCCGACGCCGGGCTCGCCGATGAGAACGGGATTGTTTTTGGTGCGGCGCGACAGCACCTGGATCACGCGGCGGATCTCCTCGTCGCGGCCGATCACCGGATCGAGCTTTCCTTTGCGCGCAGCGTCGGTGAGGTCGCGAGTGTATTTCTGGAGCGCCTGGTACTGGTTTTCGGGAGTCTGGTCGGAGACTCTGTGAGTTCCTCGCACTGCCTTGAGAGCTTCGAGCAAAGCGCCATACGTCGCGCCAGCCCCGTTGAGAAGCGTCTTGCTTTCCGCGCCCTTGACGTCGGCGAGCCCGAGCAGCAGGTGCTCGGTGGAAACGAACTCGTCGCCGAGCGACTTCGCCTCCTTCTCGGCGCGATCGAAGATCTGAGTGAGCTCGCGCGAGAGATTGGGCTGCGCATCGCTTTGACGCGGATAGCGCGCGAGCTCGGATTCGATCTTTTCGCGTAGCGCCGCGACGCTGACTCCGAGCTTCTGTAGAACAGGAACGACGATTCCCTCGTCCTGGGCAAGCAGCGCCTGAAGAAGATGGAGGTCGTAAACGACGGGATTACCCGCGCGTCGCGCTGCCGAGACTGCGTCGTTGAGCGCTTCCGCGGACTTAACCGTCAGGCGATCTGGATTGATCATGGCTCGGAAGGCTGCAATGTGAGTGCCCCGATCTTCTGCCATTCCGGCGGGGTGTCTGGAAAAAAAGAACGCGCCCCCGAAGAGACGCGTTCAAGTTGCAAGCTGCCGGCCGAAGCTGCCAGCTACTTCGACACGAGCATTTTCTTCACTACCGCCTTTCCATCGACCTCCAGACGGTACAGATAAACTCCCGAAGCGACCTCCTGCTGCGTCCTGAGGTCTCTGCCATCCCAATACGCCGTGTACTGGTTGCAGGTCAGGAGGAGCTTCTCGATCGGTTCACCCCCAGCGACATTCCCGGTCCCACCCTGCAGAACCGGCACGGCAACTGGCTGCGCAAGAACGTTGTATATCCTCAGGCTCACCCGGTACAAGCGGCTCGGATCGGTGCACCCCGGCCCGTCGCCGATGGTGAATGGAATCCTCGTTTCCGGATTGAACGGATTCGGATAGTTCTGACCCAGCTCCAACGCGGCGCCTCGCGCTCCGCCGGACTGGGGTGACACTCCCTGGGCCGACAGATGGCTTGGCATGAAAGCGCTGAGGGCTAGCACTAGAAGTGCCCCCCACAGGTGTTTCATTTGGTTACATCTCCTGCTACAGACAAAGAAAGTGTTAGAAGGATGCTCCTGATACGGGTGTACGTTTGTTCGCCTTGGCGAAGCTAAGTCGGCCTGCCGGGGGTGTCAAGGAACAGCTTGTCCCCCTTCGAATTACGGACGATCGCGGACTGCATCTGGCGCTGCGATCACCCTTCCTTCCGCCCTCCGATCCGTAATCCCCGCCACATCACAGAATTCGAGAAACGGGATCAGATACTTCCTTGAAACCCCGAGAACCTCCCGAAGCTCCGCCGGACTATACGTCCGTTTGGGCTCGAGTGTCGAACGAAGCTTGCCTACCATCTCATCCACCGCCGCCGGCGAGTAGTACCGGTCGTCGGAAACCCTCACCAGCCTTCCAGCCCGCTCCAGATAGCGTACCATGGCCGGAGCGTTTTCGCCGAACGAAGCCACCAGCTCATTCACTGCCGGCGGCTCGCTTGGATGAGAGCAAATCTCGTGCAAGATCGCGTCCGCCAGCGCGCGCTCTCGCTCGGTCAGTCGCGGCGACCAGCCGACCGGTTTCACGACCGAGCGGTCAATCTCGATTCTCGATCTTTCTACGAGACGACTCACCGCTCGATCTATAACCATCCCGCGAGCACCCACGGACGATCTGACGTTCTCCAGTTGGACACCGGATTCGAGCGGAAAGGTTTCGACGTGTTTGAGGATGATCTGCTCGACGGTCGCCTCGAGGGCATCGAGGACGGTCGGATCGTAGAGCCGGCTCTGAATCTCGACAAGATCGAGCTCCTTCGGGAGCGCAGCAATTTCGGCGGGGGTCACTCCAAGGCGGATGGGAAGAAACTCCGTCGCTACGCCCTCGAGGCCCGCTTCGGCGACTATCCGACCGAGAAGCTCGACAGTCGGCTCCGCGACACGCGCATTGCGCTCCTGTGCAGGTTCGCGCCCGGCTGACGCGCGCCGCTTTCTCGTAGGGGGAAAGGGATCGCGCACGATTCCTCCGCCTATTGTCGAGGGAGGAGACGGCAGTCGCAACACGAATCGATCGCCTCCTCTCACCAGCAGTGGCTCGTCCAGCACCACCACCGCCATGAAGTGTCCTTCATCCGGCTCGCCGGTGGTGGACATGCGATTGATGCGCGCGCCGACATCTGAAGTACCGAGGTGAAATCGCAAACGGGTTCGCGGCCCGATGTTCACGTCGTCGCTCGTCAACCCGACCTCCGCCTCGATTCTCGACGTCGCCGGCCATGCGGCGTCTGCTATGACGACACTTCCGCGTTTTACTTCCCCTACGTCGAGATCCGCGAGGGCGAGCGCGATACGCTCTCCGGGTGCAGCGGTCCTGACGGCAGCGCCGTGATGCTGAATGCCGCGAACCCGCGACCGCTTTCCCGGTGGAAATACGGTCACCGTCGCATCGCGGCCGATTGCGCCGCTCCATACCGTCCCCGTCACGACGGTCCCCGTACCCCTCATCGTAAAGGCGCGATCGACGGGCATGCGGAAGATATCGTCAGCGCTGCCGGGCTTTCGTACGGAGGTCGCTGCATCGCGTATCGCCCGGCGAAGCTCGGTCAGTCCTGAGCCGGTGACGGCAGAAACTGGTATGATCTCGCTCGCCGCGAATGGACCAGGTGCGAGGAGCATGCGGACGTCGTCTGTCGCGAGAGCGAGCCAGTCGTCGGTAACCAGATCGCATTTCGTCAGCGCGACGACAGTTTTCGGGATTCCCAGTAACGACAGGATCTCGAGGTGCTCCCGGGTCTGAGGCATCACGCCCTCGTCCGCTGCAACGACGAGGAGCGCGACGTCGATTCCGCTTGCGCCGGCGAGCATCGTCCGGACGAACGCTTCGTGCCCCGGAACATCCACGATCCCGATAGTTCCGAAACCTTCGATTGCCAGCGGCGCGAAGCCAAGGTCTATCGTAATGCCGCGACGCTTCTCCTCGGGCAGCCGGTCGGTGTCGACACCGGTGAGCGCCTTGACGAGCGCGGTCTTGCCGTGGTCGATGTGACCAGCGGTGCCGAGGATCACGCTGCGCTCCAGGCCCCCTGCTCCCAGACGCGGAAGGCACGAAGCTCGCGATCGGTGCCGAGGTGCTCCTGGAAGAATTCGCGCAAAAGCCGCTGGTGCGCGCGTACATCCGCCGTGGCGAGCCGCGATGTATCGGTCCCCGCCAACCACTCCCGGACCGCACCGCGCGCAGCGGGCGGAAGGACGCGGCTGCCTGCGGCGGCAACGCCGCATCGCGCGCACAATGCTCCTCCCGCGGAATGTGAGAACGATACCGTTGCGGCAGGGTCGAGTGGCGCGTGACAGCTGGCGCACAGATCCAGCGCCGGCATGAACCCGAGATGTGCTATGATCCGCCACGCGCCGCCGATCGCCGCATTCAGTGTCTGCTCCCCGTCAGCGGCGCCGATCCGATCGAAGCACGCCTCTACATCGTCGAAGATTTCGGCGGCCGCCTCGTCATATGGGAATCGCAGCACAAGCTCCGAGATCATCGATGCCGCGGTGAATCGGGCGACGTCCGCACCGAGCTCCGACCGCGCCCGTGTCACGTCGAGGGAAGCGAGGGTCTGCAACTCGCGATTCGGCCGAACGTAAATCTCCGCTACGCCCTGGGCGAAGAGATCCATCGCGCTGCCGAACCGCTTTCGCGAGCGGCGCGCTCCGCGGGCAAGCACCGACTGCACTCCGGCATCGCGCGTCAGCAGTTTGAGAATGCGCGATGTCTCGACGTAGTCGAAGGCGTGAAGGACGATTGCTTCGGTGACGAGGGGCGCCATACGCGCAATCTACAAACTCCCATTGAAGCGCGCCCCGACGAGGATCACCCGTCCTGGCGCGGGGAAACGGAGGACAGTCTCGTATCTCTTGTCGAACGCGTTCTCGGCGCGCGCGGTAAGGGCCAGCGAAGAGTTTCCCGGGCCGCGCCAAAGCTCGAATGTCCCCCCGACGTCCACGCGTACGTACGCGGGAAGCGTGACTGTCGGTGCCGGAAACTGCGCGAAGTCCACGTCCGGGCGCTTGCCGACATAGCTCGCCGTCACCGAGAGTGTTGCAGCTTTCGGCGCAAGTCTCAGCGAGGCAGTTCCCGAATGCGTCGGTCGCCTGATGAGCGCCTGGCCAACGGTGAGGTCACCCGAGTACGCAGAGGAGATGCGCGTGACCCGCGGGGTCGCCTGTGTCAGACTGGCCGATCCCGAGACGATGCCCGGTGGCGTAACCTCGACTTCCGCCTCGTACCCGTTCGACTCGGCTTGAGTGAGGTTCGCGTAGCTCCCCTTGAAAGTGGGCGGACCGCCCGAGACGTATTGGATCAGGTCGCCAAAGCGCTGGTTGAAGTAACTCGCCGAGACGCGGGCAAGACCCGAAGAAAGCGAGTGTTCGATTCCCGTCTCCCAGCTCCGGCTGTGCTCGGGCGCGAGCCCAGGACTGCCGAGCGTGTAGAGCGTTGGGCGAAGCTGGCTGAATGCAGGGGCGTTGAAAGCGGTGCTCCACGACGCGCGGAGTCGCGTGCCCGTCGCGACGGGAATGTTGGTTCCCAGACGATAGGTAGCGTACGAATCGTAGTCCGAGTTGTCATCAATGCGCGCGGCGACTGTATACGACAGGCGCGCTCTCAACGATCCAAGAAGCTCGGCATACGCCGCACGATCGCTCCGCTCTGCTGCGAAGCGCGAGACTGGCGAAGTCGGCGATCCGACGGCGCCTTCGGAATTGGTGCTCGTCTCTCTCTCGCGAACGTACTCGCCACCGAGACTGAGCGTCGTTGCCGCGGGAAGCGCGAATCGGAGCCGGCCCTCGGTGCTCCGACGCTGGCCGCGCGACATGGCAGCCGAGTGGAGCTGGGCCGACGCGCCGAACGGGACTGCAATGTCCTCGGTGAGGTCCGACAGCTCGTTCGTGCCAGCGACGATCTGGGCCCGAATGGCAGGTGTGATCTGCGTGCCGGCGTCGAGGCCAACGGTGAGCCGGTGTTGAACTCGGTACGAGTTGCTGTCCACTGGGGCGCCGGTGTAATCGGTGGGATAGTGGAACTCGGCGTTCGAATAGCGGGCGGTAAGGCGCGCATCTGTCCCCGGGCGCGGCGCAGCAGAGACCGACCCGCTCAACGTGCCGTTCGAGTACTCATTGTTGAAGTTCAGGATGCCGTCGGTGCGATGCCCCGCGCCATCGAGCGAATACCCGAAACCCCTCGAGGATCCGCTGACGCCGACTTCGCCGTCCACAGTGCCGTAGGTGCCTCTGCGCGCAGACGCACTCAGCGCGAGCGGGCCACGCCCCTGGCGAGTGAAGATCTGGATGACGCCGGTGACGGCGTCGGCGCCGTAGAGGACGCTCGCCGGACCTCGGACGATCTCGATGCGCTCCACATTGTCGGTTGTGAGATGGCTGAAATCGAAGAAGCCCCCGGACTGGTTAACGGTGACGCCGTCGATCAGCACTTTCGTGTAGCGGCTCTCTCCTCCACGCAGAAACAGCGAGGTGACGGAGCCGAACGATCCATTCTGCGCGACCGTCGCGCCCGGGACGAGCTGCAGCGCATCGGAGACACGCGCGACACCGCGGGCGCGGAGGTCGTCACCGCTCAGGATCGTGACCGATTGCGTAAGCTGATCGCGGGAGACAGGTGACTTGGTCGCCGAGACGACGACGGTGCCGAGAGTTACGGTGTCGCGCTCCTGTGCCGCGGCAGAATTGCTGACGAAGCCTGAGAAGCAGATCGACCAGGCGGCGAGGAAGGCAACGGAGTGAAGCGACGCGATGCGTGTCATGGCGGGGATCAATGAATGGTTTTCTGATTGCTCAGGTGAGTGAAGTCGGACGACGAAGTGGCAGGAGAGCAGGCGCGCCGGCTGCCGGATCACGGGTGACGACGAGCGGCCAGTCGTAAATGCTTTCGAGAATTGGCGCGCGCATGACCTCGGAAGGACTTCCGGCAGCGGCGATCCGGCCGTGATTCAGCAGGACGATCGTCCGCGCGAAGCGTGCGAGGAGATTGAGCTGATGGCTCACGATGAGCACCGCGAGCCCTTCCCGGGCGAGCGAATCCAGCAGCTCGAACAGCGACATCTCGTGCGGCATGTCGAGGAAGGTCGTCGGCTCGTCGAGGACGAGCGCCCCTCCCTCCTGCGCCAGCGCGCGGGCAATGCGAACGCGCTGCCATTCGCCGCCGGAGAGCTCGTCGGTGCGGCGCTCCGTGAATTCAGAGACTCCGGCGCGCTGAAGCGCGCGGTCCACGGCTTCCCTGTCGACGCTCGACGGGCTTTCCCACAAGCCGAGCCTCGGAAAGCGCGCGAGCGAGACGTATTCGTCGACGCGCATCGGAAAGGCCGCATCCTCGCGCTGCGGGGCGACCGCGACGCGCTGTGCGAGCTCGCGCTGCGACAACATCGCCAGGTCGTCGCCGCCGACCTCGATTCGCCCACGCACCAGAGATTGTCGCCGCAGCAGGGCGCGGACGAGCGTGGACTTCCCGCTGCCATTCGGGCCAGCGACGGCGGTCATCGCGCCGGCGGGGACATCGAAGGTGACTCCGTCGAGTGCCGGTTGCAGAGCGCCGTCGTAACGGACGACGATGTCGTCGAAGCGAATCATCGGAGCGCCGGGAATCGAAGTCACGCCGTCTTCCTCAGCTGTGCCAGAAAGAAAGGCACGCCGAGTATCGCCGTCACCGCGCCGAGCGGAAGCTCGGCAGGCGGACGAAGCGTTCTCGCTGCGAGGTCGGCGCCGACGACGAGCGTTGCCCCGACCAGCGCGGCGCCGAAAAGCAGCGGGCGGTGCCGGCGAACACCCGCCGAGCGGACGAGGTGCGGAACGATGAGCCCTACGAAGCCGACGAGTCCGGCAGCAGCGACTGTCGCGGCCGCGAGCAGTGCGCTGAGCAAATAGATGCTTCGCGCGGCGCGGTCCACATCCACACCGAGAGCGGCCGCCGGCTCCTCACCGAGGGAGAGGATATCTATGTCACGTGCCAGGTAGACGAGAGCGGCGCCGCCGGCGAGGACCGAGAGAGCGAGCACACCGACTACCTGCCAGGTAGCGTCACCGGCGGAGCCCATCATCCACCAGAGCGCGCCCCTGATCGTGTTTGGCGGCGCATTCGCGAGCGCGATCATGATCACCGCGTTGGCGAATGCGCCGATCACGACGCCGGCCATCAGGAGTGTTCTGGGATCGCCCCGGCCACCACGTCCGGCGGCCCGCGCTACGATGAGCGCGAGGACAACAGCGATCGTCGCGCCGACGAATGCCGCGAGGGCAATCCACCCTGCGTGAGACACACCGACAGAAAAGGCGACGACCGCTCCGACCGCTGCGCCACCCGAGACTCCGAGAAGATAAGGCTCGGCCAATCCGTTTCGAAGCGTTCCCTGCAACGCGCCACCACTCATTCCGAGTCCGGCGCCGATGAGCGCCGCGAGCGCGACTCGCGGAAGGCGGAGGCTGCGGACGATCGCGATGACGGACGAGTCGCCATTGCCGGCGATCGCGCGCACCACATCAGCTGCCGGGATGGAGACCGCGCCATTCGCGATTGCCGCGACGCACACGAGCGCGAACACGGTGGCCACGGCAAACCAGTGCCATCCGCGATGTACTATCAATGAACCACCCCCGGGTGAAGCAACGACGCCAGCGCAACCGCTGCTTCCCCCAATCGCACAGCCGGCCGACCCACGACCGCCGTGTCCACCACCAGCACTCGTCCCCCTTTCACTGCGGGGGCGGTCGACCATCGCGGATCGGCCTTGATCTTCGCCGCGCCCTCCGGGCCAGTGATGATGTATCGCGGATTCCTTTGCAGAACATCCTCGATGCCGACCGTCGGCGACGCCGCCGCCACGTCACCGTAGACATTGCGCCCGCCGGCGATCGTGATCAGCTCGTCCATGTAGCTGCCGCCGCCGATCGTGATCAGCGGCGCGTCCCAGATGTGCCAGAAGACGGCAGGCTTCGGCAGCGACGCAGTCGCGTTCCGGACGCGCTCGAGAGTCCGCGCGACCGAGTCCGATACGATTTCTGCGCCGGCGCTGTCGTCGAGTAGCAGACCCATCAGTCGCACTGCGCGGTGAAAGTCGCGAATGTGGTCGATCTTGAGCGAGAGAGTGTTGACACCGGCGGCGCGGAGCCGGATCGCCGCCGGCCGGTTGTCGTCGCTGGCATAGAGAAGCACGAGGTCGGGTCGCGCGCCGAGGACGGCTTCGACGCTGGGTCGGATGCCGCTGCCGAGATCGGGGACGGCGCTCGCTGCTGCCGGATAGAGATCCCAGTGCGTGCGGCCGACGAGACGATCGCCGGCGCCAATCGCGAAAGCAATCTCAGTGGTCGCTGGATTCAGCGACACTACGCGCTCCGGAGTGCCGCGGAAGATGACCGTATCGCCGAAGTCGTCGCTGAGCGCAGTTCGCTCCGGCTCGCCGCGGGACTTACATCCGGCGAGAGATATCAGTGCTGCGGGAAACAGGAGAGCGATACGCAAAACGGGCATCCTCTTCGAGAGAGAACGCCCGCAACGTCAACGCGCCGAAATTCGGCGCCTCGATCGCCACCAGCCCCTCCCCCGAGGTTCTGAGCACGTGGCGCGAATGAAAGTCGTCTCCTGGCTC
>JBGPLS010000112.1:0-10355 GCA_041486565.1 Gemmatimonadaceae bacterium
CTTTCGGGATAGGCGTCCTTGATCAGTCTGAGCGTCACGAGCTGATCACGGGTCAGATAACCCGGCTGGATGGTCGCAACGAGATTCCGCTGCGTGAACTGCTGCGCTTCCCGAATTTCGAAATACGGCGGAATCGAATCTGCTTCGGCGAATGACAGCTTGAGTGGCGGTCCCTTCGGTATCGGCCAGTTGCGATCCCGGTAGACCGCCGGACCTTTCGCCGGGTCGTATGGCCGAACCGGATTGCGAATGACCTGGCGAACGAACCAGTCGGTGTTGAGATACGAGGTCACGAGGACGAGCACGTCCTGCCTCACGCCCTCGACTTCCTGCGCGTACCAGAGCGGGAAAGTATCGTTATCGCCGTTGGTGATCAGGATTCCGTAGGGCTCGACCGAGTTGAGGAGATCGTGTCCCCAGTCGGCAGTGAACGTCTCCCCGCGGTGTGATGCAACCCGCCAGTTCGCGGCGAGCGGCACGCACGCGATCAGCAGGAGAGGAGTCGCCAGCAGCCACGCGCGCCGGCTCGCGTACCCGGCGCGGTCCGGCTTGTCCGTCGGCTCGCGATCGAGGATCTGCGCCACCGACTGCCAGATGTAGACGAGCCCAAGCGCCGCCCATACGCCCCACGCCGAGTAACTCCAGATGTAGAAATAGTCTCGATCGCGTACCTCGCGCTGGACGTTCTCGCCGAGCTCCGGCGACTGAGACCATCCGTACTTGAAGTTCATGTAGTAGATCAGGGCCAGCGTCAGCGTGAACATGAGCGGCCCGAAATACCAGAAGGTTCGTCGCTCGTACGTCCAGTGGACGTACCCTCCTATCAGCCCGAGGACAAGGAAAAGCACGGCGAGCATTGCCTGGAGCGCCAGGCGCTCGTTGTGCGGGTCGCGCAACCACTGCCACTTGAAGTAGAGCCACCACATCTGGACCTGCGCGATGTATGGCGCACCCCGCTCGAGCTTCTTGCCGTATTGCTCGCGGTTGATGTTGTCCATCAATCGCTGTTTCGTGAGGCTGCTGAAGGTGCAGGAGGCCTCGAGCTTCGTTGCACAGCCGGTCGGCTCACCTTCGTTCATCGCCGGAAAGTGCGCCGCGCGAATCGGCTCGTAAACGAAGGGCGTCAGGCCGAGCAGCAGCACCGCAGCCGCGACGAGAACGAGCTTCCATCGCAGGAAGGTCTGCCACCGCCGCACGGCAATCGCGAAGACTACAGCCGGGGCGGCGAGAAATCCGGCCGGATGGTTCGCGTATCCGAGCCCCAGCAGGTAGGCGACGAGAATCAGCTTCTTGTCGGCCGACCGACCATCGGGATCGTCGGTCCACGAGATCATCAGCCACGACACGATCGTGAAGAAAAGCAGCGAGACGGTGTACACCTTCTCGTTAACGACGCTCTGGTTCCACACCGTGTAGGCGGTGGCGCCGATCAACGTCGCCAGTGCCGCGCCGGCGATCCTCTGCCATCCCTTCCCGAGCCAGCCGGCGAGCACCCGCTCGGTGACGAGGAACCAGAACCCGGCGGAAAGAGCGCTGCAGAGTGCCGCCATCGTATTGATGTGCTGCGCGTAATTACCGGGCAGCGGGAACGCCCCGAAGACGTGCGCAACGAGAACGAAGAGTGGATTGCCAGGAGGATGCGGCAGGCCCAGGACCTTCGCCGCCGCCATGTACTCGCCGGTGTCCCACATCGCCGTGGATGGCGCGATGGTGAAGAAGTAGAGCAGGAACACGGCGAGAGCGGCAATTCCCGCGGCCTTGTAGGACGGTGTGTATTCCTCGAGTGCTTCGCCTCTGCGGCGGGCCGCGGCAGACCTGGTGCCCGCGGCTGGTGACTCCCCGCCGCCGCGCGCGGATCTTGAATTGGGTGCCGTCATAGGCGGGAAATCTACACCAACTACCACTGCGGACTGCGAACTGACTGCGGATTGCGGACTACTTCGGACTACGGCGCAGGTGGTTCGCAGTCCGCAGTGAGCTCGTAATCCGCAGTTAGTTCGCAGTCCGCAATGGTAGTTTCCCCGCTAGCTTATTACGAATGGATTTCACTGGCATCTCAGGCCAGCTCTCGGCGAGCCCGTTGATCGCGCTGCCCGTGCTCTTCATTGCCGGAGTACTGACGAGCCTCACTCCGTGCATCTATCCGATGATCCCGATCACCGCCGCGATCGTCGGTGGCCAATCGGTGGGAGAGGCCGCGCCCAGCAGACTGCGAACCGTACTCCTCACGCTGACCTATGTCGTCGGACTTGCGCTGGCGTACGCCACGCTCGGTGTCATTGCCGGTCTGACGGGCACGATCTTCGGCTCGGTAAGCACGAATCCATGGCTCTACTTCGTGATGGCGAATCTGCTCATCCTCGCCGCCCTCGTGCTCCTCGACATTCTGCCGCTGAGGATTCCGACGCCGCTGCTCAACCGCGCGGCCAATGCCGGCACGGCGGGTCGTTTCTCCGGGGCATTCATCATGGGGGCGGCGTCGGGACTGGTCGCCGCTCCATGTTCCGCTCCCGTGATGGCTGCGGTTCTGACATGGGTGACGACGACGAAGCGCGCGGGGCTGGGATTCCTCTACCTCTTCACCTTCTCTCTCGGGATGTGCGCTTTGCTCGTCGCCGTCGGGCTTTTCAGTGGCGCGGCGGCGAGACTCCCGCGAGCCGGTGTGTGGATGATCTGGGTCAAGCGCGGATTCGCCTTCGTGATGGTTGGCGTGGCCGAATACTATCTGATACAGATGGGCAAGCTCCTGTTCTGAGCCCGGTGAGCCCGGCAACGAACGAGGTCCTGCCGGGTAGTCACAGCAGACAGAAGTGGCCCCGTACCCGAATGAGGTCCCGAATGCCGTCCGTGCGCCTGCCCCGAATCGCTCTCGTTGTTCTTCCTGTCTTTGCGGCGTTCGCTGCCCGCCCGCTTCGCGCGCAGGACCTCGGCATCGAGGTTGGCAAGCACGCACCCGGCGCCGTCGTCACCGCGCTCGACGGAAAATCGGTTGACCTCGGCGCATACGTCGGCAGGACGCCGATGCTCATCGAGTTCTGGGCCTGGTGGTGTCCGAACTGCCGCGAGCTCGAGCCTGCCCTTTTGGCCGCGGAGAAGAAATACGGCTCGCGAGTGAAATTCATCGGCGTCGCCGTATCGGTGAATGAGACGCCGAGACAGGTGAAGGCCTACGCCGAGAAGCACGGGCTCAGGCACCAGATCGTTTTCGACACCGACGGCAACGCCGCCGACGCCTACGACGCGCCCGCCACTTCATACGTGGTCGTCGTGGACCGGACCGGCAAGGTCGTCTACACCGGACTCGGCGGGTCCCAGGACCTCGAAGCGGCGATAAAGAAAGCGCTCTAGCTAGCGAACCGTGTCCGCCGGCAGCGGCTCCAGATTGTCGATGACCGCCGCCAGGTCCGTGTACGCCGCCTGCACCGTCACCCGGAAGGGGCGAGCCACGTAGGCGATCTTTCCGCCCCGATCAACCACGAACAGCGTTCGCGCGTCCAGCTTCCGCGCCGCGTCGTAGTTGTCGTAGAGGCTTCCGACCTTCCCATCGACGTCGCTGGCGAAGAGCATCGGAAAATGATCTTCGCGCGCCCACGACGCCAGTGTGGTATCGGCGTCAACGCTGATGCCTATCACGACTACCTTGCGGCCGTTATTGAATAGCGTGGCGTACTGATCACGGTACGCCTCCAGTTGGATAGTTCAGCCCTTTGTCCGCGCCTGGACGAAAAATGCGAGGACCACCGTCTGTCCGCGGTAATCGGCGAGGTGGACCGGCGCCTTCAGCAGGCCATAACGTGTTGCGCCGGGAAGCGTGAAATCGGGGGCGACATCGCCGACCACGGGCCCGTGCGTCCCGAACGCAGGCGCCGCTGGCGGTACTGGCGCGGGAACCTGCGCGAGCACCATCAAAGGAGCCGCCAGGAATCCAGCCGATACCACTGCCTTCAGCATACCATTCATTGCCCGTCTCCGCGGTTGACGACAACTGAATCTTACGCTGTGGACCACGTGCAGGGCCAGCCTGAAACCGGTGCCACTTCAAACCGTATGGGCCACATGGCTGTCCAACGGGGAAGCAACGGGAAGCACAGCCGCAAATATGTAGCACCTCCACCAGCATCCATCTTGAATCGCATTCTCGCTGGCGTACTCGTGGTTTCTGCCGGGCCTCTTGCCGCACAGCAACCGGCCACTGCTGTCTCCAATACGTCCACCTACCATCACGATGCGTCACCGACGGTGCGGGCGGCCCGGCTCACGGGGCACATCGACATCGACGGAAAGCTCGACGAGCCGGCCTGGGCAACGGCCACTCCGGTCTCGCAGTTCACGCAGCGTGACCCGAAGGAGGGGATGCCCTCCTCGGAAAAGACCGAAGTCCGGGTGCTCATCGGCGTCGACGCGCTGTACATCGGCGCCAGGATGTCGGACAAGCCCGAGAATGTCCGCCCCCGTCTCTCCCGGCGCGACGAGTCGGTTGACGGCGACGTCTTTGCTGTCTCGCTCGATTCGAGGCACGATCACAATACCGCCTACTATTTCCGCGTCACCGCCGCCGGCGCGGTCCGTGACGCCACTGTCAACTCGCAGGGCAACCTCGATCTCTCGTGGGACGCGGTGTGGGAGGCCAAGGTGTCCCGCGACGCCACCGGCTGGGGGGTCGAGATCCGCATTCCTCTGTCACAGCTTCCGTATAGCCGAAACCAGGACACGTGGGGCGTGCAGTTCGAGCGCTACAGCTGGAACAAGCAGGAGCAGGACTTCTTCGCGTTCACTCCGAAGAGCGAGGCAGGTGGGATCAATCGCTTCGGACATCTCGTCAACCTCGGCTCTCTTCCGGCGCCGAGCCGGATCGAGCTCGTCCCATATGCCAGCACGCGTGCCGAGTATCTCGACGTCGCGGCGGGGAATCCGTTCCGCGGGAAGAACGAATACTTCGGCTCGGCGGGACTCGATCTCAAGTACCGGATCACGAGCAATCTGACTCTCAATGGGACTGTCAATCCGGATTTCGGACAGGTCGAAGTGGATCCGGCAGTCGTCAACCTCACGGCGTTCGAGACTTTTTTCCCCGAGAAGCGGCCGTTCTTCGTGCAGGAGCGGAATCTGTTCGACTTCGCCGACCTGCGGACCTTCAACAGCTACGGCGGCCCGACGGTCTTTTTCTCACGACGCATCGGCCGCTCGCCGCAGCTTTCGCTCGGCGGTGGCGACATCGCCTATGTGGACGCGCCGACGCAGACCACGATTGCAACCGCCGCGAAGGTCACCGGGAAGAGCAGGAATGGCTGGTCCACCGGCATCCTCGATGCCGTGACGTCGCGCGAGCGAGGTGACTTTACCGACGTCTCCGGCACGAGGAAGAGTGCCGAGGTCGAGCCTCTGACCAATTATTTCGTCGGCCGCTTCCGTCGTGAGATGAACCAGGCGAATACTGCCGCCGGAGGTCTGATCACGGCCGTCAACCGCGACCTGAGCGACGATACGCTGGCGCAGCTGCTTCGATCGAGTGGCTACTTCGGCGGGTTGGATCTCAACCACGCGTGGGCGGACAGGAGCTGGCTCCTCGACCTCGCGGGTGGCGCCACGGTGGTACAGGGAAGGGAAAATGTCATCGCCGCGACGCAGCGGTCGAGCGCTCACTATTTCCAGCGTCCGGACTCGAAGCACCTGGAATTCGATCCCAATCTCAACTCGATGTCCGGCTATGCCGGCCACTTCGGATTGACCAAGGCGGCGGGACTCCACTGGGGAGGCAACGTCGCCGTGCAAGTGACCTCGCCCGGTTTCGAAGTGAACGACCTCGGCTTCATGCGGACGGCAGACCGCCAGGCGTTCTCTACCGACCTGTATTACCAGGAGAACAAACCGGGCAGGATTTTCCGCAACTGGCTCATCACGGCCTTCACGAACCAGACCTGGAACTACGACCACGACATCATCTTCAACAACTACGCGTCGTTCTTCGAGGCGGACTTCCCGAACTTCTCGCACATCTTCGTCCGCACCGATTTTTCCGGTCCTACGATCGACGACAGGTTGACGCGCGGCGGGCCCGTCGCTCGCATTCCTCACGGGATATCAACTGGGGTCTTCTACGCCACGGATAGACGCAAGCGGTATACGGCCGGCCTCGAGGTGAACTTCAGCCGCAACCAGTCCGGCGCGCACACCGCGTCGGCCGCTGCCGACCTCGCGTTTCAACCCGCGCCCGGGATCCGCCTCACCTTCTCACCGGCATTCGAGAAGATTCATTCACTTTCACAGTTCGTAACCAGCGTCGCGGATCCTCTGGCCACTCCCACCTACGGCAGCAGGTATGTCTTCGCGACGCTCGACCAGACGTCGGTGTCGCTCGTCACCCGCGCGGATTGGACCTTCACCCCCGCGCTTTCACTCCAGCTCTACGCACAGCCGCTGGTGTCGGCGGGGGGATTCAAGGATTTCAAAGAGCTCCGCGCAGCGAGGACGTTCGACTTCGACGTATACGGCCGCGACCGCGGAACCATCGCCCTGGCGAATGGCGTCTATCAGATCGACCCGGACGCGAACTCGAACACTGCCAATGGCGTCACCTTCGGCAATCCCGATTTCAATTTCAGATCGTTGAGAGGCAATGCGGTGCTGCGGTGGGAATACAAGCCCGGCTCGACCCTGTTCTTTGTCTGGCAGCAGCAGCGCAGCGGCGCGGAGCAGCTGGGTGATTTCCGTTTCGGGCGCGATTACGGCGCCCTTTTCCGGCAACGGCCGGAGAATGTTTTCACAATCAAGGCGACCTATTGGCTCGCCCGCTAGGACAAACCATGATGAAAGCCACAACGAGCTCGAGAGCGATGAAACGGTCAGCGGCCTGGAGGTTCGTCATCGTTGCCGCACTCATTCCGGTCAAGGCAAGCGCACAGTCGGGCGAATACAGCGCGCCGCGAAATGCCGTCGTGAACGCAGCCGGGGCGCGCATCATCCGGATCAGCGCCAGTTCCGGCTTTCTTTACGTCAACGGCCGGCCCGGTCTGACGCAGGTTCGCGTGACCGGCACCGCGCGCGCGTCGAGCCAGCGCGTCCTATCGGAGATCAGGCTTCTCGCGGAGCGTCAGGGCGACATGGTGGTCGTCAAGGTGGTCATGCCGGATGAGACCAGCTCCTTCTGGGATCTTTTCCGCGGCGATTATGCGCGCGCTCTCGATCTCACCATCGACGTTCCGATCGGGACGCCGCTGGACGTGAGCGACGGGAGTGGTGAGCTCACGATCAAGGGGACCGGGCCGGTCACGCTCACCGATGGCTCCGGGGATCTCGAGGTCTCCGGCATCACTGGCAACGTCCGCATCACCGACGGCTCGGGCAACATGTCGATTTCCGGAGTGGACGGCGACGTCAACATCGACGACGGCTCGGGCAACATTGACGCGAACAACGTCACCGGCAACTTTACAATCGGGGACGACGGCTCCGGCAGCGTGGACATCAACGGCGTCGGCGGATCGATGCACATCAGCGAGAAGGGGTCAGGCGGTGTCAAGGTCAGCAGAGTTGGCGGTGACTTCATCGTCGACTCGAAGGGAAGCGGAAGCATCGACTACGATACCGTGAAGGGGACGGTGAACATTCCCGAGCGGAGGCGAGGCCGCTACCGTCGGTAACCCGCTGTAATCGGGCGCAACACATGGACAACCGGTCTCTCGACCTTCCGTACTGACGCCGCGGCGTTGCTGCTGGCGCGAACAGTGCAGGTTGAAGAGGCCGGAGCGGCCCGCGAAGGCCGCGCAATGTATTATTCCCGCACCATTGACGAACACAGGAGCTCATAAGTGAACCGGAAACTGATCTCGCTCGCAGCAGCATTTGCTGTCTCCGCTACCCCGGTAGTCATCGCCGCCCAGGCGTCGGCGCCCGCACACGCTCAGCGGGCTGTCGGTCCGACCGTCGCCGCAGCCACTGTGGGAGTGCGTGCCCCCACCGCTGCAAAGGCGAATGCAAAGGTCGCTGCGACGCAGGATACGCACCTTGGCGCAGGCCAGAACGTGGCGTTCATGGTCGTCGGCGGCGCCGCAATAGTGATCGGCGCGATCGTCGGCGGAGCGGGTGGAATTCTGCTCGCCATCGGCGGCGCGGCACTCGGGCTTTACGGGCTCTACAACTTCATCCAGTAGGTTTCGCAGCGCCGGCCGCGCGGCCGGCGAGCCATCCGGGCGGTCTACAGGATGCACTAAGCAGGCAGCGCGCCCATGACAAACGGACGCTTACGGGTAGTACAACGTGCCCGAGCTGACGAGGACCGAGGCGCCGCCTACCCGCACCGCCTGCACGGTGCCGCCGACGACGTCGGTCTCGACCTCGAGACGGCTCGGACGACCCATCTCCACGCCCTGGTGGATCGTCCACTTGAGCATTCCGTCGCGAACCGTTGATCGCCAGGCGAGATAGCCGCCGAACGCCGCCGCGGCTCCGCCGGTCGCCGGGTCCTCGGCGATGCCCAGCGTGGGAGCGAACATTCTCGAGCGAATCACTCCGTCGCCCACGCGCACGCCGTCTCTCGCTGCCGACTCCGCTTCCTCGACGAAGATGTAGATCTCCGGCGCCCACGAATCGGCGAGCGTCCGCTCCCACACGTCCTTCCGTACGCGCGCGTGTCCGAGCGCCTCGAGACTTCTCAGGGGAACGAAGAGAAAGGGAACGCCGGCCGAAACCGCCTCGGGCGCGAACACGCCGTCGTAGAGAATGTCCGATGGCTCGAGCGAAAGCACGTCGGCGAGGACCGCCGCGTCAGTCGGGGCCGGCCCCTTCTCGGGCGGTCTCGCCGCAGTGAGCTGCGTGAAGACCGGCTTGCCATTGCGCGCGCGAATCAGCACGGGAACCAGTCCGACGCCTTCCTCGAAAACGATTCGCGTCTCGTCGCCCTCGAGCGGAATCTCCCCTGTGGATGCGAGAACGAATGCGGTCCCGACCGTCGGGTGGCCGGCAAAGGGAAGCTCGCCGCCCGGCGTGAAGATCCGCAGTCGCCGTGTCCCGGTCGCGGTCTCCGGCGGAGATACGAACACTGTCTCGGAAAAGTTGAACTCCCCCGCGATCGCCAGCATCTGCGCGTCGTCGAGGCGGCCGGCGTTGGGAAGCACCGCCAGCTGGTTGCCGCCGAATGGGACGTCGGTGAATACGTCCGCCGTGTGATAGCTGAAAGGCACGCGCTCAGTCTCCGTCGCTGGAATTCAGGATGTAAGCGTCGGCCTCGATTTCCACCAGCATCTCGGGGCTGATCAGTCCACTCACTTCCACCATCGACGTTGCCGGCCGGATGTCGCCGAAGGCTTCGCCGTGGGCGCGGCCTATGGCCTCCCACTCGACGATGTTTACGACGTAGATGCGGGTGCGGACAACGTCGGCGAGCGTCGCGCCCGCTTTCTCCAGCGCCCGCCTCACGTTGGCGATCGCCTGCACCGTCTGGGCGTATGCGTCTCCTGCTCCGACAATCTCGCCCCTGTCGCCGGTCGCGGTAGTGCCCGACACGTGGACGTGCGGTCCGACGCGGACCGCGCGGGAATAGCCGACCACCGGCTCCCACGTGGTGGCGGAGGAGAAGTTTTGACGTTTCATCGGCTGGCTCCTTTCACTTTTTCGAGCATGATGAGCGGCGACTTCTTTTCCGGCCCGAGCTTGTTGAGCGTACTCCCTCCGTTGGGTCGCAGGGAGGCTTAATTTCCAGGGTCAGGATTCCACCTGATGCCGTCATTGACAACCTGTCAGGAACTGGTACATTTCAATTCTAGCGCACAATTCATTGTGCAACGACTGGCCAGCGAACACACAAAAGGGGACCTGGATTTCCAGGTCTTTTTTCGTTTGGCGAGTCAACATTCGAAGTCGGCAGGTACGGCCATACCGGACTTCCGACCTACATCAATACGAGGAAGTACCAGTATGCGTACCACCGGAACTGTGAAGTGGTTCAACGACGCCAAGGGTTTTGGCTTCATCACCCCCGAGAACGGACAGAAGGATTGCTTCGTTCATCACTCGGCCATCAGCGGCAGCGGCTTCAAGTCGTTGACCGAGGGCGAGCGCGTCGAGTTCGACGTCGTGCAGGGCCAGAAGGGTCCCGCCGCCGAGAATGTGACCCGGCTCAACGCTTGATCACTTTCGCAGCGAAACTGTAGCACAGGTGGGGCCACTCTGGGAAACCGGAGTGGCCCCGTTTTTTTCAATCCCTGAAGCAGAACAGCCCACCACGGAGGCGTATGGCGAAGGAAGAAGCGATCGAGCTGGAAGGAACCGTTACCGAAGTACTACCTGATGCGACCTTCAAGGTGCTCGTCAGCAACGGTCACGACGTACACGCGACGATCGCCGGCAAGATGCGGCGC
>JBGPLS010000113.1:0-10287 GCA_041486565.1 Gemmatimonadaceae bacterium
CACAGCGATTGTCGTCAACATGGCGCGCGGCGGACTCGTCGACGAGGATGCGCTCGCCGAAGCCCTCGCCGCCGGAAAGCTTGCCGGCGCCGCCGTGGATGCATTCGTCAAGGAGCCGCTGAGCGCCGGGCATCCGCTGCGCAAAATGCCGAATGTTTTTCTCACGCCCCACATCGGTGCCTCGACCGCGGAGGCGCAGCGCAACGTCGCCGTAGACGCGTGTGCGGCCGTGCGCGACGCACTGCTCTCCGGCGAGTACTCGCGATCGATCAACGTTCCCGAGGGCGAGCACGGGAAGTGGGAAGAGCTGCGCCCCGCGCGGACGCTTGCCCGCCGGGCGGCAGCCATCGGCCGGGCCATTCTCGCTGCTCAGGGAACGAGCGTCGTCGGGCGGATTGACGTGCGGGGAAGCCACGCGCTGGCGCCGGGTCGCGATACGCTCGTCGCGTCGGCGGCGCTCGGCGTCCTCGACACGGTTCTGGAGCAGGAGCGGCTGAATCTGATCAACGCGCGGGTCCTTGCCGAAGCGCGCGGAATCGAGCTGTCATTTACGGAGGCGCTCGACGCCGGCGAGCCTGAGATTGCGGGCGCCGCCCGCGCCCTGGAGGTGCGACTGACGGGCGGAATGAACGACATCACCGTCGGCGGAATCGCGTACGGACACGGCAGTGGCGACGAGAATGGCGATGGTGCCTTTCGAGTCACCCGGATCGGCGCCTTTCGTGTGGATGTCTATCCGCGCGACACGCTGCTCATTCTCACCAACCACGACGTTCCCGGCGTTATCGGAAGGGTGGGAACACTGCTTGGCGAGGCCGGAGTGAACATCGCCGAGTATCACCAGGCTCGGTTGGCGCAGGGCGGTGAGGCGCTGGCGGCGGTGTCGGTGGACGGTGGCGTGGGCGAGGAGGTAAAGCGGCGCCTGCTCGAGCTCCCCGACGTGCGGTCGGTGACGGTGGTGAGCTTCAGGAAAGAGTGAGCGCGAAGATCGAGACCGACCCCGACATCCGCGCAATGTTCTCCGCGGACGCGTCGGGGTTGCGGTATCTCCCCGACGGAGTCGCACGGCCCGAGTCGGCGGAAGAGGTGAGCGACATCGTTCATCGCGCGGCTGATGCTCGAACGCCGGTGACGCCGGCGGGGATGCAGACGAGCACGACCGGGGCGTCGATTACCGACGAGGGCATTCTGCTCTCGCTGCGCGGCCTCGCCTCGATTCACGGCGCTGACCGCGATCGGTGGACAATACGCGTCGGCGCGGGCGCGCTGCTCGGCGACGTGAAGCGCGCGGCTGCCGCCGAGGGGCTACTGTTCGCACCCGATCCGACGAGCGAGGAGGAGTGCACGGTGGGCGGCGCGATCGCGTGCAACGCTTCCGGCGCGCGCACTCTCAAGTACGGCGCTACGCGCGAGCACGTCCGTTCCGTAAAAGTGGTGCTCGCTTCGGGCGAGATCGCGAACTTCACCCGGATGGGGCTGGAGAAGAACACCGCGGGTTATGCGTTCGCGCACGATCCCGTGGACTGGTTCGTTGGAAGCGAAGGGACACTCGGCGTCGTCGTTGAGGCCGAGCTCGAACTGCTGCCGCTCCCGGAGCATGTGATCGGCCTCGAGATTCCTTTCGCCGGCGAGCGCGACGCACTGGCGTTCGTCGTCGCGGCACGTGAGTCGAGACGTGTCACGCCGCGGTGTCTCGAGTACTTCGACGAGCTGGCCGTCGGAATCGCGCGCGGCGCCGAGGCCGCGAAGGGTGTCGCGGATCCTGGGGCGCAGCTCGTGCCGGCCTCGGGGATGATGGTGTACGTCGAGCAGGAACTGGCTGATGATTATGATTCCGCCCTCGACGGCTGGCTCGCGCTCGCCGAATCGCAACGCGCATTGGTGGATGACGTCCGCGTCTTCGACGGGGAGCAGGCATTGGCGACTGCCCGGCGCATTCGTCACGCTGTGCCGTCGACGATGAACGAGCGCGGCGCGGCACATCGTGCTGCCGGCGGCCGGAAGGTGTCAACCGATTGGGCCGTGCCATATCGCCGGCTGCACGAAGCGATCACGACATCGCGCGAGCTTGCGCGCCGTGGCGGTATCGCCCAGGCCGTGACGTTCGGTCACGCCGGGAACGGCCATCCCCATCAGAACTACATCGCCGGCGACGCCGACGAGCTCGAAGCGATCGAGCGGGTGGTCGAGCAGACCCTTCGTGCAGTCGTGGCGATGGGAGGCACAGTTTCAGCCGAACACGGGATCGGAAAGCTCAAGCGGCACTGGCTGCCACTCCAGATGTCGCCCATTGCCTTCAACGTAATGCGGGCCGTCAAGAACGAGCTGGATCCGCTCGGGATTCTCGCGCCGGGGAATATTTTCTGACTGACGACGCCTTGCTTCGCTTCAGGTCGCTCGTGCTCGACGTGGACTCGACGCTGTCGGCGATCGAAGGCATCGACTGGCTTGCCGAGCGCCGGAGCCGGGAGGTGGGTGACCGCGTAACGCAGCTCACCGAGCGTGCGATGCGCGGTGAAGTGCCTCTCGGCCAGGTCTACGCCGACCGGCTCGACTCGGTTCTGCCGACACGCGACGAGATCATGGAGCTCGGGCGCGCCTATGTCGAGCGGCTGGAGCCGGGCGTCCAGAGATCGTTAGCATTGCTAACTAATGCCGGCGTTCGCATCGTTGTAGTCACCGCTGGATTGTACGATGCGATTCTCCCGCTTGCTCACGCACTCGGTATCGCCACGGAGGACGTTCACGCCGTCGCGATTCGTTTCACGGGTTCGGGAGAGTACGCGGGCTTTGACGAGGGATCGCCGCTCACCCGGAACGGAGGGAAGGTGACAGTCGTCCGCGGCCTCGACATAAAGAGACCGGTACTCGCTGTCGGCGACGGAATCACCGATCTCGAGCTCAGGACGGTGGACCCACCGGCGGTTGACGCTTTCGTCGCCTACGCCCGCGTAGTAGAACGCGCTGCTGTCATCGCTGCCGCGGACCGTGTGATCCGGAGCTTCGACGAGCTGCCGGCAATCGTGCTTCGACGGCGCGACGACCCGGCTACAGAACCCGCCAGATGAGATGGCACGCAATCTCGGCGGTCCTTGCCGCGATGCCTCGCCTCGAAAAACTATGGAGATCGATCTCGTTTGCGTACTTCAGGTCCTCGATGAACAGGCCCTCTACCTGCTTTGCCGCGCCATCGTTCAGCACCACCAGATTCGATTCCTCGTTGAAGCTCATCGACCGGTTATCGGCGTTCATGCTTCCCACTGACAGCCACCCTCCATCGACCACGATGGTTTTGGCGTGCATCATCGCCGGCTGGTATTCCCATATCCTCACGCCACCCTTCAGCAGCTCCTCATAGCGTGCCCTGCCCGCGTACCACGTGCTCTTCACGTCGGTGTTCCCGCTGACGGTCAATACACGGACATCCACCCCTCGCCCCGCCGCGTCGCACATCATTTTCCGGAACGCCTTGACCGGGACGAAGTACGAATTCGAGATGTAGAGACTCTTCGTCGCCGAGGCGATCGAGAGCGCGAAGAAGCGCTCAGCGGCCGTGCTGCCAATCGTCGGACTCGCGTGGAGCAGTCCCGCGAGAACGCCACCGTGGTCTTCGTCCTCAGCGGGCCTCCCGGCAGGCGGCAACAGCTTTACGCTCGTCAAGAGACCGCCGGACGCCTCCGCCCAGCATACCACGAACGTCGCCTGGAGCTGGCGCACCGCGGGACCAGTGAATCTCACGTTGGTGTCGCGCCACTGATCCCGATGTCTTCCGTCGCCGTACCATTTGTCGTCTATCCCGAACCCTCCGGTGTAGCCGATTTTCCCGTCAACGACGATCACCCTGATGTGCGCGCGGTGCTGCAGCTTCTGGAGGGACCTGATGCTGAATGGCCGGAACGATGTAGTCGTCACGCCGGCGGCGCGAAGGGTCTCGAAGTACTCCTTGGGCAGGGTCGTCCCGAACGAGTCGAAGAGAAAAAAGATCTCTACTCCCGCCCGCGCCCGGTCGCACAGGATCTCGTGCAGCGTATCGGCCATCTTCCCCGTGTTGCAGTAGTACATCTGCAGGGTGATGGACGACTTTGCCTTGCGGAGATCCTCCCACAACCGCGAATACGTCTGGTCGCCGTTGATGAAGAATTCGACGTCGTGGCCGGGCCGGAGCGTAACGTGCGTCAGCAGCTCGAAGGACTCGCGGAAGAACGGGTCGGTGACCGGTGGGCAGCGGTCGCCCTCCTTGTTCGTGCCGACCGTTCGGATTGGCGTGCCGCGGACTACGTCGAGGACGCCAATGAGGGTGACCACGGCGACGAGAACGCCGAAGAGGATGAATCCGAGGTAGAGCGCTACCTGCATCGAATTTTCAGAAGCCGGTAGCGGTAACGGTCATCCCCTCGCGGCGGCCGCTGGAGTCCGGAGGTGCATCAGGCTCGAGGGGGTGGGCAAGGTGCGCGAGCCACCAACCTTGCGCCATCTCCTCACTCCACGCGGACGAGTCGCCGTTGCACGCGTCCAGCCTGCGTCCGAGCTCGATAGCATTTGCGGGGCGACCGGCGGGCTCCTTCGCGAGGCAGGCGAGGATTAGCGCATCGAGTGCGCCCGGGACAGGGTGAGGCGCCGACGCAGACGCGGGCGCGGGAATGCTCTGCAGATGGCGCAGCAGCATTGCCGTGGGGTTGGGCGCCTCGAACACGAACTTGCCGGTGAGGAGCCAGTAGGCAACGCACCCCAAGGCATATACGTCCGCGGCGGGCCCGACCGAATCAGCATCGCTGATCATCTCGGGCGCCATGAAGGCCGGTGTTCCGCTGATCGCATCCACCGCCGTGAGCCGGACCTGAGCGGGCGCGACACGCGGATCGTTTTTCACCAGCCCGAAGTCGAGAACTTTTACATAATCCACCTCGAGCCCCATCCGGCAAGCGAAAAGATTGGACGGCTTGAGGTCGCGGTGAACGAGGCCGCGCGAGTGTGCCTCGCCGAGTGAGTCGCATGCCTGCTTCAGGAGATAGATCGCGCGCGCGGGAGGCACCGGCCCGAACAGCTTGACGAGCTTCTCGAAATCGACGCCTTCGAGCAGCTCCATCACGTAATAGAACGTCCCGTCATCGGCGACCCCGAAGTCGTACAGCTCTATCGTGTGTGGCGATCGCAGCGTGGCCGCCGCTTCGGCTTCACGGCGGAACCGCTCGATCACGATGCGCTCGGTATCCGGCCGCCCGGAGCGCAGCACCGCCGGCGTAATCAGCTTTATCGCCGCGGGGCGCGCCAGCAGCCGATGCGTCGCGCGGTAGACCTCGCCCATTCCTCCGACGCCGAGCCGCTCCTCGAGTGTGTAGCTGCCGAGCTCGCGCGCCTTCCGAACCTGTCGCCCGAGTCCGCGGATCACCGTCGCCGGGACAACGGCGAGAAGCGCGCAGACATACAGTGGCAGCACGATCCACATGATCTCGAATGCCGTCGGGTGGAAGGGGACGCCACGGAAGACGGCGAGTGCAAGCGCCAGCACATCCATCGTCGCGGCCGCGAGAGCGGCGACGAGTGTCTTTCCCGGCGACGCGGGTGCGATGGCCGGATAGAGGAGGATGACGATGCAGATCCAGGAAACGGTGGTGCTGCTGGTGCGGGGGAACCATTCCGTCACCAGTCCCACCAGCAGTGCGGTAGCGACCTCGAAGCCCAGGCCGACGTCGATCGCGAATCCGGGCTTGTCGCGCATCGAGCCGACCCACCACGCCGTGCCGAGAGCGAGAACGAGTCCAATGACGCAGAAAACCGTCTGCGCCATGGTCCATGTCATCCCATTGGTGAGGATCGGCCTGCCGAGCAATCGGTAGACGCCCTCGTTCATGATGAGGACGTAGAGCCAGAGACCCGCGACGACGAGGCAAGCGATTCGCACGCGTGCTCGCGCACTCTCGAGGAGATCGCCGGGAAGACTTCCCTGCGATGTCGCGAAGATTCCCCCGCCTCCGCTCAGGATTATCGATTGAGACTGCTGCGGGTTCAGATCGGCAGGCATTGGCGAAGAATATAAAGGCGCGGTTGTGGGTCTGTGGTGGAAGCGGTTATCCTGATTCGGCCAGCGCACGCCGCAGCCGAGCGTCGTTCTGGCCCGTGCTGTCAATACACAGACGGCGTGTCTGCAGCACAGCCAGCTCTACCTTGATGCTGCGGTCTATCAGCAAGTGCGGGACTGGGTCAAACAAGAGTTCAAGATCAGACCCATCCAGCAGCGCGTAGCGGGTTCCCAACGGGCCAGCTGAATTACGGGAAACTCACTACGCGCCACTGACTGGGTCATTCTAGCGAGGCACTGCTGCGTCAGGGTATCATCTCCCGATGCCCGATGCGCACGCGTTTCTCCAGAATCTCGCGCTCGTCCTCTGCACGGCCGCGATCACGACTGTCGTCTTCCAGCGCCTGCGCCAGCCGGTGGTATTCGGCTACCTCGTGGCCGGGATGATCGTCGGGCCGCATACTCCCATCCCGCTGGCGGCCGACGAGACGATGGTGCGGACTCTTTCCGAGCTCGGCGTCATCCTGCTGATGTTCTCGCTCGGGCTCGAGTTCCGTCTGAAGCGCGTCGTCCAGGTGGCTGCCACCTCCGGGATCGCGGCCTTGTTCGAGACGAGCACGATGCTCGGGCTCGGCTATCTCGTCGGTCAGCTCTTCGGGTGGACACCAATCGAGAGCATCTTCACCGGGGCGATCGTAGCGATCTCCAGCACGACGATCATCGCCCGCGCTCTCGCCGAGCAGGACGTACGGGGAAGGCTCACCGAGATCGTCTTCGGAATCCTGATCGTCGAAGATCTGATCGCGATCTTCCTCGTCGCGATACTCACCGCTGTCGCGGCGGGGGGCGGGATAACGCCCGAAAGTCTCGGATTGACCGCCATTCGTCTTCTGACATTCCTCGTCGGCCTCATCGGCTTCGGGCTGCTCCTCGTGCCGCGCCTGATCCGCACGGTCATCAAGCTCGACCGCGACGAGACCACGCTTGTCGCGACAATCGGGATCTGTTTTGCCGCCGCGCTCCTTGCGCTCGCGTTCGGCTACTCGGTCGCGCTCGGCGCGTTCATCGCCGGTTCACTGGTGGCGGAGTCGGGAGAGAGCGCGCGCATCGAGCGGTTGGTACATCCGGTGCGGGACATGTTCGTCGCCATCTTCTTCGTCTCGGTAGGGATGCTGATCGATCCGGCTGTCATAGTCGCCCACGCCGGCGCGGTCGTGGCGTTGACAGTGCTCGTCATCACCGGGAAAGTCCTCGCCGTGAGCGCGGGTTCATTCCTCACCGGAAATGGACTCCGCTCGTCAGTGCAGGCGGGGATGAGCCTGGCGCAGATCGGCGAGTTCTCCTTCATCATTGCGGCGGTGGGACTCGCTGCCGGCGCGACGCGCGAGTTCCTCTACCCGGTAGCGGTCGCCGTCTCGGCGATCACGACGCTCGCCACTCCCTGGCTCATTCGCGGCGCAGGCCCAGTGGCGATGTGGGTGGACAGGAAGCTGCCGCGGCCGCTTCAGACGACGGCCGCGCTCTACGGCTCATGGATCGAGCGAATGCGGAACGCCCAGCCGCAAGCTGGCCGGTCACGTGTGCGCGGGTTGGTGAGAGTGCTGTTCATCGACGCCGTTGTCCTCGGCGCAGTGATCATCGGTGCAGCCGCCGAGCGTGGACGGTTCACCGTGCTGCTCAGAGCCTGGCTGGGGGTTACAGACATCGTCGCGCTGGGTGTAGTGATCGCCGGCGCGGTCGTCGTTGCGATTCCGCTGGTGATTGGGATCTTCCGCAGCGCGAGACGCCTCGGATTCGTTCTCGCCGTCCGGGCGCTACCCCGCGCGGGACGACGCGCGGTGGATTTCGCCGCGGCGCCGCGCCGCGCGCTGGTCGCGATACTCCAGCTGGCGATGCTGATGCTGGTGGCCGTGCCGCTGTTTGCCATCACGCAGCCCTTTCTGCCGCGGTACCCCGGGTTCGCGCTGCTGTTCGTGGTGATGGTCCTGCTTGGGGCCGTTCTCTGGAAGAGCGCTCTCAACCTCCAGGGACACGCGCAAGCGGGAGCGGAGATGATCGTTGCGGCGCTTACGTCTCAAGTGCTCGACGACGAGACCGACGCCATGACGCGGACGATGGAACATGTGGCGTTGATGCTTCCGGGGCTCGGCGATCCCGAGGTGGTGCGGATCGCGGTGAACAGTCCGGCGGTTGAGAGGACGCTGGCGGAGCTCAACATCCGCGGCCTCACCGGCGCCACGGTGCTGGCGATCACGCGAGGGGATTCGCGCGCAGAGGGAGGGCCGGCGGGGCAGGTTGGAGTGCCATCGGGACACGAGCGATTGCATGTGGGCGACGTGATCGCGCTCGCGGGGTCGCACGAGTCGATACGTGCGGCGCGGGTACTTCTCGTTCCGGAGAACCCGGTGTGGGATCGGCGCGCATCAGTGCCGGTCGCTGAAAGCTAGGCCCTATCGGCTCCGCTTCCGATTTGCCCGCCGGTCTTCTCGGAGAGCACCCGCGTCAGAAATCGCTGCGCCTCACCAATGCGCTCAACCTCGATCGCCGTTGCCTCGACGGCCTGGCTGATCCGCTCGACCTTTTCGGCGATCTGCTCCAGGGCGGGCGGAGGCGCTGACTTCCTTTTCTCCAACATGGCGATAGTGATTCTCGTAATCGACTGAATTCCCACCACGCCGAGAACGAAGGCGAACGCCCACCAGATATGAAATTCCATAATGCCTCGGTCAGTTTCGGTCCACGAATGCTAGTCCAGCGCCTAGTTTCGCGGAGCGACTCGCTGATTCCGCCGCCCCGCGCCGCGCATAAAATACAGCGCGCGGGCGGGCGTCGGTGGCAGCGCTACCGAGATGCGCGCGTTGCTTTGCCTACTTCCAGGAGCCCAGCTCCCTGAACTGCGCGAATGACTGCTTCGGTACGTCTACCATCTCGTTGCACTCGGTGCAGACGCTGACGAGGACGTTCGGGAATGCCACGCGCGATCGGTTGAGCTGGATCGTGCGATTCTCGAAGCGGGTCGTAACGGGCTTCCGGCAGGTCTTGCAGGTACCGGATGAAATGTCGCCTTCGTGCCATGGGGCTTGCATTGTTCCCTCACTGATGTAATCGAGCGTTGTGGATTGTTTCCTGTGCTCATTGGACATTACGCGAGGGCAGTGCGTTTGTTGCAAAAGCGGTAAACGTGTGGTTCTTACCAAACCTGAACATGTGGTCATGAATGCATGACTTCGTTCATGAGTCCGACGAGGTTTCCTTCGGTATCGCGGACGAAGCACATCCAGAGGTCGTGGTCGGGCATTTTCGCGATGACGCGCGGCTGGTGCTCGAGTTTCACGCCGCGGGCTTCGAGCGCGCGCGCCGCTTCGTTGATGTCGCCGACCCGATAGTAGATGATTGAGGCGGGGTGGTCGAGCTCCGGCTTCTCGGCGCGTGAGAACATGAGGCGGACGCCGCCACAGTCGAAGAATGCGAGGCCGGGGAATTCGTAGAGGAATTTCATTCCCAGTTTGTCGCGATAAAATGCGACCGCCCGCTGGAGGTCCTCGACGTTGATCGCGATCTGCCCAATGCCACTGATCTCGAGTTTGTCGGCTGGCGTTGTCATGTCTGCTTCCCTCCGCGGCTGCGGGTCGTGGTGACCGGAAGCAAGAGTCGGGTGGCGACTGGGATTCCGATCTTCCGGACCGGTGGAGAAGTGGTTAGCTTTGCTAACTAATATGAGGGATTGCTGCGACACAGGCAAGGGGGCTCGGTGACGCCATGACAGGCCAGAGAAGTCCCGGCAGCCGGCCGCGCCGAGCGCGGGCTGGAGAGGTGGCCGACAGGATCCATTCAGCGGCGATCCACCTGCTGCGCGGTCTCCGGAGGCAGGACGACAAGTGGGGACTGAGCGCCCCCCGGCTGTCGGCACTCTCAGTCGTGGTCTTCGCCGGGCCGATCACCCTCGGCGAGCTCGCCCGCGTGGAACAGGTGCGGCCGCCGACAATGACGAGACTGGTGCAGGCGCTGGAATGGGAACGCCTCGTCGCGCGTTCACGCGACGCCGGCGACAAGCGGGTCACCTGGATCAAGGCGACGGCGCGGGGCAGACGCCTCCTCCTCAAGGGAAGAAAGGAACGCGTGCGCGCCCTGACGTCGAGACTTGCCCCTCTCGAGCGGGCTGAAATCGACACGCTGGACAAAGCGGCGCGTCTGCTGGAAGTCGTCGCCCGCGGGCTTTGACCACCCGGGGGACGCACTGACTTCCCGATTCTCCCATATTCCACCGC
>JBGPLS010000114.1:0-10238 GCA_041486565.1 Gemmatimonadaceae bacterium
GGATCTCGACGACGCGCTGCAACCGCGGATCAAGCTGCGCGAGGGCGAGGGCGAGCCCGCGAGCTGGCCGCTCTCTTACTCGGAGGCCCAGGACAAGGCGCTGCGCGACTTCCGCGCCGCGTACGTTGGACGGTTGCTCGAGGTCAATGGCGGCAACGTGTCACGGGCGGCCGTGGCCGCCGGCGTCAGCCGGCGAACGCTTCATCGGTGGCTGGCGGAGCTCAACGGCGCCGGCTTCATCAGGGAGGAATCCTGATGAACAGGCATCTAATGGCGAGCGTCGCCCTCGCGGGCGCACTCTTTCCACAACACCCGCGCCTGGCTCCGCAGTACGGCACGATCTCCGGAACGATCACCGCTCCAGTCGCGGGAATCGGTGGAGTCGTCGTCTATCTGGTTCCAGCCGCGTCGGGCCGAGTGCCGACAGTCGCACCGCTCAGCGCCCAGATCGATCAACGCGACCTGCAGTTCGTGCCGCGCGTCATCGCCGTGAGTCCGGGGTCGACTGTATCCTTCCCGAACAGCGATCCAGTGATGCATAGCGTTTTTCACCCGAGCACGCGCGCCGGCGGCTTCGACCTCGGCACGTACCCAGAGGGTGAGCGGCGCAGCTTCACCTTCGACGATGAAGGCGCGTACGTGATCTTCTGCCACGTGCATCCGGAGATGTCGGCCTATGTCGTCGTGGTGGCGTCGCCGTATCGCGCCGTCACGGACGACGCCGGCCGGTTCAAGCTTGATGGCGTGGTGCCCGGCACCTATCATCTCCGCACCTGGCATCGGCGACTGCGGACGCAGGATCATCTGATCTCAGTTGCCGCCAATGGCGCCGTGCGCGTCGACCTGACACTGAAGTACGGCTTCCCGGTGGAACCGCGGGCGGCGGTGCAGCGCCGTCCGCCGGTGACCCGCACGCCAGGTCAGCGCTGAGATGCAAGAGAGAGTCGTAGTCATTACCGGGGCCAGCGGCGGGATCGGCGCTGCGCTTGCCGAACTGCTCTCGCGCCGAGGTGCTGCGCTGGTGTTGGTCGCACGGCGCGACGATGCGTTGCGTGCCGTGGCCACTCGCTGCGGCGACCGTGCCTTCCCGATCGTCGCGGATGTGACACGCCGCGAGGAAATACGACGAGTCGTCGAAGAGGCGCTTGCCCGCTTCGGTCGCATCGACGTCTGGGTGAACAATGTCGGGCAGGGAATCTCGCGTCCGCCATCGCAGCTCACCGACGACGACATCGACGACATCATGCGAGTCAACGTCAAGTCGGCGTTGTACGGGATGCAGGAGGTTCTGCCTCACTTCCAGGCGCGCGGCGAAGGGCATGTCATCAACGTCTCGTCGATGCTTGGGCGCATACCGTTTGCCGTGATCCGCGCGGCCTACAGCGGCGCGAAGCATTTTCTGGATGCGCTCACCGCAACCTTTCGAACGGAGGTGCAGGCGACTCATCCGGGAATCCAGTTCTCCCTCGTCTCTCCCGGGGTGGTGCGCACCGACTTCGGGCTCAACGCTCTGCATGGCGGGCCTGACTCGCGGCAGCTCGGTAACTCGCAGAGCGCTGAAGAAGTGGCCGAAGTGATCGCCGGCGTCATAGAATCGCGGCGTCCCGACGTCTACACGCGACAGGGCGCACACGACATGGTGACTCGATACTATGACTCGGTCGGCGCCGATCCCTGATCGAGCGTAGACGCGGAAGGGTGGGCAGCGCTCTCGAAGGAAGCCAACAGCCCCGCCGCCCGAAGACTGTATACGGAGCACTGATCAGTCGACAGTTTGAGCCATGATTGCGAAATTCTGCAGGAAGTGACACGCCTTTCATGCAATTATTGCACATTTTCGTTGACACTCACCTTCGGACGGCTTAAGGTTCCCGACGTAAGGAACCGGCCCGGACCCCTCCACAATCAGTAGCTGACATGCGCTGGCACAATCACAGGAAACTGCGGTGACACCTCATATTGTACCCGCGGACACCGCGTGGATGCTCACGAGCACCGCGCTCGTGCTGCTCATGACGCCGGCTGCAGGCTTTTTCTACGGCGGCCTCGTTCGCGCCAAGAATGCGCTCAACACGATGATGATGTGTGTGGGCGCGCTGGCCGTCGTCGGCGTAACGTGGGCGTTGATCGGCTACACCCTCGCGTTCGGTGGGACGACGCGATGGATCGGTGGCTGGGAGTATTTGTTGCTCAACGGCGTGGGACTCGAGGCGCACGGCACCATCCCGCACCTCCTGTTCATGGCGTTCCAGGGCACCTTCGCGATTCTCACCGCGGTATTGATCGCGGGCGCGGTCGTGGAGCGAATGCGATTCGGCGCATACCTCGCCTTCATCGCGTTGTGGTCGCTGGTTGTGTACGCGCCAGTCGCGCACTGGGTCTGGGGTGGAGGCTGGCTGGCGCAGCTGGGTGTGCTGGACTTCGCCGGCGGGACCGTGGTGCACATCAACGCCGGTATCGCGGCGGTCGTTGCGGCGACAGTCGTCGGCGGTCGAAAGGACTTCGGCCGACAGGCGATGCTCCCACACAACGTACCTTTCGTGCTGCTCGGCGCGAGCTTGCTCTACTTCGGGTGGTTCGGCTTCAACGCGGGCAGCGCGCTGGCGGCGAATGGCACCGCCGTGCTCGCCTTCACCAACACGCTGCTCGCGCCCGCCGCGTCGCTCGCTGCCTGGATGGCGCTCGATGCGTTCCGTACCGGCCGCGCGACTGCGGTGGGCGCGGCGACTGCGATCGTGATCGGCCTGGTCGTGATCACGCCGGCGGCCGGCTTTGTGTCGCCAGTCTCGGCACTCGCCATGGGGGCGCTGGGCGCGGTGCCGAGCTACTTCGTCATCGTGTGGCGGGCGCGCACGCGGCTCGACGATTCGCTCGACGTCCTGGGCGCGCACGGCATCGGCGGCATGAGCGGCGCGCTGTTCACGGGGGTGTTCGCAGATGCGCGATGGGGGGGGACGAACGGATTGCTGTTCGGAAATCCGGCGCAGCTTGGTGTCCAGGCCGTCGGCGTGCTCGCCACGATCGTCTACAGCGCAGCGGGCACCTTCGCTGTTCTCAAGCTGGTGGGCCTCGTGATTCCGCTGCGCGCCACCATGCGCGGTGAGGGAGTCGGGATGGACATCGCGCAACACGGCGAGGAGGCATACACGGAGGGCGAGGGCGCCGTGCTCGTGCTCCACGACGACGCGGAAGGTCCGCTTCTTCAGGCGCACGCGCAACCGGTGCTCGCCGCCGAGGCAGGCGTTGCATGAAGCTGATCGTCGCGATCATCCGGCCGGATTCTCTCAACGCCGTGCTCGAGCGACTGTACCACGCCGAAGTGCGTGGGCTCACTGTCAGCAGAGTGCTGGGACACGGCGGCGAGACCGAGCAGGTGGAGACCTACCGTGGCACAACGGTGAAGGTGGCGCTGCACGAGAAGGTGCGGCTCGAAATCGGCGTGTCGGAGCCGTTCGTAGACATCACGGTGCGCGCCATACTCGAGAGCGCGCGCACGGGCGAAGTGGGTGACGGCAAAGTGTTCGTGCTTCCGGTGGAGAGCGTCTATCGTATTCGTACGGGCGATCGTGACGAGGCAGCCGTCACGCCAGCCGCGGTTTGACCGCCGTGCAAGGTCAGCCTGCCGCGCAGGGATTGTACGACCCTGCCTACGAACACGACGCGTGCGGAATTGGCTTCGTCGCTCACATCCACGGCGTTCGGTCTCGCGACGTGGTGGACAAGTCGCTCGAGCTGCTACGGAATCTCTCGCACCGGAGCGCCGTTGCGGCCGATGCCTGCACGGGCGACGGCGCCGGCATCCTGCTCCAGGTGCCGCATGCTTTTCTCAGGCGAGCTTGCGGGCAGGCCGGAATCGCTTTGCCCGACGCGGGCAGTTACGGAGTAGGTACGGTGTTCCTCCCTGCGCGTCGCGCCGCTCGCGCCGCGTGTGAGCGCGCGGTTGAAGCAGCGGTAGCAGAGGAAGGGTGCGCCGTGCTGGGCTGGCGCGACGTTCCGGTTGACGACTCCGTACTGGCCGGTCCGACGCGGCGCGCGCGTCCCGTCATACGACAGATATTCGTCGCGAGGATGGGTGTCGGACGAGATGTCGACACCAACTCCTTGTTCGAAGTAACGCTATACGTGATTCGACGAAGGATCGAAGCCGCGTTGCGCAAGATTCCGGATGGCAGCGACTGCTACGTGGCGAGCTTCTCCTCACGCACCGTGGTCTACAAAGGGATGCTCCGTCCGGATCAGCTGACTCGATTCTACGACGACCTTCGCGACGGCGAGCTC
The DNA here is from genome assembly GCA_041486565.1 of Gemmatimonadaceae bacterium. Taxonomy (GTDB): domain Bacteria; phylum Gemmatimonadota; class Gemmatimonadetes; order Gemmatimonadales; family Gemmatimonadaceae; genus UBA4720. The sequence goes on from JBGPLS010000114.1 coordinate 4,279, forward strand.
GAGAGCGCGATTGCGTTGGTCCACTCGCGCTTCTCGACCAACACATTCCCGTCATGGCGCCTGGCGCACCCGTACCGGTTCCTGTGCCACAACGGGGAAATCAACGCGCTGCGCGGCAATCTCAACTGGATGCGTGTGCGCGAAGCCATCATGTCCTGCTCGCGCTTTGGCGATGGTCTCGCCGCGTTACTCCCGGTCTGCGGCGAGAAGCAGAGCGATTCGGCCTCGCTGGACAACGTACTGGAGCTGCTGACGGTCGCGGGCCGGCCTCTCGCGCACGCGATGGCGATGCTCATTCCCGAGGCGTGGGAAGGCCATACGACGATGTCTTCCGCGCGCCGCGCGTTTTACGCGTACCACGCCTCGCTGATGGAGCCGTGGGACGGGCCGGCGGCCGTGGCTTTCACCGACGGTCGTCAGGTCGCCGCCGTGCTCGATCGCAACGGGCTTCGGCCGGCGCGTTACGTCATCACCACCGACGACTATGTCGTGCTTTCGTCGGAAGCAGGCGCGCTGGCGATTCCTGTCGAAAACGTTCGTGCGAAAGGACGGCTCGAGCCGGGCAAGATGCTCGTCGTCAACACGACGCAGGGACGCATACTCGACGACGAAGCGCTCAAGACGGAGATGGCGTTGGTGCGGCCGTATCAGCGCTGGGTCGCGGAGCAGCGAATCGATCTTGAAGCGCTCATCAATGAGGGCGAGGCAGCAGCGCAAGCCGGCTCCGCGCATCGCGAGCGCTCAGAGCCGCTCATTGTTCGACAGCGCGCGTTCGGATACACCACCGACGAGCTCAAGATGGTTATCGCGCCGATGGCCGACGCGGGCGAGGAACCCGCCGGGTCCATGGGAAACGATACGCCGCTCGCGGTCCTCTCCGCGCGTCCACAACTCCTCTCTTCCTATTTCCGGCAGCTGTTCGCTCAGGTGACAAATCCGGCGATCGATCCGATTCGCGAGCAGCTCGTGATGTCACTCGCCATGAATCTCGGGCCCCAACGCAATCTGTTGGATGAGACCGACGAGCACGCGAAGCAGATCCGCACCACGCAGCCGGTGCTGACTGAACGGGCGATCTCCGCACTACGCGGTGTGACCGACCCGGAGCTGCGCGCGGTGACACTTCCTGCGCTTTTCCCGGTTGCTGATGGAATCTCCGGACTCGAAGTGGCCGTCGACGAACTCTGCAATGCCGCTACCCACGCGGTCGGCGCCGGGTGCGGGGTTCTCGTTTTGAGCGATCGCGGAATGAGCGCGGTCGAGGCTCCGATCCCGGCGGCGCTGATGGTCGCAGCGGTGCACCACCATCTCATTCGTGAGGGACTGCGCTGGCGTGTCAGTCTCGTCGCCGAAACTGGCGAAGCGAGAGAGGTCTCGCATCTGGCACTGCTGATCGCCTACGGCGCAAGCGCGGTGCACCCGTACCTCGCGCTCGAGACGGTCGCCGCGATGGCTCGTCCCGAGGCGGCGGGAGACAAGCCGCACGGCTACGCTGCACAGCAGCGCTACGTAAACGCCCTCGGCAAAGGTCTTCTCAAGATCATGTCGAAGATGGGGATCTCCACGTTGCAGAGTTATTGCGGCGCCCAGTCGTGGGAGGCGGTGGGATTGAATGCCGCGCTCGTGGATCGTCATTTCGCTGGCACGCCGTCTCGCGTAGGGGGCATCGGCATGGATCTCATCGCCGAGGAGACGCTGCGGCGGCACAGGCAGGCGTTTGAAAATGCATCCACCGTAACGCGGCTCGACCCCGGCGGTGAGTACCAGTATCGCGTGCAGGGCGAGCATCACAACTGGAATCCGATGACGATCGCAACGCTCCAGCACGCGACGCGCGGCGACAGCTACTCGACGTTCAAGGAATTCAGCCGGCTGGCGAACGACGAGACTCGCCGGCAGTCCACGTTGCGCGGGCTGTTGGAATTCCTCGAGCGGGATCCGATACCGTTGGATGACGTCGAGCCCGCGGCCGCCATCACGCGGCGGTTCGTGACGGGAGCGATGTCATTCGGTTCGCTGGGTAGCGAGGCGCACGAGACTCTCGCAATCGCGATGAATCGGATTGGTGGTCGTAGCAATAGCGGAGAGGGCGGGGAAGATCCCGCGCGCTTCGGCACGGAGCGCAATAGCGCCATCAAGCAGGTCGCGTCGGCACGCTTCGGCGTTACCGCTGAGTACCTCGTCAATGCGACCGAGCTGCAGATCAAGATCTCACAGGGGGCAAAGCCCGGCGAAGGTGGCCAGCTCCCCGGACACAAGGTGGATGCAGTGATCGCGCGGACGCGACACTCGACGCCAGGAGTCACACTGATCTCTCCTCCTCCGCACCATGACATCTACTCGATCGAAGATCTCGCACAGCTCATCTACGACCTCAAGGCGATCAGTCCGGCGGCGGCAGTTTCGGTGAAACTGGTTGCCGAGGCGGGCGTTGGCACTGTCGCTGCTGGCGTGGCGAAGGCACGGGCGGATCTGATTCTCATCTCCGGGGACTCGGGCGGTACCGGCGCTTCGCCGCTCTCGTCCATCATGCGTGCCGGGATTCCATGGGAGCTCGGGCTCGCCGAGACGCAGCAGACACTCGTGATCAACGGTTTGCGCGGGCGTGTTCGGTTGCAGACAGACGGCCAGCTCAAGACCGGACGTGACGTGGTCGTCGCCGCGCTACTCGGCGCCGATGAGTTTGGGTTTGCTACCGCGCCACTCATCGTCGAAGGATGCGTGATGATGCGTAAGTGTCATCTCAATACGTGCCCGGTCGGTATCGCGACGCAGGATCCCGAGCTGCGAGCAAAGTTCGCGGGTCAGGCCGAGCACGTCGTGAACTATTTCTTCTTTGTCGCGGAAGAGGTGCGTGAGCTGATGGCGCGACTCGGTTTCCGGACGATGAACGAGATGATCGGCCGCACGGATCTGCTGCGCGCGCTGCGACCTTCGGACCATGCCAAGGCGAGAACGCTCGACCTGTCCGCGCTGCTGCATCTCGCCACGCCGGCCGCGCGCGCGCGTGGGGGCCGTGTCGTGCGGCGGCATGTAAGGTCGAGACAGCGCCGGCCCGACGGAGTCGGGGCTCTAAACAAGACGCTCGTAGAGCTGGCCAAGCCCGCACTCGAAAGCGGCGAACGTGTGACAGCGACTCTGTCGATTACCAATGGCGACCGCGCAGTCGGCGCAACGCTCTCCGGCGAGATCGCTCGACGTTACGGTAGCGCCGGCTTGCCCGATGACACGGTCTCGTTCCACTTCGCCGGTGCCGCAGGTCAGAGCTTCGGAGCGTTCGCGGCCGGCGGGCTCTCCCTCGAGCTGGAGGGAGAGGCGAACGATTACGTCGGCAAGGGTCTTTCCGGCGGACGATTGATCCTGCGGCATCCGCGGCGTGCGCAGTTCATTCCTGACCAGACCGTTCTCGCAGGTAACACGGTACTATACGGCGCGACATCCGGTGAAGCGTACATCGCCGGGGTTGCGGGCGAGCGCTTCGCCGTGCGCAACAGCGGTGCGATCGCGGTAGTAGAGGGAGTCGGCGATCATGGCTGTGAGTATATGACAGGCGGTACCGTCGTCGTACTCGGCCGGACCGGCAGGAACTTCGCTGCCGGAATGAGCGGCGGGATCGCGTTCGTGCTCGACGAGTTCGGAGAGCTCGAGAGTCGGTGCAACGCGGCTATGGTGGAGCTCACACGAGTCACGACTCGCAGCGATCGCGAGCTTCTGCGACGCCTGGTGGAGCAGCACGCCCGCTATACGGGAAGTGCGCGCGCGAAGCGCGAGCTTGGACGGTGGGAGGTTTCGCAACGGCACTTCTTTGCCGTCGTGCCACGCGAGTACCGGCAGGCACTCGAGCGCCGTGCGGACGCAGCCGCTGCCGCAGCGGTCCCCGGAGCCATAATGGAGAACGCTCGTCATGCGTGATCCGAAAGGTTTTCTCACGCTTCGCCGCGCGACGCCGGGACGTCAGGCGGTGGAGGAGCGATTGACTCACTGGGGCGAATTTTATTGTCCCGTTCCCGAGGCGGCCGTGCGCACTCAGGCGGCGCGCTGCATGGACTGTGGAGTTCCGTTCTGCCAGGGCGACAGCGGTTGTCCCGTACGAAATATCATCCCCGACTGGAACGATCTCGTCAATCGCGGGGAATGGCGCGAAGCCCTGGAGTCGCTGCATGCTACGAACAATTTCCCCGAGCTTACCGGCCGGCTCTGTCCCGCGCCCTGCGAGTCGGCATGTGTGCTCGGTCTGGTGAACGAGCCGGTCGCCATCCGGCACATCGAGCAGACGATCGCGGATCGTGGCTTCGCGGAGGGCTGGGTGGTGCCGCGTCCGCCGCGAAGCGCCTCGGGGTTCAGCGTCGCGGTGGTCGGGTCCGGGCCCGCCGGACTTGCTGCTGCGCAGCAGCTCCGCCGGTTCGGACACGCGGTCGTGGTGTTCGAGAAGGACGAGCGCGCTGGGGGACTGCTTCGTTACGGAATACCCGATTTCAAGCTCGCGAAGTCGGTACTCGAGCTCCGCCTTGCACAGCTCGAGGCGGAAGGAGTGCAATTCCGCACGGGGATCGACGTCGGCGAGGACCTAACAGCCAGCGAGTTGCGCTCGGAGTTCGATGCAGTCTGCGTGGCTACGGGAGCGGGCACGGCGCGCGATCTCCGCGTTCCCGGCCGGGACCTCACGGGGATCTATCTCGCAATGGATTTTCTGACGTCGCAGAACCGCAGGCTCGCCGGTGATGCGCGCCCCGGAACGGGCAGCGAGGCGCGTGATCGGCGCGTCGTCATCATTGGCGGTGGTGACACGGGCTCCGATTGCGCTGGAACGTGTCTTCGTCAGGGGGCACGAAGCGTCCGCCAGTTCGAGCTGCTGCCGCAACCGCCCATTGATCGCGCGGCGAGCACGCCGTGGCCGCTGTGGCCGATGCAGCTGCGCACTTCACATGCGCACGAAGAGGGTTGTCAGCGCGAGTGGAGCGTCGCCACCACCGCGTTCTCCGGCGAGAACGGGAGAGTGCAGCGGATCCACGCCGTCAGACTGGAGAGACAGGTATTTGCCGACGGAAGCACGGACTACGAGCAGTTACCGGAGACCGCCTTCGAGCTGGAAGCGGATCTGGTGCTGTTGGCGATGGGTTTCGCGGGCCCCGTGAAGAGCCGGCTGCTGGGAGATCTTTCAGTTGAGCTGGACGGTCGGGGGAATGTTGCGACCGATGAAGCTCATCGCACGGGCGTACCGGGAGTTTTTGCCGCCGGGGATGCGCATCGGGGCGCCTCACTCATTGTGTGGGCGATTCGCGAGGGTCGCGACGCTGCTGACAGTATCGATCACTGGTTGCGCAGCGGTCGTTGCTCATGATCTGCTCCTTGGCGAATTAATATGACTTGCGGATTGATTCTCGACAGCCAGAGATGAAGATTCTAGAGTATCGGCGCGTGGACACTACCTGCCGCTGCGCGCCACCTCGACCAGGGAGGAAGCTGTGCAAGCTCCAGCGTACGATGCGATCGTGGTGGGATCCGGAATCTCCGGCGGCTGGGCTGCCAAGGAGCTCACCGAGAAGGGCCTCAGCGTTCTGTTGCTCGAGCGAGGGCGCAACATCGAGCACATAAAGGACTATGTGAACGCCACCAAGCCGCCGTGGGCGTATCCCCACCGCGGCGGTCGTACCCAGGAGATGGTCCGACACTACCCCGTGCTGAAGCGGGACTACCCGCTCAACGAGACGAACCTCGACTACTGGGTGAAGGACGAGGAGTCACCGTATACCGAGGTCAAGCGCTTCGATTGGTTTCGTGGATACCATGTCGGCGGGCGATCGCTCATGTGGGGACGCTGCAGCTTTCGGTGGAGCGATTTCGATTTCGAAGCCAACGCCAGGGACGGCATCGCCATCGACTGGCCGATCCGATACAATGACATCGCTCCCTGGTACAGCCACGTCGAAAAGTTCGCGGGAATCGCCGGTTCAAGGGAA
>JBGPLS010000115.1:0-10172 GCA_041486565.1 Gemmatimonadaceae bacterium
CGATTCAGAACTTGAACACGAAATCGAGCCAGGGAAACGGGGTTCCCCCGTCATTGCCGAGGAAGGTGAATACCGCGAAATCGACGGTGAGCTTTTCGCTCATGAATCGCACGCCGCCGGAGACGACTGGCTCGCCGATGGCGCTTGTCACGAAATAGTTCTCGGTCACAAGCGCCACTCTCTTCGAGATTCTTTTTTCCGCGCCCACCATTCCCAGCGGCTCGGAGCTGACATCCTTGCCAGCGAAGCCATAACCAGCGCCACCGGTGACGCTGGCATCGCCCGTGCCGTAGCTCCCGACGCCATACACGATTCCGGCGAAATCACCATTGCCGCCGATAACGCCTCCGGCGAGCGCGCCAACTGAAAGGTGAACCTTTTCACCGAGGCTCACCCCGAGCTTCGGCGTAATGTAGTACACCTGATTGTCCAGTCCGGTCGGGAAGATCGAGATGCCTCCGCCAATGCTGAAATTGTCCGTGACACCGTAGGCCACTCCCGGGAAGAAGAGCTCATAGTCAGAGAAATATCCCTCTCCCTTCTTGAGCATTACCCCCGTGGGCGCGAAGAACAGCCGGGTTGAGTTTGGATTGGGGAACCAGCCCTCCGATGCTCTTTGCGAGGCAGTCTGCACGTCGCGAATAGCGCTCAAGGAAATGGTGAGGCTACCACCGGCGGTCCGGATCTGGATCGAGCTGTCGTTCGCTGCCACAACCCGGCCGACGATCGACGAACCGTCGATAGTGGAAACTGTCACCACCACGGTCGAGTCCATGTTTCGGAGACGTTGCCTGAGCTCCGGACTCGCCTGAGCCTGCGAAAGGCGGGGGAGCGCAACCAGGCAGCCGAAAACCAGCACCGCGGCGGCCCGGCCGAGCAGGTATAAGGTGGCTGGCGCGCTGGCACGAAGACACGCTACCACGAAAAGCGACACTCGTTCCATCGAATGATTCTGTTTCAGCTGGTAGCTCGCTTTGAGGTAGGTGAATCTACGACTAATGAGGCGAATGGTTCCAGCCGACATACGGCAGAGGGTCGAGGGAGGCGAGGCGGCTGGCGATGTCTGACATTTTCTCTCGGGAACGCTTAGAATCCCGGCGAACAACGTCGGAGGGTTCACTTGAGGCCACCCACAGCAAGCAATCGACGCCACTGGCTCTTCAAGACGGAGCCGGAGTCATTCTCATTCGACGATTTATGGAACGCGCCGTCCCGCACGACTTCCTGGGATGGAGTGCGGAACTACCAGGCCCGCAACATGCTTCGTGACGAAATCAAGTCCCAGGACCTGGTTTTCGTCTATCACTCGAGCGCCGATCCGACGGGGATCGCGGGCGTCGCAGAAGTCGTGCGTGGCGGCTATCCCGACCACACCGCGCTCGATCCGAAGGACCATCATTACGACCCGAAGAGCAGGGCGGATGCACCGGCCTGGTACATGGTGGATATCCGCGCCGTGAAGGCGTTTCCGCGGCTGATTACGCTCGATGAGCTCAGGAAGGTGAAAGGACTCGAGAAGATGATCCTTCTTCAGCGGGGTAGCCGGCTTTCGGTGCAGCCCGTTCGGCCTGAGGAATGGGAGATCATCACCGGTCTGGCATGAACAGACGGGGGTCCCAGCCAATGTTATCCGCCTCCTGCATTCGCTAGATTTTGTGGATAACAGGAGGAAAAATGTCCAAGGCAAGTACGGTTGAAGCACCGCCGGCAACGGACGCTCTCGAGGTACGAGACACCCGCACCGACCAGACTCACACGCTTGCGATCAATGACGGCGCCATCCGCGCCTCGGATCTGAAACAATTCAAGACTGACGACGGGGACGATCCAGGTCTCCTCAGCTACGACCCGGCGTTCCTGAACACGGCTGCGTGTCGCAGCGCGATCACCTTCATCGACGGCGACAAGGGAATACTGCGCTATCGCGGCTACCCCATCGAGCAGCTTGCGGAAAGCTCGAGCTTCCTCGAGGTCGCCTGGCTGCTCAGGCACGGCGAGCTGCCGAACCAGAGCGAGTACGACCAGTTCGTGCACGACATCACGTATCACACGTACGTGCACGAGAACCTGCGGAAGTTCCTCGAGGGATTCCGCTACGACGCGCATCCGATGGCGATGCTCAACAGCTCCGTGGCGGCGCTGGCGTCGTTCTATCCCCGCTCGCGCAACATCTTCGATGAGGGCGAGCGGAACATCTCCATGATCCGGCTGGTCGCGAAGGTACCGACGATTGCGGCGTTCTGCTATCGGCACGTGAAAGGCCTGCCCTTCGTTTATCCCGACAACGACCTCACCTACGTCGAGAACTTCCTGTCGATGGTGGCGCGGATGAGCGAGCCCAAGTACGAGGCCAACCCTATTTTCGTCCGTGCACTCGAAGTCCTGTTCATTCTCCACGCCGACCACGAGCAGAACTGCTCGACGAGCGCAGTTCGCGCGGTCGGCTCCTCGCACGTCGACCCGTTCTCGGCGATGTCCGCTGGAATCGCCGCGCTGTTCGGGCCACTGCACGGCGGAGCGAACGAGCAGGTGCTGCGGATGATCGAGGAGATCGGCAACGTCAAGAAGGTCCCGCAGTATATCGAGGGCGTGAAAGCCGGGAAGGGGAAGTTGATGGGCTTCGGCCACCGCGTATACAAGAGCTACGACCCGCGCGCCAGGATCGTGAAGAAGCTCGCCGACGAGGTGTTCGAGGTCGTCGGCGTCGACAAGGACCTGGAGATCGCGCTTGAGCTCGAGCGGATCGCGCTGTCGGACGACTACTTCATCTCGCGGAAGCTGTATCCGAACGTTGACTTCTACACTGGTCTCATCTACCGCTCGATGGCGTTCCCGACAGAGTTTTTCACGGTTCTGTTCGCGATCGCCCGCACGGCGGGCTGGCTGGCGCAGTGGGAGGAGATGCTGATGGACAAAGAGCAGAAGATCGCTCGTCCCCGGCAGATCTACATCGGCCCTGCCGAGCGGGCGTACAAGCCGATCGTCGATCATCGGCACACCGCAGGCCGGAGGATGCAGAAGGACGCGCTGCGGCAGTAGCACAGACGTATTGAGGAGTCCGCAGCGCGAATCGCGATAGACCGGCCGAGATTCGGCGCTACATTCCTGCGATGCCAGACGCGCCGAAGAGAGAGCGCAAATTCAATGAAGAAGAGGTCGCGCTCATCATCAAGCGCGCGGCCGAGCTGCAGCAGACCGAGCAGGCCGAGCAGGAGCCAGGCAACGCCCTCTCGCTGAGCGAGGTGGAGCAGATCGCGCGCGAGGCGGGGATCGACCCGATGTTGATCCGTCGTGCCGCCGTCGGACTGGATCAGCCCCCGCAGACCAATCGGCCATCGGCATGGGTGGGCTCACCGACGCGCCTGGTTTTCGAGCGCGTGGTCGAGGGCGAGATCCCCGTCGAAGAGTTCGAGCCGTTAATCGCCGAGATTCGCCGCACATTCGGCGAGAACGGGCTGCCGAGCGTGCTCGGGCGGACGCTGGCGTGGAGCTCCAGCGCACGGGGCCATCGGCGGTCGTCGGGTCGGAACATCGACGTGAGCGTCGTCACGCGCGGCGGAGTGACGACGATTCGCGTTGAAGAGGAGCTTCGAAACCTGGTCGGCGCACTGTTTGGCGGTATTGTCGGCGGCGGCGGCGGTGGTACGAGCGGTGCCACAATGGCGATCGGGATGGGAATATTCCACTCCGCCCCGGTGGCCGGTCTCCTATGGGCCTCGGTGCTAGGCGGTTTTTATGCGCTGGCGCGAACTATCTTCGGGAAGGTCTCGGCGGGACGCGAGCGTCAGCTGCGTGAGCTGATCGACCGACTCGAAGAGCAGGTGACCGCTACGGTTTCAAAGGCGCTAAAGCCCTGATTCCCAGAGCTAGGATACCTTCCGCGTCTTCTTGCGCAGGAAGTCCATGAGGATGAACTGGCCAAGCGTCATGGTGTTCGTGAAGTAAGCTTTGCCCCGGCTGATCTCCGAGACGCGCTTCACGAACTCCACCAGGGCGCGGTCGCGGGCGAGCATGAAGGTGTTGATCATGATCCCGGCGCGCCGGCAGTTCGCGACTTCCTTCAGCGTCTCGCCCACGACGGCCATGTCGAGTCCCATCGAGTTCTTGTAGATGTTACCGTTCGGCATCGTGAGAGCGCTCGGCTTTCCGTCGGTGATCATCACGATCTGGCGCATGTCCTTCTTCTGCGCCAGCAGAATTCGCCGTGAAAGCTTCAGTCCCTCGGCGGTGTTCGTGTGGTATGGCCCCACCTGAGCCTGGGGAAGCATCGCCAGCGGGATCTCCTCGGCAGAGTCGTGAAAGAGCACCACCCGCAGCGTGTCACCCGGAAACTGGGTGCGGATCAGATGGGTGAGCGCGAGCGCGACCTTCTTTGCGGGAGTGAAGCGATCCTCTCCGTAGAGGATCATCGAGTGCGAGGTGTCGAGCATCAGCACGGTCGCGCATGACGAGCGGTACTCCGCTTGGCGGACCATGAGGTCGCTGTAGTCGAGATCGAGCGGAAAGTCGAGCGACCCGGTGCGGACGAGTGAATTCCTGAGCGTTTCGTTGACGTCGAGGTTGAGGACGTCGCCGAATTCGTAGGTCTTGCTCCATCCGTCGGCCTCGATGCCGGTGGCGAGGTATGGAGTGTCGTGGCTGCCGAAGCTCGATTTGCCGAGCGAGCTGAGTATGGATCGCAGCGACTTGTAGCCGAGGAAATCGATCGCCTTGTCGGTGAGATTGAACTGCACGCTCTTCGAGGCTGCATGTGCGAGACCGCCGGGTCCCGTCACCGACTGGTGGCCGGCCGGCATCTGCGGCGGCGCGTCGAGGTTGAGATATCCCTCTGCTGTCAGCCGCTTGACGAGATCATCGAGCAGCCTGGCGAGCTTGTCTTCCGAGTCCTCGTCGCCCTCGCCGCGCAGTGCCTGCAGCAACTCGGGTGTGAACTGGCCGCTTTCGATCAATGCGTCAAGAATCGCCTGCTTGAGCGCCTCGAGCGACCGGTCCGCCTGTTCGTCGAAGTCCCCCCACGGGTCGAACTGGCTGCCGCCGGCGAAGCCCGATTGCAGCAGGAAGTCGGCGAGCTTTCCCAGCAACCCCTGGAGATCGACTGCATCGGCCATCTCGGCGCTGAAGCGCGAGTAGGTATGCGACCGCATGCCGAATAATACAGCCGGTGCGCGGGTCGTGTATAATCCAGCCGATGCGGGGAGAGGCGCGGTCACTGAATCCGTTTCGAGTGCTGCAGGCGCACCGGAACTTTCGCCTTTTCTGGATCGGCCAGACCGTCTCTCTCATCGGCACCTGGATGCAGCAGGTAGGACAGGGATGGCTCGCGCTGGAGCTGTCGGACAGCGCCCTTGTCGTTGGCCTGGTGAGCGCCGCGGGCTCACTCCCGATTCTGCTCTTCTCGCTTTATGCCGGCGTAATTGTGGATCGCAGAGACAAGCTGCATCTGGTGATGATCGCGCAGATTCTGCTGTCGGTCGAGGCGGTCATCCTCTGGTGGCTGGTATGGTCGGGCCGGATCACGATTCCGGTTCTCGTCGGGCTCGCGGCGATCAATGGGTTGATCAGCGCGGTCGAGATTCCGGCGCGCCAGTCGCTGATCGTGGACCTCGTCGGGCGCGAGGACGTCGTCGACGCGATCGCTCTGAATTCCGGCGGATTCAATCTCGCGCGCATTGTGGGTCCCTCCATTGCCGCGGCGGTGATCGCGAGCGTCGGGCTCGCCTGGTGCTTCGGGATCAACGCCCTGAGCTACATCGCTGTGATCGGGTGCCTGGCGGCGATCCACCTGCCGAAGTTCGTCCCCGCCGAAAAGATCGTCGCCGCCCGCGAGGGCTTCATGGAGGGGATGTCGTATATCAGGTCGAGGCGCGACATCACCGGGATCATGGGAGTGATCGCCGTCTATTCGATCTTCGGTCTCCAGTACCTGACGATGATGCCGGTGATTGCGCGCGACGTTCTCCACACCGGTGCCGGCGGATATGGGTTCCTGGTGACGCTGGTTGGCGTCGGCGCTCTGAGCGGCGCGCTTGCGCTCGCGGCGCTCAGCGCGCGCGTGAGGCGCGGCAGGATGTTCGTTGCTTCCGCCCTTTCGTTTGCGGCGCTTCTCCTCGTGTTCTCGTTCGTCAGGGTGACGGCGCTGGCGGGGCTGCTGCTGGTCTTCATCGGGTTGACGATGATGATCAACGGCGCGCTGGCGAACGGGATGCTCCAGTCCATCGTTCCCGACGAGCTGCGCGGCAGGGTGATGGCCGCCTACGTCTTCGTCTACGTCGGGTTCACACCAATCGGGTCGCTGATTGCGGGCGCAGTGGCGCACGTCCTGAACGTGCAATGGGCGATCGGAGGCGGTGCGACAGTAATGCTCCTTTACAGCGCGTGGGCTTTCTGGAAGTTTCCGGAGATGAAACGAATCTGAGAGGCGCTGTTACCGGCACTCGTGTTCAGTCGATATCTGTGTGTTCGCCGGTGAGACGGTGAGGCGGTGAGAAACGCACGGGAGACATCGCGTGCCGCCAGCGCTACGGGTCAGGGACAGTCGCTTTTTTTGGTTAACCGCAACTACAACCACAACTACAACCACAACCACAACTACAACTACAACTACAACTACAACTACAACTACGTGCCGAACTTCAGGCAACGGGTGCAGTTCGCCCAATTAGTTTGCTTTTCTCACCGTCTCACCGCCTCACCGGCGACCCCACGGATCCTTAGCCTAACGAGGCTATGGACGCGTCGCCGCCGGCACACCCCGCACGAAGGCGATATAATCCGTCGAAGCCGGAGTGTCACCGCCCGCCCGTACCGCCACCGCGATCTGACCGCGATGATACGTGCCGTGCAGCGCGACATGGATCAGTATGTCGCGGAGCGCAGACGTAAACTGAGCGCCGGCGCTGTTGCGATAGGTGATGCCGCCATCGAGTCCGTCTTCATCAACCGTATCGACGAGCGCCGAGAGCTCATCGCTGTTCCGGCTGGCAAGCTCGGCGCATTGGCTCAGCGACAGTTGGGGCCAGACCTCGACCTCCGGCTTCTCGCCGCGGATTCGCGAAAGCCACACATGCTCGGCCGCCACGATGTGCGCGTAGAGATCCAGCGTGTGCGGCGGAGGATTGCGTGCCGCGAGGAGACTCGCGTGAACGCGCTCATCGGCCCATCTGAGATGCTCGAACAGCTTTGATAGGGTATCCGTCATCAGGAAATCTCGTCTGAAAGCCACAAAAGAGAGCCAAAACAGGTTATATTGACAGAAGACATCTCGGCGCTCCGCCGGCTCAGGCCAAGCGGAGCGCTGCGACTATCACACCTTGGCGATTACCGGTGAAGCCACTATGAAAACAAAGGCAAAGACCCCGCAGGCCATATACCAGCACGAAAAGAAGCGCTCGGAGAGCGATCGGCACGCAGCGCACGACGCACTTCTGAAGGACGCCAAAGCCGCATTCGATCAGATGATCGAAGACGGGAAGGCGGCGCGAAAGGGTGGACGGCCCAAGGGAAGCAAGACCAGAAAAGATTGACCGAGAGAGAGGCGGCCCGATGAGGCCGCCTCTTTTTTGCCCGGACGCAATGCTCCCGAGGCGCGCCACGCTGAGGCCGCCGCGTCACGCGATCCCCGTCCTTATCGCCTTCGTCACCGCGTCCGCGAAGGTGTCTATCTCGTCCACGGTCGTGTAGACGTTGGGAGTGATCCTGATCCCATTGAACTCCGGATGCAGGATCGGCGTGTTCACGATCCGATAGTTCGTCATCAGCCACCCGCCAAGCTTCGAGAAGTCAAGTCCCTCGACGTTGAACAGCGCCAGTCCGCCCGACTGCTTCGAGTCAAGTGGCGTCAGCACTTTCACCCTTGGGCTCTCCGCGAGCAGACGCTTCGCCCATCGGTCCCGCAGATAGCGGAGTCGCGCGATCTTGCGGTCGGCGCCGATTCCGCGATGAAATGCCAGCGCCGCCGAGATCGCATTGTGGTTGGCGGCGGGATGCGTCCCGATCTCCTCGTACTTCCTGACGTCGTTGTCCTGGCTCGTAGCAGCCGCCATCAACGGCCAGAGTGATTTCTGTTTTTCCTTTCTCACGTAGAGAAAGCCGGTGCCGATCGGAGCGAGCAGCCACTTGTGGAGACTCGTTCCGTAGTAATCCACGCCGAGCTCGTCGCGGGTGAAGGGAAAGTGAGCGAAGGCATGCGCGCCGTCGATGAGCACTGCGATGTTGCGCGGCCTCGCGAAGTCCACGATCTCCCGCACCGGCATGATCTGGCCGGTGAGGTTGGTGATGTGAGGGAACTCGATCGCCCGGGTCCGCGGCGTCACCGCGGCCTTCATCTGGTCGGCGATGTAGCCCATCGATGGAGGGGGGACCTTGAACGCGACCGGCTTCACCACGATCCCGTCGCGGCGAACACGCTGGTCCCATGACGTGAGCATCCGGCCGTAGTTCTGATTTGTCACTACCACTTCGTCACCACGCTTCAGATCGAGGCCCATGATCATGATCTCGTTCGCCTCGGAGGCGTTGCGCGTGATCGCCATCTCCTCCGGATCGCAGCCGAACTCACGCGCGAGATCGCGGCGCACGCTCTCGACCCTCGGCTCGAGAACACGCCACATGTGTTCGGCCGGCGATTCGTTGGTGAAGCGCAGGTCCCTGATCATCGCCTCGAGTACGTGGCTTGGCGTCGGACTCACGCCACCGTTGTTGAGGTTGATCATCGTGCGGTCGGTGTCGAACGCGCGCTGGATCTCGCTCCAGTATGCCTCGTCGTCGGCGAGCTCATCCGGCCGGCGGTCGCCGGCAACAGTGTTGGCGCGAAACAACGCTCCGATTGCGGTGTCGCGGAAAACGGCGGTGGTGGCGAGACTCACGCTCGCCAGGCCAGAGAGGAAATCGCGTCGAGTAGTCACGTTTTGGGGAGCTGTTCCCGCCTCGCGGCGAGAAATGAGATGACCGTCGTCGCCGCGAAGGTCACGAAGAGAATCGTGTACGGGTGTTCGCCGAGCGAGCTGGGGACGCTGTTAGCGGCGTACCAGCCGAAATACAGAGTGGGTGCGAGGCAGACCACGATGGCAGTGCTGAGCCAGAAGGTTCGCCGCCAATGTATCCAGAGCGACGCAATGGCCGGGAAGACGAGCGGGTATCCCCACCAGTACGGCAGCACGCTCGTTTCACCCGCCGCCTGGGAGGCGAGGAACGCCAGCAGGTGGGCGACGAACATGCCGACGATCCCCACCGCGAACAACAGTGCGTAGTTCATCGCTACACGTTCCGGATTGGCCACGCGTCACCCCACCTCCTCCGGTGCAAATCGGCGAATCCCGCTGCCAGATGGATTCTATTGCCCCGGACCGCACCCCGCGAGGAAGCTGTCGCGGAAATAGGAGACCGGGACGGTCCCCATCCCCATGAACCGTTCGTGGAACTTCTTCTCCGAGAATCCCGCCCCCGTCGCCGCCCCGCAGGCTTCGCGCAGCTCGATGATCGCGTTCTTGCCGAGGTTGTAGGTGATCGCCTGCGTGGGCCACTTGGAGTACCGGTAGATCGCCCGGAACGCGCTGTCGGCCACCGCGCGCGCCGCGGGATCGCCGGCCGCGTTGATTCGTGCTCCCGGGAAGAACGTAACGTGCTCGGTGAAGTAGTCGATTGCCTGATCGAAGGTCATCCGGCCGGTGTGGATCCCGATATCCACCCGTATGCGGACTGCACGCAGCAGCTGTCCCTGAAGCTCGTACAGGAATTCCCCGGGAGAATAGAACCCGTACTTATGATTTGGCACTGCCTCGGCCATCAACTCTTCGCTGTAAAGTCCCCAGCCTTCGGCCGCCATTGAATCGGTCCACATCGACGACGAGTCCTCGACCGCGCCCGGCGTGAGCCACCGAATATTGGAGATCGAGTCAGCGTGCGCGTTCATGTACTTGTAGTGCCAGTCGTGCCCCGGGAATCCCTCGTGCACCGCGGTGTCGGCGACCGAAGCGAAGTTGTTCAGCTTGAGCGAGGCCGGATCGTTGTCGGTCGGAGTCAGGTAAAAGCGTCCAACGCCGGTCTTCTTGAACGGCGGCGCGGGATAATACGCCGCGTCGATCGTGCTTCGCAGAACCGGTGGAGTCGGGACGACGTCGAGGCGGTAATTCGCCGGAATGTCGAACAGATTGTGCTCCCGTCCATATGCGACG
>JBGPLS010000116.1:0-10093 GCA_041486565.1 Gemmatimonadaceae bacterium
CGAATCCTCGAGCTTGAGCTTCTTGAGGGCAGGCTGCGCGCGGATGAACGCCACACCGCCGCCGGGGACGATTCCCTCTTCAACCGCGGCGCGCGTTGCATGCAACGCGTCCTCGACGCGAGCCTTCTTCTCCTTCATCTCGCTCTCGGTCGCTGCGCCGACGTTGATCACCGCAACACCGCCGGCAATCTTCGCCAGGCGCTCCTGCAGTTTTTCCTTGTCGTAATCGGAAGTCGTCTTCTCGATCGCCGCCTTGATCTCCTTGATGCGGCCCTGAATCTTGTCGTTCTCACCACCGCCATCGATGATCGTCGTGTCGTCCTTGTCGATGACAATCCGCTTCGCCTTGCCAAGATCGGTGACGACGGCGTTCTCGAGCTTGAATCCGACTTCCTCGCTGATGACCTGGCCATTCGTCAGCACCGCGACGTCCTGCAGCATCGCCTTGCGACGGTCACCGAAGCCGGGGGCCTTCACCGCGCAGACACGGAGCGTGCCACGCAGCTTGTTCACGACCAGCGTCGCCAGCGCCTCACCTTCTATGTCCTCGGCGATGATGAGCAGCGGCTTGCCGAGCTGGGCGACCTTCTCGAGAATCGGCAGGAGATCCTTCATCGACGAGATCTTCTTGTCGTGGATCAGGATCAGCGCGTCTTCGAGGACGGCTTCCATCTTCTCGGGGTCGGTAACGAAGTAGGGCGAGAGGTAACCGCGGTCGAACTGCATTCCCTCGACCGTTTCCAGCGTCGTCTCGAGGCCCTTCGCCTCTTCGACGGTGATGACGCCGTCTTTGCCGACCTTCTCCATGGCCTCGGCGATCAGATCGCCGATTTCCTTGTCGTTATTCGCCGAGATCGAACCCACCTGGGCGATCTCCTTCTTGCCGGTGGTCGGGACACTCATTTTCTTGAGCTCCTCGACGACCGCGGCGACACCTTTGTCGATACCGCGCTTGATCGCCATCGGGTTTACGCCCGCGGTGACGTTCTTCAACCCTTCGCGGAAAATCGCCTGCGCGAGAATGGTCGCTGTCGTGGTCCCGTCGCCGGCGAGATCGGAGGTCTTCGTCGCGACTTCCTTTACCATCTGCGCGCCCATGTTCTCGATCGCATCGGAGAGCTCGATTTCCTTTGCCACGGTAACGCCGTCCTTGGTAACCGTCGGAGCACCGAATTTCTTGTCGATGACGACGTTCCTGCCCTTGGGGCCGAGGGTGACCCTGACCGCCTCGGCGAGCTGGTCGACACCGCGCTTCAGAGCGGCGCGGGCGTCAACGTTGAAATGGAGTTCTTTGGCTGCCATGTGGGTATCTCTTTCGTTTCAGGTTAGCTGATGACCGCGAGAACATCGGACTCGCGCAAGATCAGGAGCGGCTCGTTGTCGATCGTGACTTCGGTGCCGCTGTATTTTCCGTAGAGGACCTTGTCACCGACCTTGACGGTCATTGGGATGAGCTTGCCGTCTTCGTACTTGCCGGGGCCGACGGAGACGATCTCGCCCTGCTGCGGCTTTTCCTTGGCGGTGTCGGGGATGAAGAGCCCGCCGCGCATCTGCTCGGTCTCTTCCATCGCGCGAATGACGACGCGGTCGGAGAGAGGAGTTACCTTCGTGCTGGTTTTTGTGGCCATATGGTGCATCCCTCTTGCTGAAATGGCTGGAAACAGGGGACAAAAAAGGCTGTTAGCACTCCTCGTCTTCGAGTGCTAACAGCCCTTAAGCTATCGGATGAGTGGCCCTAATTCAAGCCGTCACCCCTTGTGAAAACCACCCAACTCGCGCGGAAGCTACTTCACCGGCCACATGACGTGGGCATACGGCGTATCGGCCCACATCACATAGGGCCCGTTCAGGCTCGGATGCGTCGGAATCCCCGCGAGCATCGCCTTGTCGGGGTAGGCGACCATCACGTGTGGATGGACATGGTGCCACTGATTATCGGGCGTCTCTTTCTGCCCCATCGGATCAGTGTTGCTCTCCCAATCGTTTGCCGTCAGCATGTACGAGTACCCGACGCCCTTGAGGGCCGGCGGCTTGTTGCCCATCATCGCGCCGATGAGATCTCCAAAATTCGCGTCCATGCACATGGCATCGTTGGTAAGGATTCGCGTTGCCGGATGACTTGGGAGGCAGGTCCAGCCGTTCGATCCTTCGCGAAGGAGGGCCATGTTTCCGCTCTTGTCGGGCCAGTCCTTGATGGTCGCGTTTTTCCCGATCGACGCGGGAGCGGCAGCCATCGCGGTCGCAATCTTCGTCGCCTTGCTTTGCGCGCCGGCGGTTGCGGCGAGTCCGAGGATAACCGCCACTACAACAAGGCTGGAGAAAACTCTACGCCACATGTGTACCTCCATACGTTGGGTGGGAACAAGGCAAAGAATAACGCCCGCTCCGGCTTCTGCAATGGCTACCCCGTGAGGAGCTCGTAACCCAGCCTGACCCCTTGAAGCGTGAGGAATGTGTCCACGACATCGAATGTCTCACAGAACGGGCGCAACGTCTCGGCAAGACCGCCGGTAGCTATGACCAGAGGATTCGGAACGCCCCACTCTTTCTTGATCCGGCGCACCAGTCCGTCAATGGAATCGGCCGCGCCATAGAGCACGCCCGACCTGATGCACTCGTCGGTGCGCGTGCCAATCACCTTTTGCGGAGGCACGAGCTCGGTAGACGCAAGCTGCGCCGTTCGGCGAAACAGCGTCTCCGCTGATGTGCCGACCCCGGGCTGGATGATCCCTCCGATAAAGGCTCCGTCGGCAGTGATGCAATCATAGGTCGTCGCGGTGCCGAGGTCGACGACGATGGTATCGCGCTTATGCAGCCGGCTCGCGGCGAGGGTGTTGGCGATGCGGTCCGCACCCACGGTGAAGGGCTCATCCACCTCCAGCCGGACCGGTAGCGCCGCGTGCGCATCGATTATCGCCGGTGCACGGCCGAAGCATTCGAGGCAGGCGCGGACCAGCGTCTGCGTCACCGGGGGGACGACGGAGCAGATGGCAGATCCTGTCACCGTCGCGGTATCCATCCCCGCCGCGGTGAAGAGTGAGCGAAGGAGGAGCACATACTCGTCGGGAGTACGCGGAATATTCGTGGTCAGCCGCCAATGCGGGCCGACGGCCTCGCCGTCGAAAAGCGCGGCCGTTGTTTCGGTATTGCCAATGTCGAATGCGAGGATCATTGGAGGGGGTCGAGGACCAGGGAGCCGGAGCGGAATCTGGCGACTGTGTCGGCGAGCGCAACGAGCAACTCTCCCGATGCAGTGATTCCCTGCACCGTTCCCTGTGCGGGCTCGATGCACCGGTGCCCTCGTGCGAGGTCGCGGGTGTCGAACTCGATCACCTCACGCGCCGTGAGCTCGCCGGTGCGCGCGGCGGCTTGACGGAGACCCGGCATCAGCTCGGCCAGAACCTCAACGCGTCGCGTACCAGGATCGAGGCCGGCCGCGCGAGGCACGTCGGCAGGCGCAGCGACGTTGATGCCGATGCCGATCGCGACCCACTCGAGCTGCTGCTGCCGCCATCGCGCCTCGATCAGGATGCCGGCGACTTTTCCGCCGCTAACATACAGGTCGTTCGGCCACTTGAGTCGGATTGGCTCGGCGGCAAACAGATCCAGAGCGCGGGCAAGCCGGATCCCGACGCGAAGCGAAAGAACTCCGAGCCCGGAGCTATCGGCCGGTCGCTCGATGAGCGTGATCCAGAGACCCGCCCCCGCCGCCGACAACCAGCGCGATCCGCTGCGTCCCCTGCCCTCCGTCTGCCTGTCGGCGAGAACGAGCGTTCCGCCTCGCGCGCCGTCAGCAGCGAGACGATGCGCAATGTCCAGGGTCGAGCGCGTCTCTTCCAGCAGCTCCACTCGCGGCAGTCCCAGCTCGCCGGCAAGCTCCGTCGCCGAATATCCGTCGAGACAGTAATCGTCAGCCACGCGTGTAGAGAATCACGAGCACGACGATTCCGAGCACCACGCGATACGCGGCAAAGATTCCATAGCTGTGGCGCACGACGTAGCGAAGGAGAATCGCAATCGCGAGCCAGCTGCTGATTGCCGCCGAGAGCACGCCGACAACGAGCGGCGCCGTGACGCCGCTGCTTCGCAACACGTCCGGCCCCTTCAGCACTACTGCAGCGGCAATGATCGGCATGCTCATGAGGAAGCTGAACACGGCGGCACTCTGCCGGTCGAATTTGAGCAGCCGTCCGACGGTGATCGTCGATCCGGACCGGGAAACGCCGGGAATGAGCGCGAAGACCTGCGAAATGCCGATGAGCAGAGCGTCGAGCCAGCGCATCGTGCCGAGCTCGCGATTCATCCGCGAGAATCTGTCGACTGCCCAGAGAACGATGCCCATCGCGATCAACGCAGTGGCGGTCAGCGCAGGAGCGCGAAATGCGCTTTCCGCCTTTTTCTAGAGCAGCAGCCCACCGATGGCGCCCGGTATCGTCGCCAGGATCAGGAAGACGGCGCGTTTCTCCTCGACAGTCTCGATACGTCGCTTGCGCAGAATCGAGATCGCCGCAGAGATCAGCTCTCCCCACTCCTTCCGGAAATACCAGAGCACAGCCACGAGCGTGCCGAAATGGAGCGCGACGTCGAATGCCAGCCCGGGGTCGGTCCAGCCGAAAAACCATGGGGTGAGCGACAGGTGCGCCGAGCTGCTGATGGGGAGGAACTCGGTGAGTCCCTGCAGGATCCCGAGCACGAGCGCCTGGAAGACGGTCATGTCACCGAATCGCTTGCGAGAGAGGTCTTGTACATCTGCTCATACTGTGTCACGATCTCGGCCTCGGAGAACCGCGCGCGCGCGTCGGCCGCACCGAGGGTACTCATTGCCTGCCAGCGTTCTGGATCGCTGAGAAGCTCGAGCGCGATGCGAGCCATCCCCTCCACGTCGCCCACTTCACAGAGAAATCCCGTCTCCCCGTCGCGCACGACCTCGGGCAATCCGCCGGCCCTCGTACCGATGACCGGAACTCCAGAGGCGAGCGCCTCGAGAGCGCTCAATCCAAACGACTCGCTCTCGGTGGGAAGGAGAAAGAGGTCGGCCGTCGCCAGCAGCGGAGCAACGTTGTCGATCTTGCCGAGGAATGAGACCGAAGTCTCAACGCCGAGCCGGCGCGTCTCGTCTTCGGCTGCAACGCGGTCCGGTCCGTCACCGACCATGATGAGGCGGCTCGGAAGTTCGGCGTTTACCCGGGCAAAGATTCCGACGACGTCGCGCACCCGTTTCACGCGCCGGAAGTTCGAGATGTGCATCAGCACAGGATGAGTGCGGCCGAACTGGTCCCTCAGCGACGTATAGCGCTCGCGATTGTAGACGGCTGGATCGATGAAGTTGTTGATCACTTTCACATCGCAGGACGTGCACCCGAACGCGTTATAAGTCTCGCGGCGAAGAAATTCCGAGACGGCCGTCAGCCGGTCCGACTTCTCGATCGAGAATTTCGTTATCGCGTTGAACGACGGATCCTGGCCGACGAGCGTGATGTCCGTGCCGTGAAGCGTGGTGATGACCTTGACGTCCTCGTGCTGCTGGCGGAGCATCTCGCGCGCGATCCACGCGCTGGTGGCGTGAGGGATGGCATAGTGGCAATGCAGGATCTCGAGGCCGTGGGCGAGTACCACCTCGTGCATTCGCACGGCAAGCGCAAGGTCGTAGGGCGGGAACTCGAACAGCGGATACCGGCCGACGTCCACTTCGTGAAAGAAGACGTTGGGAAGAAAGGCCGGCAGCCTGAACGGCTGGCGGTACGTGATGAAATGGATCTCGTGACCTCGACCGGCGAGGGCGATGCCCAGCTCGGTCGCGACCGCCCCCGACCCGCCATAAGTGGGATAGCAGGTAATGCCAATCTTCACGAGAGCTCCTTCCACCACCGTTCGACAGCCGCCGCGCATCCAGGATCATCCGGATCCACGCGCGTGACGCTGGCCGCACCGAGCTGATGCCGGAACCACGTCCGCTGCCGTTTCGCGTATTGTCGCGTCTCAATAATGATCCGCTCCCTCGCCGATGACAAATCGATGTCACCCGCCACGAGCGCCCGTACGACACTGTATCCGCTGGCTTTCCAGGCTGGCGCCTCCTCCGGGACATGCCCTGCCAGCGATCGCACCTCGTCCGCCCAGCCGGCATCGAGCATCGCGTCCACTCGACTCTCGACTCGTGCCGCGAGTCGTGGCCCGGGGTCGACGACGAGATAGTGGGGGCTGAATGCCGGCTCCAATGCGGCTTGCTCGCCGGCCGACTGGCGCTGGAGATCGCTCAGCTTTCGCCCCGACAGAAGTGCCGTCTCGATGGCGCGCGACAGTTGCGTGCGGCCGAGGTGCACCTTGCCGGGATCGAGCACTCCACACCAGCGCCGTAGCTCGGCGAGCGGCAACCGATCCATCACCTGAGCGAGAGATGCCCGCCGCTCCGGATCCGCAGCCGGCGCGTCGAAGAGGGGATGGAACAATGCGCGGATGTAAAGGCCGGTCCCACCGACGACGAGTGGCGCACGTCGCGAATCCTCGGCCTTCTCGATCCATCCCTTCGCGGCCGCCGCCCAGGCGGAGGCCGAGTATCGCTCGGTCGGATCGGCAACGTCGATGCCGCGATGTGGAACGATTCGCATCTCGCTCGGGCCGGGCTTGGCGGTCCCGATGTCGAACCCACGATAGATCTGCCTCGAGTCGGCGCTGATGATCGTCGCTCCGTACTCGATCGCGACGCGAATCGCGATCTCCGACTTCCCCGCGGCAGTGGGGCCGCAGATGACGCGGATGCTATCTCCGGCCAAAGCGCCGGTCGAGCTCGTCCCAGGTGAGCTGCACGATGGTAGAGCGGCCGTGGACATCGTGCGCCGGAAGATCGGTATCGCGAAGTGAGGCGAAGAGCGAGCGCATTTCCGGAAGCGAAAGCTCCTCACCCGCCTTTATCGCCGCTTTGCACGCGACCGTCGCCGCGAGATGCTCGTGGCGGGTCGCGGTTCCGGCGACCCGGTCCCCGGTCAGCGCGTCGAGAGTCTCGCGCAGGCAGCGCTCGGCGTCGAACCGCGCGTGCGGCATCGGAACGCTGTTGACGATCAAGGTGTTGCCGCCGAATCCCTCGACCTCGTATCCGATGCGCTCGAGGTACTCGCGGTTTGCCTCGAACGCGTCGCCCTCCGCAGGGCCGAGGTGAAGAGTGATCGGCAGGAGGAGACGCTGCGCCGGGGCCTGGCCCGTCTCGAGCAGCCGCATGAACTGCTCGTAGAGAATCCGCTCGTGCGCTGAATGCTGGTCTATCAGGACCAAACCATCCGCATGCTCGAAGGCAACGTAAGTGCGCTTGAACTGAAAGAGCGGAGGAATCTCTTCGCGGACTCGCGTCACTTCAGCACGCTCGACCGAGCTGGCCGCGTCCGCAGCGCCGGCCTCTGCGGTCGCGGAAAAAAGCGGCTCGGTTTCCACGCCCGTTGACATAAGGATTCCCACTTCCACCGGAGGACTCCTGAAATCCGTGCCGCCACGCGGAATGGGCGAGTAACGACTTCCGCCCATCATTGCCGAGCTGTCGAAGGTGCCGAGCGCACGCCGTACCGCCGATTCGACGGCGCGCTCGATCGGCCAGCGATCGCGGAAGCGCACCTCCGCCTTCGCCGGGTGGACGTTCACATCGACTGCTTCAGCGGGAAGGCGCACGCTCAGAAAGAGCGACGGCCTGAGCCCGGCCGATATCGTCGAGCGATACGCCGCTTCCGCAGCGCGGACTATTCCATTGTCGCGTACTGCCCGACCGTTAACCGCGACGAAAACGCGGCGGGTCGTCGTGCCGACATCAGCCGGACGCTCGACGAGTCCGCTGACGTGGACCACACCGGCGACGTCATCGACGTCGAGCAGGGCACCCGCGTAACGACCGCCCCAGATTCCACTCACTCGCGCGCGCAGCCCCGAGACAGCGGGCAGCGAAAGCACGTTCCTGCCGTCGTGAGAGAGAGAGAAACGGACGTCAGGGCGAGTGAGCGCCTCGCTGTTGAGCGCTTCGGTGATGGCCCGCCACTCGGAGCGCGCGCTTCGCAGGAACTTCCGCCTCGCCGGCACGTTGTAGAAAAGCTGCGCGACGCTGACGGTCGTTCCCTGCCTCCGCGCCGCGTCCCGCGTCGCGGTAACCATCCCACCCGTCGCCTCGAGAGCGATGCCTTCGCCATCTGCCGGAGATGTCTCCATCTCGAATCGCGAGACCGACGCGATTGCCGGCAGCGCCTCGCCGCGGAATCCGAAGCTCGAAACGCCCACGAGGTCGGCCGCGGTGCGGATCTTCGACGTTCCGTGCCGAACGAGGGCGAGCGCCGCATCCTCGCTGTCCATTCCCGAGCCGTCATCGCTCACCCGAATCAGCTTGTGCCCCCCTTCCTCGACGGCGACCTCGACCGACGTCGCGCCGGCGTCGAGCGCATTCTCCACCAGCTCCTTCACGACCGACGCCGGACGCTCGACAACTTCGCCGGCGGCAATCTGGTCGGCCACTGCGCTGGGCAGAACGCGGATCAGCGCCAACGCGCTACCAATCCTTTCCCGCGGGCGGCGGCTTCGGGACGTTCTTGCGCTGCTGCCGGCCCTGCACGTCCTGCTCCTCCTTCTCCATCGAGTTGAGAATCTGCTCGGCGCGCTGCTCGTTCATCCCGGGAATCGGCCGGGGTGCGGGCTTCTGATCCGGAGAGGACGCCGGCGACGGCTGAGGCTTGGGCGCACCACCGCCGCCTCCACCACCTCCGCCCCCGCCCCCGCCATTGTTCTTCTTTTTGCGCAGCGCCAGTTCGTAGTTCCACTTGGAATCGAAGTCATCGGAACGCATCAACAGCACGCGCTTGTAGACGGCAAGCGCGCTGTCGAGCGGAGTGTTCGCCGAGTCGCCCTTCGTGCGAAGTCCGACCGCGAGATGAACATAGCCTTCGTTGAACCCCGCGCGGTACTTCACGGCGGTGTCCTCCGATTCAGCCGCCCGATGCAGCAGCGGAACAGCGGCGAGCATCGAGTCGGGCTTTGCGATGAGCGCGGTCGCATGATTGTAAGTCTCGATCGCCGCGCGATCGCGACTCGCCGGCAAATGACATCCGCCGGCGACCAGCGCCGCGGCGGCCGCTGCGGTCATGGCCGGCGCGGCCATGCGCCGCCGCCGCCGTGCCTGCCGTGCGCCGAGTAGCGTGTCGAGCAGTAACAGGAAAAGTGCGGGAATGAGAAAGAGCTGAAACTGCTGCGCCAGGTTGCTGCCGGTTGTAATGGATCGCTGCTGTGTACGAAGCCTCGCGAGAAGCTGGCGGGCGGCAGCGGCACGATCGGGATTCGTCGGCTCGACGAACACCCCGCGCCCCGCCTCGGCGGCGGCGCGAAGCAGGTCGGGGGTGTAATGTGTCACCACCACCTGTCCATTCTGGTCTCGCTTCTCGGTCACGACACCGTTCTCGCGCACCGGAATCGTGGCACCTGCAAGCGTACCGAAGCCGACGGTGATCACCGTTATGCCTGCGTCCGCAGCTTGCTTCGCCGCATCGACGACCGCCTGCTTGTCCTCGAACCCCTCACCGTCGCTCATCACCACAATCGCGCGCTCGGCATCGGATTTCGACGACTGGAGGAGACGCAGCGACATCGTGATCGCGCTGCCAACCGAGCTTCCGGCCTGGCTCACGACCGTGGGGTCGAGATTATCTAGAAACAAGTTTAGGGCAGCATCGTCAACTGTCAGTGGACTAAGGACATAGCTCGATCCGGCAAAAGCCACTAACGAAAACCGGTCGCTGCGCGAAAGGTCGCGCAGGCGGTCCACGACCTCCTTCATTTTCGTGAGACGGTCGGGCTTTTCATCGCGGGCCAGCATGGAGTTCGAAGCGTCGAGCGCGAGGACGACGTCGATGCCCGCCTGCTTGACCACCGTGCGCTCGATCCCCCATCGCGGCCCCGCGAATGCGATCGCCGCGAACAAGACGGCGAACCCAAGACGAAAAGGCCGCCATCGCGACGCGCGGACAGTCGCCGGAGCGAGGCGCGCAATCATCTGCGGAGTGCCGAGATGCGACAGACGACGGGCATGCACCAGCCGCGCCTGCATCACCATCCAGGCTGTCGCCAGCGGAAG
>JBGPLS010000117.1:0-10056 GCA_041486565.1 Gemmatimonadaceae bacterium
ACGCCAACGGCATCCTCCACGTGACCGCGAAAGACAAGGCCACGGGCAAGGAGCAGAAGATCCGGATCGAGGCTTCCAGTGGTCTGTCGGACGCCGAGGTCGACCGGATGGTCAAGGACGCGGAGAAGAACGCCGCCGAGGACAAGAAGGCTCGTGAGGCGATCGACGCTCGTAACCGGCTCGACTCGATGACTTACGAAGTCGAAAAGAACGTCAAGGAGTGGGGCGACAAGGTGGCGCCGGACATCAAGACCAGGATCGACGCCGCCGTCGAACGTGCCCGCAAGGCGCTCCGTGGCGACGACATGGAAGAGATCCGGGGAGCCCAGGAAGAGTTGAGCAAGGTCTTCAGCGAGGCAGGACAGTCGTTCTACCAGCAGCAGGCCCAGAGTACCGACGAGGGCGCCCCGGCCGCCCCGACGGGCGCTCAGGCGGAGGATGGCGGGGCCGCCGCCAAGGCCGAAGAAGTGGTCGAAGCCGACTACGAGATCGTCGACGACAAGAAGTAAGAAAGCTGTACGGACGCCGGCCGCAACCTGACGGGGGCGGCCGGTGTCTTACATTTATATACTGAACCCTTTTTTGGAAGGTAGCTGGCTATATGTCTTCAATTTCATCTCGTGCCCGGTGGGGAGTGGCTGTGGTCGTTGCCTTCCTCGGTGGCCTCATCATCGCATCCGGTGGACTCGATCTCTCGCGCCTCGGCTTTGCGCAGACACGGCCGAGCTCCGCCTCGACGGCTCCAATGGCCGAAGCGAGCAACGCTTTTGTCGCGATCGCCGATCACGTGACGCCGGCAGTCGTTTCCATTTCGGCGGAAAGCCGGCCCTCGCAAACGAGCCAGCGCCGTCACGCGCTCCCGCCGGGAATGACGATTCCGCCCGGCATGGAGGATTTCTTCGACCAGTTCGGGCAGCAGGTACCGCAGGTCGAAGGCGGCTCAGGGTCAGGGTTCATCGTCTCAAAGGACGGCTACATCCTGACGAACAATCACGTCGTCACGATGAGCGACCGCACGACGGTCGCCGATCAGGTGACCGTGTCGCTGCTCGATCATCGCACGTTCAAGGCGAAGGTCGTAGGCAATGATCCGACGACCGACATCGCCGTCATCAAGATCAACGGCAGCGACTTCCCCACACTTCCGCTTGGAAACGACGCCAGCAGCCGCGTCGGCGAGTGGGTGCTGGCGATCGGCAATCCCCTCGGATTCGACTTCACGGTGACCGCCGGGATCATCAGCGCCAAGGGGCGCAGCCTGCCGGGCCTGCTGGCTCGGAGAAATGGTCCGAACTATTCGATCAGCGACTTGATCCAGACGGATGCCGCGATCAATCCTGGCAACTCGGGCGGACCGCTCGTCAATTCGCGGGGCGAGGTCATTGGAATCACGAGCGCAATCGCCAGCCCGACGGGGGTGAACGCCGGTTACGGATTCGCGATTCCAATTACGCTCGCGAAGAAGGTGATGGAGGACATCATCGCCCATGGCCGCGTCCGTGTGGCGGTACTCGGCATCCAGATCAATGAGGTCACGCCGGAAGACGCGGCGGTGGCAGGGATGAAGGAAATTCGCGGAGCGAAGGTCGAGGGCTTCGGTACTGCGGCGACCAGCGCCGCGGCGCGCGCCGGCGTGCAGGCGGGCGACATCATCATCACCGCCGATGGCAAGGATGTGGATCGTGTGAGCACGCTCCAGCGCATCGTGAGAAACCATGCGCCGGGAGAGACCATCGAGATCGAGGTCATGCGGTACGGGCAGAAGAAGACGTTCCGCGTCCGCCTGACCGAGCTCGAGGATGCAACGCGGACGGCGCAGGTTGCGCCGGTAGCGCCGGCGTCGAACACAGGCTCACCGAATCCGACGCTCGGTATCTCACTGCAGACGGTGCCCGAGGCAATCGCAGCGCAGGCCAAGCTGGCGCCCAATCAGCGCGGCGTCATGGTCACCGATGTCGTTCCGCTCGGACCGGCATACCAGAAGCTGCAGGCACGAGACGTCATCTTCGAGCTGCTCTATCCTGGTCCTCGCCGTGCCATCCGCACGCCGGCCGATCTCGAGCAGGTTCTTCAACGGGTAAAACCGGGTCAGTACATCAGCCTCAATGTCACGACGCTCGGTCAGGAAGGAAGCGGGCGCGTTGTGAACATCAAGGTCGGCGACTGAGCGAGGAGTACAACTCGCGCGATCCCATATTGACGGTCGTCGCGGAAGTTTTCCGCGCGACCTGAGCGAACCGCCCTCGTGCCCGGTGCACGAGGGCGGTTTCGCTTCGTGCAACATCAGTCGCTATAATGTTTGGACGCGGAAGTGGCGGAACTGGTAGACGCGCTGGACTTAGGATCCAGTGGGGCAACCCGTCCGGGTTCGAGTCCCGGCTTTCGCATGCTCGCACGGGTCGCGTTGCGATCAACCCGTTTTATCTCTATCGTTTGTCATGAGTGAAATGCGACGCTATTCAGGCAAGTCTATTGCTGGCAAGGGAGGTGCTGGAAATGGATCTGACCGAAATGACGCAGGTGCTCCCCGCGCAGGCTGAGATCCGGGCGCAACCATGATATTTGCACGCCGCAGCAGTCGGCTGGAGGCGTTCAGCGACGCGACAATCGCGTTCGTCGGAGTGCTGCTCACTCTGAGCCTCGACGTGCCGAAAGGCTATAACGAGCTCATCGAGAATCTCAGCGGATTCATCCCGTTTGCTCTCACCTTTACGGCTCTGCTGCTAATCTGGGTTGCTCACAAGAATTTCTTCCGACGCCATCCTCTCGACGACGCGTTCACTGTCGCCGTGAACGGGATGTTTCTTTTCACGATCCTGTTTTACGCGTATCCGGTCAGGCTCATCGCCGGATCGCTGGTGACGGTGTTCATGACCGGCGACCTCGAGGTTCCCTTCGGCCCGAACCAGCTCAGAAACCTGTTCGTGATCTATGGGCTTGGCTGGATGGTCGTGTTCTGCTGTATCGCACTGCTCTATATGCACGCCATCCGGAGCGCGAAAGCACGAGCACTGAGCGAGATCGAAGTCTACGACGCAGTATCGGATGGCCTTCATTATCTGTGCTTCGTCGTCGCCGGAGCAATTTCCGTCGCACTCGCCGTGGCGAATGTCGGAGTGAGACTTGGATTGCCGGCTATGGCCTACTGTCTTACCGGATTGTTCGTCGCGGTGAACGCCGACATTCGGCGGCGCAACCGTCCAGACTCGGTCGCTGCCGCGTTACCCCCCGCTCCCCCGCGCTACGTCATTCCGGACGCTCCAGATGACTGAGCGCAGGTCCATGGTCGAACGCCGGTAGGGATCTTGGGCGTCGCGCATCACGGCCCCCATCTGTGGCTCGACGCGTTACGCACATATGAGCATTCCACAGAACCTGGAAGAGCGCGGTCGATCTGCGCCTGAGGCGCACGCTCTTTACGCCCCGGGGCGGACGCCGCTCGATTACGGAACGCTGAAGGCGCACGTCGTCAGGACGGCGGCCAGCCTTCGACGCCTCGGTATCGCGCGAGACGACATCGTCGCCGTCGTCCTCCCGAACGGGCCGGAGATGGCGACGACATTTCTGTCCGTGAGCGCAGCCGCCATCTGCGCGCCGCTCAATCCTGCGTACCAGGCGGACGAGTTCGCGTTTTACCTGTCCGACCTTCCTGCGAAAGCGCTGGTGATCGCGTCATCCCTGGACTCACCCGCACGCGACGTGGCTGGTAGCGGCGGCATCCCGATCGTCGAGCTCACCTGGGACCCGAGCGATCCTGCAGGGCTGTTCTCGCTCGAAGGCGGGCCGGCCGGCGATGTCGAACCGGACATCCAGGCTCCTCATCAAAACGACATTGCGCTCGTGCTGCATACGTCGGGCACGACGTCGCGTCCCAAGATCGTGCCGCTCACGCATGCGAATCTCTGCGCGTCGGCCCGTCACATCGGGGCGGCGCTCGAGCTCACTCCGGCGGATCGCTGCCTCAACGTGATGCCGCTCTTCCACATCCATGGGCTGGTTGCTGCTTTGCTCTCATCACTGCAGGCGGGTGGCAGCGCGGTGTGCACACCCGGTTTCGTAGGAGCGAGTTTCTTCGACTGGCTCGCTGAGTTTCGTCCGACCTGGTACACGGCGGTGCCGACGATGCATCGTGCGGTTTTGTCACGTGCTGCCGCGCACAGTGCAACGATCTCATCGGGGGTGCTGCGTTTCATCCGTTCGTCATCGGCTGCTCTTCCGCGAGCGACGCTCGAGGAGCTCGAGAAGACGTTTGGTGTTCCGGTCATCGAAGCGTACGGTATGACCGAGGCTGCGCATCAGATGGCAAGCAACCCCCTTCCGCCTCGCCTGCGGAAGCCTGGCACCGTGGGCCGCGCGGCCGGTCCGGAAATAACGGTGCTCGACGCCGACGGACGGACGCTGCCCGCGAGAGTGCGCGGCGAGATTGCGATTCAGGGTCCAAACGTTACCTCGGGATACCTGCGAAACCCGAAGGCGAACACGGCAGCGTTCACCGGCGGATGGCTACGCACCGGCGACGAAGGAGTTCTCGACGACGACGGATATCTTGTAATCCTCGGACGGCTGAAAGAGCTGATCAATCGCGGTGGCGAGAAGATCTCACCGCTCGAAGTTGACGAGGCGCTGATGGCGCATCCCGCAGTCGAGCAGGCGCTCACGTTCTCCGCCCCCGATGCATCACTGGGCGAGGAAGTCGCAGCCGTGGTGGTGGTGCGCCGGGACATGGAAGTCACCGAGCGAAAGCTTCGCGAATTTGTCGGGCTGCATCTGGCTCACTTCAAGGTGCCGCGGCGCGTGATCTTCGCATCCTCCATTCCCCTCGGTCCGACCGGAAAGCCACAGCGGACCGGACTCGCCGAGCGTCTGGGCATTTCGTTCGATGCTTCGCCACGACCCACATTCATAGTCGAACATGTGGCCCCGCGCTCGCCGGTCGAGGAGATTCTGGCCAGCATTTGGGCAACGTTGATGCGAAGCGACAGCCCCGGCGTGAACGAGAATTTCTTTTACGCCGGCGGGGACTCGGCCCTCGCGACGCAATTCGTCGCCCGGGTGCGCGATACACTGAGCGTCGACGTATCACTGTTGAGTTTCTTCGATAATCCCACCGTCGCGGGACTCGCATCCGTCGTCGAAGATGCACTCGCGGCGGAGTGCATCGCGGTGACGCCGGATAATTCCATCGATGGTTCGACGGGCTCATGATCCGCGAAACTCGATTCACTGACGCTCAGGCAGAGCAACCGGTCCTGTCGGCTGCGGCGTTGGCGCTCATCGAGCAGCGTGCCGATACCGCCGCGCAACGGCGGGGCCAGATCCGCCGGGATCCCGATCGCGTCTCCACACCGCTGTCGTCCGGCCAGCAGATAGTCTGGCTTTTCACGGAGCTCTATCCAGCCGCGGCCGCATACAATCGCCCGATGGCGATGCGACTGATCGGCAGCCTCGACCACACCGCGTTGCAGCGAGCGATTTCCGAAATCGTGCGCCGCCACGAGGTTCTCCGGTCACGCATCGCCATGAACGGCGAAATACCTGCTCAGAATACATTCCCGATCGACACTATTCCGCTGCCGGTGACGGATCTGTCGGCGCTTCCCGAAGGCGCGCGTGAGGCGCGTGTGCGCGAGCTGCTCGATGCGGAAGCCAGGCGGCCGTTCGATCTTGCCGCGGGCCCGCTGCTCCGCGCGGGAATCCTTCGCGTCGCCGATTCCGACCAAACGTTGTTCATCAATACGCATCACATCGCAGCCGACGGATGGTCGGACGGAATCCTTGTCGAGGAGCTGCGTGCCCTCTACGGGGCGTTTGCGGCCGGTGATCCGTCGCCATTGCCGGAGTTGCCGACGCAGTACCGGGACTTTGCGGCCTGGCAGCGCGAGCAGGAAGGCGCGGCGGAGGGCGGGCGCCACGCTGCCTGGTGGCGCGAGCGACTGGCTGGCGCGCCTGTCGAGCTGGAGCTGCCAGCCGACCGCCCGCGACCGGACCTTCCGAGCATGGCAGGCGGACGCGTCACGATATCACTTCGTCCCGAGCTCGTCGAGGCGCTCGAGTCCATCGGGCGACAAGAGGGTGCGACGCTGGCGATGACGATGCTCGCGGCATTCCATCTCCTCCTCGCCCGACTCACCGGCCAGTCCGATGTAATTGTCAGCCTGTCGATCGCAGGTCGCACGCGCGCCGACGTCGAAGGGTTGATCGGACTCTTCTCCAGTACGGTCCCGGTGCGCGTTGCGGTCGATCGCGAGATGACATTCCGCGAGCTCCTCGCGCGTGTGCGCATCGCGATGCTCGAGGCGCACGACCATCAGGATGTCCCGCTCGGCGTCCTGCTGGACGCCTTGCCGTCGCCCCCTGGCGCTCGCCGGGCGCACGTACCGCAAGCGCTATTCAATTTCCGGAACATGCCGTTCGTTCGGCCGTCGCTCCCGGGGCTCGAGGTGCACGCCGTCGACATGTTCAACGGTTGCTGCGTCACCGACCTGGACCTCGAAGTCAGCGAGCGCGGCGAGGGCCGGGAGTGCGAGCTGCGGTATAGCGCCGAGCTATACGATGAATGCACTGCGTCGCGTCTGCTGGCGCATTTCGGAACTCTTCTCGAAGCCATTGCCGCGTCGCCCGACGAGACCGCGGGACGCCTTTCGCTTCTCACGGCAGAGGAGCGCAGGAAAATTCTCGTCGAGTGGAACGACACCGCGCGCGAGCTCCCCGCCCGTCTTCATCTGCACGAGCTGATCGAAGACCAGGTGCACGCCACACCCGATGCCATCGCTCTCGAGAGCGAGACCGGCGAGCTGACATATCGTGAGCTCGACCGTCGTGCCAATGCTCTTGCCCACGAGCTCGTGCTGCGCGATGTGCGCCCAGGGTCGCTCGTAGGAGTGTGCATGGAGCGCTCCCCGGAGCTGGTCGTCTCGGTCCTTGCAGCATGGAAGGCCGGCGCGGCCTTCGTGCCGCTCGACACAGAGTACCCGCGGGACCGCCTCGCCATGATGCTCGAGGACTGCAGTCCCGCGCTGCTCCTGGCCGATCATGCAGGCGCGTCCGTGCTCGGCTCACACGCCATGCTCATGATCGATGCGAACCACCTGGGCGGACTCGGAGGTGGCGACACGCCACCTCCGGTCGCGCAAGAAGCCGACGCCGTCGCCTGTTTGCTTTACACGTCCGGGTCGACAGGCGTGCCGAAGGGCGTGCTGAGTACGCACCGGGGCATTGCCAACAACCTGCTCGACATGCAGAGCCGTTACCCGCTGGAAAAGAACGATTGCACTCTGCAGCAGACGTCTCTCGGATTCGACGGAGCTGCCTGGGAGGTGTTCTGGCCGTTGATCGTGGGCGCGCGAGTGTACCTCACTCGTCCAGGCGGACAGCGCGATCCCGCGTATTTGGTCAAGGTCATCGCCGAACACGAGATCGCAATGTTCTGCAGCACGCCGTCCGTGCTTCAGGTGATGATGGATCAATCGGGCTTCACTCAGTGCGGGCACCTCAGGCGAATCACGGCAATCGGCGAGGTGCTCTCGCCCGCGCTCCAGGAACGCGTCCTGTCCAGCATGCCGCGCGTCGAGCTTGTGAATGTCTACGGACCTACGGAGACCTCTATCACCGTGACGGCCTGGACATGTGAACGTGAGAGCCACCGACGCTCGGTGCCTATCGGACGCGCGCAGGCGAACGCGGAGATATACATCCTCGATTCCGGGTTGGAACCTGTTCCGGTCGGTGTCGCGGGGGAGATCTACATCGGCGGCGTCCCGGTCTCGCGCGGCTACCTCAACCGCCCGGCGCTCACAGCCGAACGCTTCATCCCTCACCCGTTCCGCCGGGAGAGTGGTGAGCGCGTCTACCGATCCGGCGACATGGCTCGCTTCGGCGCCGACGGCATTATCGAGTACATCGGGAGGCGCGATCATCAGCTGAAGATTCGCGGTGTGCGAGTCGAGCTGGGAGAAATCGAGGCTACACTGGACCGATTGCCGGCAGTGAAGGAAAGCATCGTCGTGGCGCACGAGGATGCGGCCGGGGAGAAGCGGCTCATCGCCTACGTCGTGCTCCACGACCGGACCGTCACGCCGCTCGAGCTCCGCCGCGCGCTCGAGAATCGACTGCCATCGCACTTTGTCCCCGCGGTGATCATTCCGCTGGAGGCGATGCCGCGCAACACGAACGGAAAGGTGGACCGCGCCGCACTCCCAGACGCATCCAGTGGCATCCAGTCATCCGTGCCGGACGACGACGCGCCGCGGAACGACCTCGAGCGCAGCATCGCCACTATCTGGCGGGACCTGCTCGAGCTGCACGAAATCGGCATCCGCGATTCCTTCTTCGATCTCGGTGGGCACTCTCTGCTCGCAGTCCGTATGCTGCAGCGCGTCGCCAACGAGATTGGTGAGGCGGTAAGTCTTCGCGCGCTCTACGCCGAGCCCACGATCGCCGCGATGGCTGCACTCATGTCGGGGGTCGCGTCGCCCGGGGCGGTAGCTCATACATCGCCGATCCTCAGGCTGCAGAAGGGAGGCGCCCGACCTCCGATCTTCTATCTGCACGGGCAGCCTCCCGGCGGGGGACGCTACGCGCATGCGCTCCGGGACTATCTGGACGCTGAGCAGCCGATCTACATCGTTCGCACTCCCATCTTCGATGCGCCGGTAACTGTCGAGGGCGTCGCGACAGAGCTCGTCGAGCGGATCCGTGCCGAAGAGCCGACGGGGCCGTATCTGCTCGCCGGCAACTGCTTCGGCGCCTGGCTCGCTCTGGAGATCGCGCGGCAGCTGCTGGCTCTCGGTGAGAGCGTCCCGCTGGTTGCCATCATGCACCCGGTCGCGCGAATCCCGCTGCATCTGGGTTACCGGACAATGCGGCGACTGGCCGTCCTTGGCGGCGTCCCCGAGATGTACCACGCTACGGAAGCTTCGAGCGCGGGCCAGTACCTCCGACACACCATTGGGCAAATATGGGAGGAACAGCGGCGCTCCTCGTCGCGGCAGCAGCTCGGCCGCCTGGTGCGAGCCACTCGCTGGCTGATGGGGTACGTGGGCAGCGAGACCCGGAAACGGATTTCCGCGCGGTTCAGCCGAGCGCGTCCCATGCCGTCAGCTGAGGAGCAGGAGGCCGCGAACGCATGTCGTTTATCGCCGGACGAGCAGGTGGCTGCGCACAGAGGTCATTGGTGGGACGCATGGATGAACTATAGGCCCCAGGCGTATCCCGGTCGTGTGACGATGATCTGGCCGGCTGAGGAACCGGGAAATCCTCCATGGAATCCAACTGGCACATGGGCCCACCTGACTTCCGCGCTCGACTGGCGAATCGTGCCCGGCAATCACCAGACGATGTTGAGAGAGCATTTCAGGTTCGTCGCGCAGGAGCTGCGTGCCTTTATCGACGAGGTGACAAGGTGATCCAGGCAGGCGCGGATGTGTGGCGGATTCCCCTCGCCCGTCCACCGGGCGAAGTGGCGGCGCTGCACGCACTGCTCGATCCGGCAGAGCAGAGTCGCGCCCGTATGTTCCGCGCCGAACGCGATCGACGCCGGTTCGTCGTCGCGCGCGCAACGCTCCGCAGACTGCTCGCCGAATACTCGGGCGCGGAGCCTCGCAGTGTGAGGTTCATCGTCCGCCCCGGAGGAAAACCTGTTGTCGCGTGTGATGCCATGACTGGTGCGCTGCACTTCAATCTCTCGCATTGCGGTGATCTAGCGTTGTGCGCCATCTCCAGTCGCGAGGTTGGGGTCGACCTCGAACAGCTCAAACGTCATGAAGACATCGAGCGAGTCGCGCGGCACTTCTTTTCCGGCGAAGAGGCGCGGACGCTTGGGACCCTCTCGGGGATTGAGCGCACGCTTTTCTTCTTCCGCACCTGGGTCCGCAAGGAGGCGTACCTCAAGGCTACTGGTGAGGGACTCGCGCGCGACACGACCAGCTTCACGGTACGCGAGCCCGGGACAGGAGTAACGCTTCATGGCGCCGATGGAGGCCATCGGACGGATGATTCTTACGGCGTATACGACCTGCCCGACATTGACGATCATTTCGCGGCCCTCGCGCTCGCCGG
>JBGPLS010000118.1:0-9980 GCA_041486565.1 Gemmatimonadaceae bacterium
CAGATTTACGTCGATCAGAGCGCGGGTGTGCGGATTCGCGCCGCGGCACAGGGGCTGATCGCGTTCGTGACGCTGGGCGTCGGGCTGTTCATCGGATCTTGGGCCTCCGGTCGCGTCGTGGATGCGTATGCGACGGTCGGCCCGAACGGCGTGGCGACGCACGACTGGCGTTCGATCTGGATGGTGCCCGCCGCCGGGGCCGCGATCATCCTCGTGATTTTTGCGCTGCTCTTCCGTCCGACCGCTGCGACCCCGGTCGCGGCGGTGGAGAGAGTGCCGGAGCCGCGGCCGCTCTAGATCGGCTTCAGGGCTTCCACTTTCCTTTCGCCACGTCGGGCACGAACGAATCGAGCCCGCGCGGAGGGAAATCAAGCGTGCGTCGCTTCGCCGCGCTCATGTAGGCGGTCATCAGGATCTGCATCACTTCCACACCATCATCGAAGGTGAACATCGGCCGTTGGCCGGTCAGAAAAGCGCGCACGAAATGGCGGTCCTCCGCCTCGTACCCGTAGGCCGCCGGCTCCTCGGCGATCACGGGCATCATTCCTGTTTCCGCGTTCTGCTTCTCGACGAGATCCTCACCCGCCTTGCCCTTCACCTCGCGGCTGAAGAACAGCTTGAGGCCGCTGTCGAGCGTGTTCCACGACATCGAGTATTCGGGGCCGAGGAGCTCGGCAGAAAGCCTCAAGCCGGCGCCGACGAAGCTCCACGACGTCGTGACTTCGCCGATCATGCGCTCGCCGCTGTTGGCCTCGTACTCGATTGTCGCCCGCGCGAAGTCTTCCGACGGCTGGCGACGATAGTTCACTTCCTTTCCCATCGCCGCCGACAATCGCCTGGCATATGCCGGCCGCGACCACTTGAGCGACGCCACGTGGCCGGTGATTCGCACCGGCCGGATCGACGACCGATGCGCTCCCGGCGCCGTCAGCAGATGTCGCACGACTTCCACCGAGTGGCACATCATGTCGTTGAGAACTCCGCCGCCCTGTAACTTGCCCTGCCAGAACCACGGCATGTGCGGCCCGCTGTGCTCCTCCGCCGCGCGCGCGAGGTAGGGCCGCCCGGTGAGCGCGGCGCCTCGCGCCCAGACGAGCTCTTTGCCGCGCGTGATCTCCGGGGCGAAAAGCTGGTTTTCGAGATACCCGGTGTTGAGATGCACACTCCGCGCAAGACGCGCCACTCTCTTCGCCTCGGCGACATTGCGGGCGAGCGGCTTTTCGCACGCGAGGCCGCGCAGCTCGCCGTAGCCGTCCCGAATCGCAGCGACAATCTCCTCGACGTTCGCGATCCGCGCGTGGTTGGGACCGCAGAGCCAGATGGCGTCGATCCGCGGGTCCGCGACCATCGCGCGGATAGAGGGGTACGCCTTGGCGTCGCCGACCTCGAGCTTTCGCGCGAGCGATGCGGTCGCCGCTGCGTTACGCTTGTTCGGGCTCCAGACGCCGAGCACGTCGGCGTCGCGGACGCCGGTGAACGCCTGGATGTGGAAGCGGGCGTTGAAGCCGCTTCCGACGAAGCCGATCCCGAGTCGCCCGCCGCTCACTCGACAGGGACGCGGGTTTTCATCACGTCAGTCGTAACTCCGAGCTTAGCGACCGCCTCAGGCGGACATCCGGCCCAGTCGGGATTGAAGACGTTCCCGACGTAACGGATGTCTTTCCACCCCATTTCGGTGGAGAAGAAACCCGCCGCCGTCAGGTCGCGGAACCGGTTGAAGAACGCGACGCCGTGACTCAGCTCCGGGCGTGCCCTGGCCGGCCACGCGATATCGTCGAGCACCTGCCTGCGCTGCGCGTCGGTGGACCGAACGAATGGCGAGCCGAAGCGCTCTTCGCACTCGAGGTCGAGCCATCCAAGCCCTCCACGCATCGCGATTTTGCTCGAGTCCGATGCATCCTTGTCCGACAGGAGGAAGTCCATGTATTCGGGAACCTTGGCGTCGGTCGCGCTCCCGGATCGCTCATCGCGGGGAATGATGTAGTCCGCCAGCATGCGGACCGTTCTCCACTCGCTCCCGGTGAAGAACTTCGGGACGTATTGCGGCGCGAAACTCTCTTTCGCGAACACCTGCGCCACGCGCTCGCGCTGAGCGGCCGACAGGTCGAAGGAGAAGGCAAAGGGAAGGAGGGCCAGGGCCTTCACCGCCTCGCGGCGATCGATGGTCGTCGCAGTCTTCCCGTCGCGGCTGGTCACAGTG
This sequence comes from Gemmatimonadaceae bacterium, assembly GCA_041486565.1. Taxonomy (GTDB): domain Bacteria; phylum Gemmatimonadota; class Gemmatimonadetes; order Gemmatimonadales; family Gemmatimonadaceae; genus UBA4720. The sequence goes on from JBGPLS010000118.1 coordinate 2,201, forward strand.
CCCTCCGCTTGATCTGTTCGGCTATGTGATCCGACGTCCTCCAGGCAAGCGCCATGATTGTCCAGGTGGGATTCTTGTCCGCCTGCGACACGAATGGACCACCGTCGGCGACGAAGAGGTTCTTCACGTCGTGAGCCTGGCAGTTTGAATTGACAACCGATGTCCTCGGGTCGTCGCCCATCCGTGTGCCACCGAGCTCGTGAATGATCTGGCCGCCGGTGGCGATGTTGTAACCCTGCTCTTTGGTCGGCATCGGATTGAAGACCTGGCCGCCCATCTCGGCGATAAGAGCGCGGAATGTCTGCTGCATGTGGCGCACCTGGTTCAGCTCGTAGTCCTGCCACTTCCAATGAAAGCGGAGAACCGGAATGCCAAAGCGATCGACGACGTTGGGATCGATCTCGCAGTAGCTGTCGTCGTTGGGGATCATTTCTCCGCGGCCGGAGAAGCCGATCGTCGCGCCGTAGTACCGCCGGTACTCGTCCTTGAGCTTCCCGCCATAGCCACCACCGGCCGGATAGCGGTGGATTCCGCCCATGAATCCGGCACCCGGTGGGTACAGTCCGCCTCCCACTTCGATGTGATATCCCCGCGGGAAATCCAGCTTCTTGTTGTTCAGCCACCAGGGCATGTAGACGTGCATGCCGCCCACGCCGTCCTCGTTGTGCGCGACGTGGTTTTCCATCGCCGGGATGTAGCCGGACACATCAGTGCCTGTGGTGTCGGTGATGTACCTGCCGACGGTGCCGCTCGAATTCGCCAGTCCGTTCGGAAAGCGGGATGTCCTCGAGTTGAGAAGAATGCGCGCGGATTCGAGCGCACTCGCGGCGAGCACCACCACGCGCGCGGCGACCTGGGTTTCTTCGCCGGTCAGCCTGTTGACATACGACACGCCGGTGGCGAGCCCGTCAGCGCCGACGACGACTTCACGCACCATGGCGTTGGTCAGCAGAGTGAGCTTCCCGGTGGCGAGGGCCGGTGCAATCAGGACGTCCGGGCTCGAGAAGTTGGACTTCGTACTGCAGCCGCGGCCGCATTGGCCGCAATAGTGACATGCCTCGCGGCCGTTGAGCGGCTGCGTGATCACCGATAGCCGAGCGGGGATGCACGTGATCCTGAGCCTGTCGCTTGCTTTCTTTACGAGGAGCTCGTAGCAGCGCGGCGCCGGCGGCGGCTGGAAGATACCGTCGGGCTCGTTACGGATTCCCTCCTTGCTCCCGTAGAGCCCTATCAGCCGGTCTATTCGGTCGAAGTAGGGTGCGACGTCGTCATAGGAAATGGGCCAGTCGTCGCCGAGTCCGTCGAGGCTCTTGCGCTTGAAGTCGTCGGGGCCAAAGCGAAGTGAGATTCTTCCCCAGTGGTTTGTGCGGCCGCCGAGCATCCGGGCGCGCCACCAGAGAAAGCGCGATCCCGAGGCAACGGTGTAGGGCTCGCCTTCGATCTCCCATCCGCCCACGCATGCATCGAACTCGCCGAAGGGCTGCGTCTTCGTGGAGCCCCCGCGCCGGGGCGACGCGTAGCTGGGCATCATCATCTTGCTGTCGCGCGACGCATACCACTCGCCGCCAGCCTCGAGCACGATGACGTTCGCACCGGCCTTGGTGAGCGCGTAGGCCGCGATCCCTCCACCCGCGCCCGATCCGACAATGCACACGTCGTACGTTTTGCGCGGGGGAGGGAGAAGAGTCATCAATGCTGACCGGTTGAATGACAGGAAAAAAAATTACGCGGCGCGAAAGGAATGCACCAGAAGGCGAAACAACGAGCATCCATCTGTCTCACACATCGAGCGCGCGCAGAAACCGATAGCTGTCGCGAATGCTGGCGAATGGATCCTTCGGCTCGTCGTGCTCGACGAAGATGTGCTTCGTCCCCCCGAGCGAGCGGCCGCGAAGAACTGCCCGCCAGTTTATCACGCCTTTGCCGACGTCGACGATCCCTTTGTCGGGCGTGCCATCCATGTCCTTGATGTGAAGCAGAGGAAAACGGCCGGGAAATCGCTTGAAATAAGCGAGCGGGTCGGCGCCGGCCTTCGTGATCCAGTAGACGTCCATCTCCATTTTGACCTTGTCGGCGTCTGTCTGCGCGATCAGCAAGTCGTACGGAATCACGCCGTCCACCGGTGGGAACTCGAAGTTGTGATTGTGGTAGGCGAACTGAATCCCAGCCTTCCTGGTTTGTTCTCCGGCCTTGTTGAACAGCTCGGCGACCTCCTTGTAACCGCTCACTGTCCTGTATTTGTCGTCGATCCACGGACAGACGAGGTACCTGTGGCCGATCACGAGGGCGTCCTCGATCGTCTTGTCCCACTCCCGCCCGAGAACCGGAAAGCCGATGTGAGCCGCGGGCGCGGCGAGCCCGGTATCCGTCAGGAGGGAGCGGATTACCTTCGCACTCTGATCGAAGTAACCCGCGAACTCGACTTCTCTGTATCCGGTGCGCGCAACACGCGACAGCGTCGTGGCGACGTTCTTCTTCATCTCGTCGCGAACGGTGTAGAGCTGGAGTCCGATCGGACCGACCTTCTTCATGGCCAGCTCTTCGTGCGAGTCGAGTGGATTGGGCAGCGCGACCGTGGTCATGAGAGCTCCCGCAACCTGGAGAAACTCGCGCCGATTGGGATCAGAGCAGCTCGGACGTCTCATTTGGACTACCTCTCGGAAAAACGTGTTGGCGCGAAGATGAAATCCACTCTCGAGGAAGATGGTCATCGACATTTTACGGGGCAAGATGTCGGACTGATTCCACCCCCCACTACCGCGACCTTCGCGCGATTCACTTTACGCTGTCTGGTTGCGCCTGCTCAATGCCTGAACTGTCTCTGGCCCGTGAACACCATCGCGATGTCGTGTTCGTCCGCGGCGGCGATCACGTCGGCGTCGCGAACGGAGCCTCCCGGCTGGACGATTGCCGTGATACCCGCCTCCGCCGCCTGGTCCACTCCGTCGCGGAAGGGGAAAAAGGCGTCGGAGCCGAGCACCGCTCCTCGGGTCTCGTGCCCGGCCAGCTTTGCCTTGTGGACGGAGAGAAACGCCGCGTCCACCCGGGACATCTGGCCGGCACCGATTCCAATCGTCGCTCCGTCGCGCGCGAGGAGGATCGCATTGGACTTGACGCTGCCGACGGCGCGCCACGCGAACATCAGGTTCTTGCGCTCCTCGTCGTTCGGCGCGCGCCTGGTGACGACGGTCCAGCCGCTGAGCTCCGCCGCCGGCGCGGCGCGCTCCTGGAGCAGCAGGCCACCACGAACGCGCTTGTAATCCAGCGCGTGCGCTCCCCATTCCGCCCGTCCTTCGAGAACGCGCAGATTTTTTTTCCGACCCAGAATCTCCAGCGCGTCGGGACTGAATCCGGGCGCGACGAGACATTCGACGAAGAGACTCGAGATCGCCTGGGCAGTCTCCGCGTCCACCGGCACGGTGAAGGAGATGACGGATCCGAATGCCGACGCCGGGTCGCAGGCGAGCGCCTTGCGATACGCATCAACCGGCGATTCGCCGGTTGCGAGGCCGCAGGGCGTCGTGTGCTTCACGATCGCGCAGCATATCTCCGACGCGAAGGGATCCGTTGTCAGAAGGGCTCCCTCGAGATCGAGGAGGTTGTTGAACGACAGCTCCTTGCCACCCTTCTGTGTGAGCCCGGCCAGACCCTTGCCCGCACGCTCGACGTAAAAGGCCGCCCGCTGCCCCGGATTCTCGCCGTATCGAAGCGTCTGCCGGCGAGTCAGCGAGAAGTTGATGCGGTCCGGAAAATCCTCGTTGCGCTCGCGCGCGAACCATTTTGCGATCGCGGCGTCGTACGCCGCCGTATGAGCAAAGATCTTCTCGGCGAGGAGTCGCCGCAGGTCGAGGTCATCGTCGTCTGCCTCCAGCCCGGCGAGGACGCGGGCGTAGTCCGCCGGATCCACCACGCCGGTCACCGACGCGAAGTTCTTCGCCGCTGATCTCAGCATCGACGGCCCACCGATGTCGATGTTCTCGATGACCTCGTCAGTCGTGACGCCCTGGCGCGTCGCCGTCGCCTGGAAGGGATAGAGGTTCACCGCCACCAGCGAGATGGGCTCGATGCCGATATCGCTCAGCGCCGCCATCTGCTCGGCGACGTCGCGCCTCGCGAGGAGGGCGCCGTGAACGGCGGGATGCATCGTCTTGACGCGTCCCTCGAGCATCTCGGGGAATCCCGTCAGGTCGCTCACCTCGCGAACTGTGATCCCCGCGCTGCGGAGCGCCTTGGCTGTACCGCCGGTGGATACGATGTCCCAGCCGAGCCGCCTCAGCCCCTCGGCGAATTCGACGAGCCCGCTCTTGTCGGAAACCGACAGAAGTGCAAGCGGCATGTCAGAAGTCCGCCGTGAGCCCGGCGCTGTTGAGCGCGGCGACCAAGTCCACCACGCGCGGATACACGATGTGCTCCGCCGACAGCACGCGCCCGGCGAGCGATTCAGCCGTGTCGTCGATCTTCACACGCACTCGCCATTGAGCGATGACCGGTCCATGGTCGTATTCGTCGTCCACGAAGTGAATCGTGAGTCCGGTAGTGGTCGCGCCCGATGCGAGCACTGCGGCATGAACCCGTGCTCCATACATGCCTGGCCCGCCGAAATCGGGGAGAAGGCCCGGATGAATGTTGATGATTCGTCCGCGATAATCGCGAATGATCGATACCGGAATGTGCTTGAGATATCCGGCGAGAACGACGAGCCCCACCGACCGCTGCCGCAGCAGAGTACCGAGGGAAGTGCCGTCGTCCGTCGCGTCGAATACTTCGGCTGGAATGCCCGCCGCGCGCGCACGCTTGAGGGCGCCGGCCTGGGCACGATTGGACGCCACGAGCACGATGCTGCCAGCCGGATTACCGATGCCGGCGTAATAGTCGATTATTGCCTGAAGGTTCGTCCCACCGCCTGAGGCGAGGACGGCGATACGCGCAGCCATACGCGATTTTACCGCGCCGGGTGGCTCTCAGTAAGAGTCGCGGATCAGAATCCACTCCTTGACAGCGGAGTAACCGGACATCCGATCAGTTGGTGCAGAGATACCAGTCGAGCACGGTGGAAAGGGAGTCCGCGACGCGCGCGAATCGTTCCGCGCGCGCAACCTCCTTCGCGGACGTTGCTGCTGAAGGAACGAGCGCCCCCCGGGCGCCGAGCCGAACGGCGGGCTCGACGTCGCGCAGCCGATCGCCGATGAGGAGAGCGTTCTGCGGGTCGATACTCAAGTCGGAGATGGCGCGCTCGAACAGCAGCGTGTTCGGCTTCCGGCATTGGCACCCTTCACTGGGTTTGTGAGGACAGTAATACGTTGCATCTATCCGCGCTCCGCGCTCGGCGAGCAGCTCATCCAGTCGCGCTTTGACCAGGTCGTAGTCGGCGACAGTGAAATAACCGCGGCCGATGCCGGACTGATTCGTGACGACCACCACCGGCACGAGCGCCGCGTTGATCCTCGCGATCGCCTCGGCCGCGCCATCGATCAGCGCCACCTGCTCGGGACGCGAGACGTATCGGACGTCCTTGATGATCGTGCCGTCGCGGTCGAGAAACACGGCACTCGGCAGCGGGTTCACGCCAGCGCGCGAAGGATCGCGGACGTCAGCTCTGCGTCGTGAGCGGCGGGGACGCTCCGCAGGTCGAGCAGCATCCGGCCGTCGGCGATTCTGCCGATCACGGGAGGCCGGCCCGATCTGAGTCTGCGCTCCACGAGCACGGCATCGCCGTCGAATGCGAGTCCGGCAGAGGGAATCCCGCGGGTCGGAAACGCTCCCGCCCCGACGCTGGCGACTGTGTTCACCACCGTCGCGTCCGCGGCCCCGTGTCTCAGTCGGGCCGCCACGATCTCACATCTCGCGCGAATCGCGGCAACCGGTGCGGTGATCATCGCCAGAGTCGGGATCTCGGAAAGTGCGCGAGCGGGGTCGCGATACAAAGTGAGAGTCGCGCCGAGGGCGGCAATCGTCATCTTGTCAACTCGCATGGCGCGCACGAATGGATCCTGCTTCAGGTGCGCGATCGCATGTGCCTTTCCAACGACGATCCCCGCCTGCGGTCCTCCGAGCATCTTGTCCCCGCTCATCATGACGACTGTTGCGCCTGCAGCAACCGCCTCGCGCGCCGTGGGCTCTCCCGACAATCCGAATTCATCCAGCGCAATCAGTAGTCCGCTGCCGAGGTCGTGGACTATCGGAACGCCGTGCTCGAAAGCGATTGGAGCCAGCTCGCTGACCCCGACGTCGGCGACGAATCCCTCGATTGAAAAATTGCTGCGGTGCACCTTCGCGATTGCGCCGGTGCGCGAGCTGATCGCTCGAACGTAGTCGTCGAGATGGGTGCGGTTGGTGGTCCCGACTTCGACCAGTGTGGCGCCGCTGCGACTCATGATGTCGGGCACGCGGAAGCTTCCGCCGATCTCGACGAGCTCGCCTCGCGAAACGATGACCTCGCGCCCGCGCGCGAGCGCGCTGAGTGTCAGCACGAGTGCAGCGGCGCAGTTGTTGACGACGATTGCGTCCTCTGCGCCGGTGAGCTCGCAAAGCAGCGAGACGCAGTGCGTGTATCGCGATCCGCGCCGGCCCTCGTCGAGATCGTATTCGAGGTTGCTATACCCGCCCGCGATCTCCGTCACGGCCGAAATCGCCGCCGGCGCGAGTGGCGCCCTGCCAAGATTGGTGTGCAACACGATGCCGGTGGCGTTGAACACCGGCCGCAGTGACGGGAGTGACGCGCGATTGACGCGTTCCGCGATGTCGTCGAGCAGCGTACCGCTTTCCATTTCTTCCGGAGCAAGTCGTGCCTCGTCGAGGGTTTCGCGAATCGCATTGACCACGAGAGTACGCGGATGCCTGCCGAGGAGCATTTGGACCTCCGCGGTCTCAAGGAGACCGCCGACGCTCGGAAGCTGTCGTCGCGGGTCAGTCATCGCTTGATCGGGCTGGCCGCCGGCGGTGGTGGCGGCGGTCCCGGCGGAGGCGGCGGAGGCGCCGGCGTCAACGCTTCGACGCGGTCACTCGTAAATGCAACGCCGTCCAGTCCGCGGACTTCCATCGTCCGGACGCGCACGGTGGTCTTCTGCCTGATCGGCCTTCCGATGCCGACGAGCAGGCTGTTGGATGGAATCGGCCGCGATGGACGGGGACCGACAGCTGCCGTCGTGTCACGCAGGAGCTCTGGTTTGGTGATGCTGACGATTGGAATGCTGGCTGAATCAGAGGTCTTGATGCTGACCGACGCCGGGGCAAAGTGCTGATTCACGTCGATCGGATGATCGAACACCAGCTCGAGCGTCACGGAATCCCTGAGCGCTATGCTTGCCAGACGAGCACCCACCGAATCGTGGGGAAATGGGTAGAGCTCCACACGCGCGGCGTTCGTCAGTGCGACTGTGGCCGTGTCCCATGCTTCGCGGGGATCCAGCCCCTTGTTGTTGTTTCCATCGAGTATCGCGCGAACGCGATACTGACCCGGCGCCATCGTCGGAAGCAGGAAAGCGCCGGTGGAATCCGCCACCGTCACGAAGACAGTCGAGGTATCTGCCGTTGGCCGTGCCTCGACGAACGCGCGGGGCGCCAGAGCTCCGGTCAGCCAATTGAAGACGATGCCTGACAGAATGGAATTCGGGATCGTCGGCCCGGTCGAGAAGATCACGACTGCACCCGTCTTCCGGACGTTGCCGCGAAGATCGGTCATCCCTGGCAGCATCGTGATCGTATATGCCGTATTGGAGCGCCATCCGCGATGCGGGCGCACCGAGACCGACGAGCGATGCCAGGACACGTTCGGGGTCCC
>JBGPLS010000119.1:0-9970 GCA_041486565.1 Gemmatimonadaceae bacterium
AGGGAGCATGCCAGGCTCGTCATCGTTGACATCTCCAATCCGTCAGCACCCACCGAAGTGGTCGCGCGGACGATGGGCAGTCCCTTCGTGCACGATGTCCATGTGCGCGACGGAATCCTGATGACCGCGTTGTGGAACGACGGAATCGCGATCTTCGACATCGGCGGTGGTGGAAAAGGAGGCTCGATCTCGAATCCGGTTCTGATCGGGACCACCGCAACGGTCGGCGGAAAGGCTCACAACATCTGGTGGTTTCACGACCCCACCGACGGGTCGAAGCGCTATGCTTTCGTCGGTGAAGAGGGACCTGGAAGCATCGGCTCGGAGTCGGTTGGCGACATACACGTGGTGGACGTTTCGGACCTCGCCAATCCGCACGAGGTCGCGTTTTTCAACGTGCCTGGCGCCGGCACCCACAACTTCTCGGTGGACGAAGCCCGCGGTGTTCTGTTCGCCGCGTATTACAACGGTGGAGTGCGGGCTCTCAACGTCCGCGGTGACCTCGGGACCTGCAGCGCAGGCATGAAAGGCGCCGGCGATCGATGCGACCTTGGCAAGACGGGACGGGAGGTGGCGAAGGCGCTCACCGATGTCGGCATGCCCGTCTACGTGTGGGGTGTCCAGTCAGTCGGAACGAAGCTCTACGCTTCGGACATGCTGAACGGGCTCTGGAGAATCGCGACCGTTCCCTAGCTCCGCCGGCTGATACGCCATGGCGCGGAGTCGGGCCACTCGATCGCGCAGCGGCGGATGGGTCGCCATCAGGTTGGCCAGTCGGCCTTCGCGGTCACCCCACATCGAGTGGAATGGATCGACGATACAGAGCTGCGCCGAGCTGCGCGGAATCGCCCTTGGCTTTACAGTCGAGCCGCCGATCTTGACCAGCGCGTCGGCGAGAGCGCCCGGGTTGCGCGTGAACTGCGCGCTCATCGCGTCGGCGAGAAACTCGCGTGAGCGACCGACCTTCATCGCCATGTAGCGCGTTACGAGCGGCGCAATCACCCAGCTGACGATCCAGACGACGAGCAGGACGATCACGAGGATGCCCGCGCCCTTGTTGTCGTCGCTCCCACCGCGGGAGCGTGACCGTCCGCTGATTCGCGGACCGCCTCCGCCCATTCGCATCCACCGGAATGCCGCGTTGTGAACCAGCGCGACGATGCCGACGAGGGCGGTGAGGAGCGTCATCAGTCGCACGTCGAGGTTCGCCACGTGTCCCATCTCATGTCCGACCACCGCCTGCAGCTCGTCGCGGGTGCAGGTGTCGAGCAGGCCCTCAGTCACGGCGATGTGCGAGTCGTTGGTGTGGACTCCCGTCGCAAAGGCATTGGGCGCGCTGTCGGGGACGAGCCATATCCGGGGACGGGTTGCGCCCGAGGCGATCGTCATCTCGTCGACGACGTTCACCAGCCTTCGCTCGGCCTCGGTGTCGGGCTCGGTGATCTCACGGCCGCCGGTTGCCTTGATCAGCGCCGTCGCGCCGAACCTGTATCCCCACCATGCCATCCCCGCGGCGATGATGCAAAGCACGATGCCGAGCCCCGGAATGACGTGAACTCCGGAGTAGCCAAGGCCTTCGCTGGCTCGCGCGGAAGCCTGGCCGGACGACCATAGGTACCAGATGAAGTCACCGCCGAAGCCGAGCCACGCAATGAAGAGAATGAATCCGGCGACCAGCCGGCGGCTCGCCTTCCGGTTTGCCTCCTGCTGGGCGAACAGATTGCGTCCAGGATCGGACCCATCCAGTATGCGCGTTGTGAGTTCCCTGTTAACGCGTCGTCCGTTTTTCCGTGAATAATGACACGGTGAAACGGGTCAACTGAACAACCGAAAAATCACTACGCACGAACTGGATGGGTCGTTCCGTCTTCCATCCGCGGAATTCCCCGCAATCGCGAAGAACCTTCACTTCTTCGGCGGTCCGAGCGATAGGTCCACCTGGGGAACGGCGCGCTCTCCTTCGTCCGTGATCTCCCAAAGCGGCACTTGCGCTGCTCCCGCAATTCCCACGAACAGCATCGTCGGGAAAGTCTGCTGGGCGGTATTGTACTGCGTCGCGGTGTCGTTGTAGAGCTGGCGCGCGAAGCCGATCTTGTTCTCGGTCGCGGTGAGCTCTTCCTGGAGCTGAGCCACATTTCCCGTCGCTTTGAGGTCCGGGTACGCTTCGACAACCGCGAGCAGCCTGCCAAGGGCGCTCGTGAGCTGTGTCTCCGCCGCGGCAGTGGCGGGAACGCTGCCGGAATTCACGGCGGCGATGGCGGTGTTCCGGGCGGCGACAACTGCCTCGAGCGTCTCGCGCTCGAAGCCCATCGCGCCCTTCACCGTGTTGATGAGGTTCGGAATGAGGTCGTGGCGGCGCTTGAGCTGGACGTCGATCTGCTTCCAGGCGTTCTGCACCTGGTTGCGAAGCGACACCAGGCGGTTGTAGGCCCCGATCGCGAACAAGAAGACGAGAACGATGATTACGATGAGAAGCAGCAGGCCGATCATGGAGTGCTCCGGTAGATTGGTCGTGCAGCAAAGATAGCGAACGGGTCGCGCACTGCTATTGATAATCCCTGTTTTGCGGCGCAGGTTGAATGGCCTTCCAGGACACATGGACCCACGAAGACGAACGCTGCCGCGCTCGCCGGCTAGGATTGCGCGAACTACAACTACGTCTCATTCACCTGCTGCGTTTCAGCGCGGCGTGGCGCAAGCCTGCGCTCTTGCCCTTGCGGTGCTCGCGGCCGCCGCCTGCGAAGGGAAGCTCGACATCGACGCGCCGGCACCGGCGCTCACCGCCGACACGGACACTCTTCCGCCGCTGCCTTCATCCACGCTCGACATTCCGCTGACCTACGACCTTTCACCTGTCGTGCAGGCACTCGAGAAGGCGGTGCCGCGGAGATTCGGAAGCATCGATGAGCGCCACGAGGTCCCCGGACAGCCGCGGATGCACGTTGCGTTCGAAGCCATTCGCGACCCCTTTCAGGTCGCGCTGGAAGGGCAGGTGGCGCATATCACCGCCGTCCTGCACTACGCGGGCAAGGGATGGTACAAGCCGCCCATCGTCGGCGAAGTCAGCGGATCGTGCGGCATCGGTGGCGAGCGACCGCGTCTCCGCATCGAGATCACCGACGCGCTTCGCATCACCCCCGAGTGGCAGCTCCGTGGCAGGACGCGCATCGCCCGGATCGAGCCCTACAGCAACGCGAACCGCGACCAGTGCCGAATCACGGTATTCAACATCAAGGTCACCGACCGAGTCGTCGACGCCACTCGCGGCATTCTGAATGGGAAGCGATCGATGATCGACGACAAGATCGCGAGGCTCGACATCCGCACCCGTTTCGAGGGCTGGTGGCACCTGCTTCAGCGGCCGATTCCGCTGACCGACAGCGTCTGGCTGGTGATCAATCCGAGCGCCGTGCGCATGGGCGAGGCGGTCGGCGTGAAGAGAACTCTCGTCACTGCCCTCGGATTCTCGGCCTCACCCCGCGTCGTCACCGGAAAGCAGCCTCCGACGGTCGAGACTCCATTGCCACCGCTTTACCCCGCTGCCGTCGGCGACGGCCTCCACATTCTGCTCGACGGTGTCCTCGATTATCAGCTCGCGACACGTCTTCTCGAAGGAGCGCTCGTAGGAAAGATCGTCGAGGGAAAAGGGCAGACGCTGGTCGTCAGGCGCGTTCGGCTGTTCGGCATCGGTGGAGGCAAGCTCGCTCTCGAGCTCGAGTTCCGCGGAACGACCTCGGGGCGGATCTACTTCATCGGCACACCGAAGTACAACCCGGGGACGAACGACCTTTCGGTGCCCGACCTGGATTACGACGCGGGAACAGCGAACCTGCTGGTGAGCGGTTTCGAGTGGCTCAAGCACGACGAGGTGCGCGATTACTTCCGGCAGCACGCCCGGTGGTCGGTGGGCGACGTGATCGAGAAGGGTCGGGAGCAGCTCTCGAAAGGGCTCAATCGCGATCTCGCATCCGGCGTCAAGCTCACTGCAGACGTCAAGACGGTGAGAGGTCTTGCAGTTCACGCTCAAAGGAGCGCCATCCGGCTTCGCGCGCAGGCAGACGCAAATGCGCGACTCACAGTCAAACAGGGAACGCAGTGAGAGAAGAAGGACTGATCCGCGCGGTTGGTGTCCGCGGGCTTACGGCCGCGATCATCAACTACACGATCGGCGCCGGAATATTCGTGCTGCCGGCGATCGTCGCCGCGAAAGTCGGTGGCGCCGCGCCGATCGTCTACGTTATCTGCGCGATCGCGATGGGGCTCATCGTCCTCTGCTTCGCCGACGCGGGGAGCAGGGTCTCGCTCTCGGGCGGCGTATACGCGTACGCGGAAGTGGCGTTCGGGCCGTACGTCGGGTTCATGGTCGCAATCAGTCTCTGGTTCTCGACAATTTTCGCCAGCGCTTCGGTGGCGAGTGTCCTCGTCGATACCCTCGCACAGCTCGCCCCGTCGGTGAGCGGGTGGGTCGCGCGTGTCGTCATCATGATCGGGCTCTATGGGATCCTCGCGTTGATCAACATCCGCGGCGTGAAGATCGGAAGCGACGTCGTTCAGGGTGTGACAGCGGCCAAGCTCGCGCCTTTGCTCGTTCTGGTCGCTGTCGGCATCTTCGCCGTGAATCCATCGAACCTCGCGTGGCCGGGCATGCCCTCGGCGACAGACACGGCCCGTACCGCGGTCATCCTGATCTTTGCGTTCATGGGAATCGAATCGGCGCTCATACCCAGTGGCGAAGTATCGAATCCCGCGCGGACAGTGCCACGCTCCATCTTCGCCGCGCTGGCCGTCGTCACGCTGCTCTACATCGCGATCCAGGTGGTCACGCAGGGAATACTCGGCGCCGAGCTGGCGACGAACACCAAGGCGCCGCTCGCTGCTGCCGCGAAGCGCGTGCTCGGCAGAGGTGGCGAAATCCTGGTCGTCGCGGGTGCGGCGATCTCGACTCTCGGCTACATCGCTGGCGACATGCTCGCCGCGCCGCGGATGATCTACGCCCTCGGACGTGACGCGCTTCTGCCGCACGTCGTCGGAGCGGTTCACGAGCGATACCGAACGCCGCACGTCGCCATCGTGATCCACGCGATTCTCTGCGCCGTGCTGGCGATCACCGGGACCTTTGCCAAGCTCGCCGTGATCGTCGTCCTGCTGACGCTGCTCGTGTATCTCTCGTGCTGTCTGGCTACGATCCAGCTGCAACGGCGCGGTATCCACGCGGAAGGCACGATCCCGTTCAGGGTGCCCGGCGGGCCAATCGTACCGATTCTGGCGTCCGGCATCATCGTCTGGCTGATGACGAGCTCGACCCGCGAGGAATTCATCGCGCTTGCAATCATGCTGGCCGTCGCATCGCTTCTCTTCCTTCTGGCCCGCAGCCGCCGAACCCCTCGACAGAACGAAAACGCGGCTTAGCGTGTCCATGGGGCAATGACGGCGCTTAGGGTTACCGCTGAGAGTCGAGGCCGGGTGGACGAACGACAACTGATCGCGCGAGTGATTTCCGGCGACCCCCGGGCGCAGCGCGAGTTGTACGAGTGCCATGTGGACCGCGTATATCGTCTCGCCTACCGGCTGGCAGGCGAGGAGGAGCTCGCGCGTGACTTCACCCAGCTCACCTTCATCCGCGCCTTCGAGCGGATCGCCGAGTTCAGGCACGACTCTTCGCTGGCGACGTGGCTTCACGCGATCGGCGTCTCGATTGCGCTCAACGGTCTTCGCAGCGTGAAGAAATCCCGCGTCCGCGACGTGCCGCTCGAGGAGGCTTCCGGTCTCGGCACCACCAGTCGTTCCGCTGAGCCGGACCTGAAAGCGCGACTGAGTGCCGCCATCGGTTCGCTCAGCGAGAAATACCGAACGGTTTTCCTGATGCATGATGTCGAAGGGTTCACACACGACGAAATCGGAGCGGTGCTTGGCATTCCGGTCGGCACCTCGAAGACGCGGCTCTTTCAGGGACGCGCAAAGCTTCGTGAGGCGCTCGCAGATTTCCGAGAGGAGTGGGTTTCATGATGAAAGACGACAACCAGTTCGACGACGTTCTGCGCCGGGCGGCGCAGGATTACAATCGGCCGCCAACCGTGGTGCCGCGCGAGGAGATGTGGGCGGCGATCGAAGCTGCGCAGGCGAAGCGGGCTTCCCGTCCGCTTCATATCGTAGCGCCGGGCCCGCATCGCCCGATGCCACGGTACGTCTGGCTCGGTGCTGCCGCCGCCGCGGTGCTGCTTGTTGCGACGGGCGTCGGCATCGGACGGTGGTCATCCGCGCCTGTGGCGGCGCCGGTGTCTGTCGAAAAATCCCGGGCGGTCGCGGCCAATGGCAGCGGCGCTGAATCAGCCGTCCCTTCGGTTGAGCAGTCAGCCGGAATCGATGCCAGCGGCTCGCATGCATCGGGAAGCAAGTCAACCGGTTCCGCCAATCCGGGCGGGAAGCAGCGGCCAACGGACGGCGGTCAACGGGTAGCGGTCAACGGCCAACGCGTAACGGGCACCGGGCACCGGGCATCGGGCACCGGGCACCGGGCACTGGGCACCGGGCGACAGGCACCGGATCGCGGAGCGTTCGGGACGCCGCGCCAGGAAGTTCCTTACCAGGTTGCGACCATCCGCCACCTGGCGAACGCCGAAGCTCTGCTGACGGCGTTCAGAACCGATTCGCGTGACGCGAAGATGGATGCGCAGCTCGCGAAGTGGGCGCGCGACCTGTTGTCGAACACCCGCCTGCTGCTCGACTCGCCGGCAGCCGACGATCCGCAGCGGGCAAGGCTCCTCGGAGATCTCGAGCTCGTGCTCGCGCAGATAGTTCAGCTCTCACCCGGCGCCGCGACGCAGGACCGCGAGCTGATAGAAGGCAGCATTCAGAGTGGACACGTAATGACACGCTTGCGCTCCGCGATTCCCGCGGGGCCGACGAGAGGACTTTAGGAGAAATGATGAAGACTGCATTCATGGTCATCACGGCCGCGTTGTTCTCGAGCGGAGTGATGCCGACCAACGACAGCGGACCGGCGCGCCCTTATCGGACGCCGCCGCCGGCCGCCGCCGCGGCTACAATCGCGGCCACGACATTGTCACTTGTGGCTCCCGCGCCGTGGGCGCCGAAGGATCCGGCCGACTCGCTTTACCGCGAAGGCCGCGCCGCGCTCGGCAAGGGCGACTACGCCAAGGCGGCTGAGATATTTCGGCGCATCTACCGCCAGTACCCGAGCTCCGAGTACGCAGGCGAGTCGCTTTACTACCTCGCTTTCTCGGAGTATCGCCTCGGCGGATCCGATCACCTCCAAAGCGCGCTGAGCTCGCTGGCTCTCATCGAGAGCCGCTATCCCGATCTCTCGAAGCGCAGCGATGCGAGAGCGCTTCGGACGCGGGTTTGCGGCGAGCTTGCGCAGCGGGGAGATGAAGGTTGCGCGGCAGAGGTCGCGAGATCAGTGAGTGCAGCGGTCGCGATCGGAGTGGGCGAGGCGGTCTCGAGTGCTGTTTCCAGCGCTGTTTCCGGGGCGGTGGCCGGCGCGGTGGCCGGTCTCGATCAGGCCGCCGCGGGGATACGCGGACTTTCCTCCGATTCCAGGCGACGGGCCGCGAGCGGCTGTCCCTCCGAGGATGACGACGACGATGAGCGCATTGCCGCGCTCAATGCCCTCATCCAGATGGACGCCGAGCGCGCGATGCCGATCCTGACCAAGGTCCTCGAGCGGCGGGACCCGTGCTCAGCGGGCCTGCGTCGCAAGGCGGTGTTCCTTGTTTCACAGAAGCGTACGCCGGAGACGGCGGACATTCTCCTTCGCATCGCCCGCAACGATCCCGATCAGGAAGTTCGCGAGCAGGCGGTGTTCTGGCTTTCGCAGGTTCCCGACGAGCGCGCGGTGACGATGCTGCAGGAAATTCTCAACTCCTCGAGCAGCGAGGAGCTGAAGGACAAGGCGCTGTTCGCCCTCTCGCAGCACCGGAGTGAGCGCGGCGCGCAGTTCCTCCGGGATTACGCGATGCGCGAAGATGCGTCCGACGAGCTACGCGGCAAGGCGATCTTCTGGCTCGGCCAGCGCCGCTCGCCGGAGACCGCGGAGTTCCTGCGCTCACTCTACTCGCGCGTGAAGAGTGACGACGTGAAGGAGAAGATCCTCTTCTCGCTGTCGCAACAGCGCGGGGTGGGCAACGACAAATGGCTGATCGACATCGCGCGGAACACGCGGGAGAACATCGAGCTCCGGAAGAAGGCGCTGTTCTGGGCAGGGCAGGGTGCCGTGCCGACCGATCAGCTGCTCTCGCTCTACTCGACAATCCCCGATTCGGAGATGCGCGAGCAGCTCATCTTCGTCTACGCGCAGCGGCGCGAGCTGGCGATGGTGGACAAGCTGCTCGACATCGCGAAGAACGATCGCGACCCGGAGTTGCGCAAGAAGGCAATCTTCTGGCTCGGCCAGTCGCACGATCCGAGAGTTCAGCAGTTCCTGCTCGACCTGATCAACAGATGAGAGCCGCCAAGATGATCCGCATTTTGCGCGGGCGCCTGTTCGTGAGCGCCACCCTTGTGGCGGCGGTCGTCGTCGTCGCGACCGCGGCAGGCGCACAGTCACTCGGCAGGCGCATCGCCGATGCGCCGGACGGGAAGGTCCGACTGGAATTCGCCGCCCGCCCCGACGTCTGCGGTCATGGCACGTACATATCACGCGGCCGCAACTCGACTATGAATTGGGATTCAGACCGCTCGGCGGACGTCGAGTACACCGAGGACTGCTACCAGAGCCCGGTGAGGCTCGTGTTCGAAAAGCGGGGCGGCCAGGTGGACAAGATCCGCACCTACGTCGGTGGCCGCTGGCGCGCGCCGGTTGGAACGGTGACCGACCTCGGCAAGGTCTCGACTCGCGAGGCGACCGATTATCTGCTCGCGCTCGCATCCACCTCATCGGCCCGGCCCGCGCGCGAAGCGATCTTTCCGCTCACGCTCGCCGACAGCGTCGCCGTCTGGCCCGGACTGTTGCGCCTGGCCCGCGATCAGTCGCGCCCAAATGAGATTCGTACTCAGTCGGTTTTCTGGCTGAGCCAGATTGCCGGGGAGGCAATCACCGCGAACCTCGCCGCGCTGACGGGCGACGCCGCGGTGGATCGCGAGGTTCGTGAGCAGGCCGTGTTCGCGCTGTCACAGCGGCCAAAGGACGAGGGTGTGCCCGCGCTCATTCAGATCGCGCGCACCAACCGCGACCCCGAGATCAGAAAGAAAGCTCTCTTCTGGCTCGGGCAGTCGCGCGATCCTCGCGCGCTCGCTCTCTTCGAAGAGATCCTCTCGAGGCGCTAGCGGTCGGTGGCCGCCAGGATGTCGTTGAGCCGCGCTGCTTTCGCGACTCCGGTGACGGTGGACATCACGTTCTGTGCTTCGGCTGCCTTTCCCTCTGCCTTCAGCGCGTCGGCGAGAATGATTCCTGTCACCGCGTAGGTATACGGGATTCCGAAGGACGGCCGGTCGATCCAGTCGCCCCGCTTGATGAGTGCGCGCGGTGCTTTGTACACCTGCGTCCACAACGCGTAGGTCCGCGGTACGTCGAGGAATCCATCGGCAACGCGAATGGTATCCCTGGTGGGAATGATGGGCGTTTCCACCAGCTTCTCCGCCAGGCCCTGCCGAAGTGAATAGTTGCCGAGACCGAGCGAGCGCCCGTAGCCGCCGGTAGAGAAATAGATCGGTCTTTCGGGATAGGCGTCCTTGATCAGTCTGAGCGTCACGAGCTGATCACGGGTCAGATAACCCGGCTGGATGGTCGCAACGAGATTCCGCTGCGTGAACTGCTGCGCTTCCCGAATTTCGAAATATGGCGGAATCGAGTCTGCTTCGGCGAATGACAGCTTGAGTGGTGGTCCCTTCGGCATCGGCCAGTTGCGATCCCGGTAGACCGCCGGACCTTTCGCCGGGTCGTATGGCCGAACCGGATTGCGAATGACCTGGCGAACGAACCAGTCGGTGTTGAGATACGAGGTCACGAGGA
>JBGPLS010000120.1:0-9954 GCA_041486565.1 Gemmatimonadaceae bacterium
CGCTTCGCCCGGATACGGCGTGTGCAGCACCCGCGACGCAGAGTTGAGAATCACGGTCCACGGGCCTTCCGCCTGCGGCACCAGCCACAGTGAATATTCGCCGCGCAGCAGCGGCTTCCCTTCGAAGACGACGTCCTTGTCGAAGCGAATCCGCGTCGCCGAATCGGCCCCCGGATGCCAGAGTTTTCCGAATCTCACGACAGCCGGACTGTCGGTGCCGAACAGAACTCGGCCGCGCGCAGTCGGCCGGTTGTAGGTAACCTCGATGTCGGTGTGGCTGACACGTTGGGTGACCACACCATGCTGGCTGAAGGGGACTCCCTGCGCCGCGGCCGCACCGGCTGCTATCGCGAGCACGCATCCCAGCATGCTAACGGAAATGAGACCGACTTTCCAATCCATGAAGCCTCCCCGAAAACCTGCCTCCGTCACACCACTTTACCACGATTCAGTCAGGGCCGCATCCCGACAAGGGACGATGTCCGGTCCTGAACGACAGCGGCAGGGCGATCGCTTCGTTGTGTGACTACGTCACCTGACGTATGCCTGATCAGCGGCGGCGGAATAGCTTTCCTCGCATGTTCACTCCTGCGGAAAGCGACTTTACTATTTACATCGGGCCTCCTGAGAGGGAACTTATGATGGAGGTTCGGCATCACCCCCAGATCCCGCTGCTTGCTCCGCGGGCGGCTCTCAGGCTCGAGCTTTAACCCACCTCCCTCGATCTCATGGTCGTCGCTGCCGTCATCGCTTACTTGCTGGGCTGCCTCGACACGGGCTACTACCTCGTTCGTTATCGAACCGGGCAGGATGTTCGCGACCTCGGCAGCGGCGGCACCGGCGCGAAGAATGTGGGACGCGTCCTCGGCCGAACGGGCTTCGTCGTCGTCTTCATCGCCGATTGCCTCAAGGGCGGAGCCGCGCTCTGGTTTGCTTTCCTCCTCGGAGCGGGACAGGCCGGAATTGCCATCGCGACGATCGCTGTGGTCCTTGGCCACATCTTCCCGGTGCAGCTCCGGTTCAGGGGAGGCAAGGGCGCCTCGACAGCGCTTGGTGCGCTGCTCGTGCTCGTTCCTCTGGTTGCCATTGCGGCACTCCTCTCGAGTCTCGTTCTCTATCTCCTATCGCGGAAGCCCGCAGCGAGTGGCGTCGCAGCTTTTGCCCTGATGCCGATTTTCACATGGGCATTCGACTATTCGAGTCTCGTCTTTCTCACCGTGACCGGCGTAACGGCGCTGCTCCTCTTCACTCATCGCGTTCACCTTCCGGAGACCGCGGGCATGTTCCGTCGCCCCCCGCAGGCGATCGATCGGGTTGCCACGTGACCAAACTGACTCCGCTCCCTTCACCGCCCCCTCTCCGCTTCAAGATTGCGACTGAGCCGTCCGAGCTCGAGGCGATCAGGCGGCTCAACTACCGGACTTTCGTCGACGAGATACCGCAGCATAGCCCCAATGGCGACGGCGTCCTCGTGGATCGCTTCGATGCCGAGAACACATACGTCGTCTGCCTCCAGGGAAAGCAGCTCGTCGGCATGGTAGCGGTGCGCGGAAAGCGCCCGTTCTCGCTCGACGACAAGCTCCCCGAGCTCGATTCACACCTCCCACCCGGCCGTTCGCTGTGCGAGGTAAGGCTGCTCGCAGTCGAGCCCGCGCATCGAACCGGAGCTGTTTTCGTGGGACTCACGAGGTGTCTTGCCCAGCATTGCCTGCGCGAGGGATACGACCTCGCTCTCATCTCGGGGACGGTGCGCCAGCTCAAGCTTTATCAGCACATCGGCTTCGTGCCCTTCGGTCCGCTCGTCGGGACGGCGGATGCCCCCTACCAGCCGATGTACCTCACGCTCGAGACGTTTCGCGAAAAAGGCGATGCATTCGTCCAGCGCGTTCCGGAAAGCACACTCATCAGTTATCTCCCGGGCCCGGTCGAGATGGAACCGGCGGTTCGGCGCGCGATGCGGATGGTCCCGGTGTCGCACCGCGGTGTGCCTTTCCTCAGCGAGCTCGCCGAAGCGCGCCGCGCTCTTTGCACTCTCACCGGAGCGCGCCGGGTCCAGCTTCTCCTCGGGTCGGGCACTCTCGGCAACGACACCGTCGCCGCTCAGCTCGCACTCCTCGGCGGGCGCGGACTTGTTCTCAGCAATGGTGAATTCGGGAACAGGCTCGCCGATCACGCATCGCGATGGGAGCTCGACTATCTCTTCGTGCAGGAGGAGTGGGGGTCCATTCTTTCACGGAAGATCATCGAGGCAGCTCTCGATCGCGACAGCTCGATCAAATGGGTCTGGGCAGTGCACTGTGAAACGTCAACCGGGGTCCTCAACGATCTCGGCCTGCTGCGCGAGATCTGCGCGGAACGCGGCGTTCGGCTCTGCCTCGACTGCATCAGCTCCGTTGGCGCTGTACCGGTAGACCTTCACGGTATTTACCTGGCGACGGGGGTCAGTGGAAAGGCACTTGGTGCGCCGGCGGGAATCGCACTGGTGTTCCACAACCATGAGATACGCGCTTCCGATACATTGCCCAGATATCTGGATCTCGGACTCTACGCGCAGACCGAGGGGTCTCCGTTCACGCACTCGTCGAATCTGCTCCGCGCTCTGTACGCCGCCGTCATTCGAATCGGGAAAAAGGGCGTTCCCTCAGCCGCCGTAATGGAAGATGCTGCCTGGATGCGCGACGAGCTGCGCTCACACGGCTTCCGCATTCTTGCCCCCGACGACGTGACATCGCCTGCCGTGACGACAGTCGTGCTCCCCCGAGGAGTCAGCGCCGAGGAGTTCGGCGCGCGTCTCGAGGATGAAGGGTTCGCCGTGAGCTATCGAAGCGAGTATCTGCAAACGCGCAATTGGGTGCAGATCTGCCTGATGGGAAGCTATCGGCGCGATTGTCTCCGCTCGCTCGTCGCGGCATTCTCGAACCCGGGGAAGCCGAGCGCAGCTGCGTCGTGATCGATCCCGCTCTTCGCGCTGCACTGACCGCTGATCTCGACGCAACAGTCAGCGCTCCGGCCACGCGGCTGGCGCATCACCTTGCGGATATTTTCGGCACCACCACAGCGGCGGTCCTTCATTATGGATCACGCTCTCACACGGCGAATCCTCCCCCCGGCAGCGCGTATGATTTCTTCGTCATCGTAGACGACAACGCGAGTGCGTATCGATCTTTCACCGCGCATGCCGCACCCCGCTTCGGTGCGCGTACTGCAACGCTTCTGGCGGGCATTCTTCCGCCGAACATCATCGGAGTACATCTCGCCGGCGAGCAACCCGGTGACGTGCTCACCGGCAAGTGCGTGGTGTTGTCGGCCGGTGATCTCGCCCTCGCCTGCGGACAACATGCGAAGGACCACTTTACAAAAGGACGGTTGATCCAGCCCCTCCGGCTGGCCTGGGTGCGTGACGAGCGCAGCCGCCGGGCGATCGAGGATGCCCTCTTCGAAGCCCGCGCGAACACCTTCGAGTGGGCGAGACCCGATTTGCCTGCATCCTTCGATACTGCCGACTTTTGCCGCACACTTCTCTCGATGTCGTATGCCGGCGAGATCAGAATCGAGAAGGCCACCCGGGCCGGCGAGGTCTTCGCTTCGCAGAGCGCGTTGATGCTCGGCATGTACGACGCGCTGCTTCGGAAGCTCGCTGCGGGCGGTGAGCTGAAAGCGAACGGCGATGGCTATACACAGACGCGGCCTGCTTCGAGCGCCGAGCGGATGCGAGTGGTCTGGTATTTCCGGCGCAGCAAGCTGCGGGCGATGGCGCGCTGGAACAAGAGTCTGGTGCTCTACGACCACTGGGTCGAGTACCTCCGTCAGAAGGCAGAGCGGCGGGCCGGCACGGCGATCGAGCTCACCCCGCGCGAAAAGCAGTGGCCCCTGATCTTTCTCTGGCCGAGGGCGATCCGTCTGCTCATGACAACGCGGCGATGAGTGTCGCCGACATGGCGGCCCTGACGCTCGTCGCAGCGCTGATCGTCACGATGCCCGTGTTCGCGATCGTCTCCCGCGGCCGGGCGATGGACGCCGAAGTCGTCGCCCGCAGCAAGACCATCCTCCTCGGCCGATGGGTTCGCGACTGGCTGATGTGGGTGATCGGACCGTTCGAGCGCGGGATGATTCGCGCCGGAGTCACGCCGACGGTGCTCAACTTTGTCGGCGCAGCGTTCGGCCTTGTGGCGGGAGTCGCATTCGCCCTCGGTGCCCTCGGGACCGCGGGATGGCTGATAATGCTCGGTGGCGTCGCCGACGTATTCGACGGCCGCATCGCCCGCGCGCGCGGGATGGTCAGCACTTTCGGCGCTTTTCTCGATTCTACTCTCGACAGATTCTCCGAGAGCTTCACGCTCCTGGGTCTTCTCGTTCACTTCGCGGCGGTACCGCTGCTCGTGTTCGCTACCGCTGCCGCGATGAGCGGATCGCTGCTGGTGAGCTACACAAAGGCGCGTGGAGAGTCGCTCGGCGTCCTCAGCGCCGGCGGATTGATGCAGCGCGCCGAGCGACTGGTGCTGCTCGCGCTGGGTGCGATTGTCGATCCGTTCGTGGCATCACGGACCGGCTGGACCGCGGGTACGGTTCTCGGCGGAGTCGTTACCGTAATTGCATTGGGAACGTGGGGGACGGCATGCTACCGGCTCTACTTCATTGGCCGCGCGCTCAGGGGGTGAACGTTACCCGGTACCCGTTACCCGTTACCCGTTACCTGGTACCCGCTACCCGTTGCCTGAGCCGTTTTAGCAGCCCGTGAAGCATTTTGCGCACATCGACGACGCGGGCAAGCAAGGCGGAGAAGTCCGGCTCGGTCATCATTCCAAGGTCGCGCGCCAGCTGAACGTGGCCCTCGAGTTCAGATACCGACGCAAGAGCGTATCGCAGATAGCGTGCAAACTCGCGCGGACTTTCATGTGCGCTCCCTTCGACGATGTTCGTCGGCACCGACATGGCTGCACGCGTAAGCTGGTCACCAAGCGTTGCGCTCCGCACTCCACGCATGCGGGCAGTGACTCGATGCGCATCTATCGCCAACTCTTGCGCTGCCTGCCATACGCGGAGCTTTCTGAAGTCAGCCACGCCGAATCTTAATTCGCGGGCGGTCCTGCGCTGGCATCGTTCAATTGCGCCCGGACACCTTATGCTGCACTCGCTCCCCCCGGGGGACAGGGGTCAAGTCTATTGTCGCGCACCGGGCACCGGGCACCGGGTACCGGGCACCGGGCACCGGGCAACGGGCAGCGCCCAGTCACCACTTGATCACGCTGAAGACATTCGAAAAATCGTCCGTCCAGGGCTCCCGCGTGCCGGCGCCGAGCCTCCTCCAGCGGCGGTCGACGACGAGCGCACCCAGATCCCCGCTTCGCCGGGCCAGCGCTACCCAATCCGAGCTGTACTCGAGATCCCTCCATTCTGCCCTCTCGTCAGCCGTATGCGCTCCGATGAGGGCGACGAGGCCCGCATCGGCGGCAAGTGCCGCCACGACAGGCTCGAGGCCCAGATTCTGATTGCTGATGTGCATCATGAGAACGCCGTTATCGTCGAGCACCCTTTCATAGAGGCCGAGCGCCTCGCGCGTCAGGAGGTGAACCGGAATCGCGTCGGAGCTGAATGCGTCGATTACAAGAAGGCCGAAGCGCTTATTGGGCTCGCGCGCCAGCGTCAGCCTTGCGTCACCGATCACGATCCTGGGTTGCACCGCACACTCCCTGAGGAAGGTGAAGTACTTCCGGTTGCGGGCGATGGACTCGACTAGCGGATCGATCTCGAAAAACGTCCACTCCTGTCCCGGTCTTGAATAACACACGAGACTCCCCGCACCGAGACCCACGACCGCAATCCGCTTGCCCTGTAACTGTTGCTGCAACGCCGCGAACAGCTGACCGGCCGGACCTTTCTGATGGTAGTAGGTCACCGGCTGGCGGCGGCGTGCCGCATCCATGAATTGCGCCCCGTGAATCGTCGTTCCGTGAACCAGAATGTTGGATGGCCCGGTGGAGCGAATGATACGGTATGCTCCGAAGAACGAACGGTCGGCGTAGAGGATCTTCTCTGAGTGCTCGTACCGGATTGTCCCGACTAGGGCGATTGCCGCGATGATCGCGCCAAAGCGGAGTGGCTTCGCGCTGAACGCCAGCGCAAATCCACCCACTATCAGCGACACGATCAACTTTGCTGGAACGCCGAACAGGTGCCGATTGTCGAGCTCGGGCGTAGCTGTCACGCCGAGGAGCAGCGCTGGAATCGCGACGGCCACCACCGCCGGAATGTCTTCCACGAATGGCACTCTTGGAATGCGCTGACTCGGCCGCAAAAAGCAGGCGAGCACGACCACCAGCTGATACTCGGCGATCGAGTGGAACAGGAGCGGAGCCGCGATCGCATTGAACGCTCCACCGAGCGCACCGCCGAGCGCGATCCAGAGATAGAACTCGGTGAGGTGCGCCGGTGAGGGGCGCGACGCAGCCAGCTCGCTGTGCAGGAGCAGCGCAGTCGCGGTGAAGACTCCGAGGTGGAGCGGATAGGCCCAGCGCAGGTCGATGTGTGCGTCCCAGAAGACGAGCATCACAAGCGTCGTCACGAGGAGTGCGTGCACGATCGCCGCCGGCCGGATCGGATCCCTGGTCCGGCGCGAGAAGACGATGATGAAGGTGAGGAGGTAGAGCGCGAGCGGGACGACCCAGAGGAGTGGCACTGCCGCCACGTCGGTGCTCAGGTAGCTCGTGACGCCGAGGAGGAGACTCGACGGTACGAATGCGAGCGCCATCCACTTGAGGCGGTCGATCCATCTCGGCGCCCCCGTCTCTGAGCCGTGTAGCGGGTCCTTCGCGTTGGGCGGCCTGCGCCCCGCGCCATGTTCCGCTCTCTGCCATACGATTGCGGCACAGACAGCCGTGAGAACAAAAGCGATCCCGTATCCCGCGGTCCACACTCTCGATTGTCCACCAAGCCGGAGGTTTGGCTCCATCAGCACCGGGAATGCGAGCAGACCCAGAAGGCTCCCCGCATTGCTGGCCGCATACAGCATGTACGGATTCCCGGCCGCGGGGTGATCGATATCTGCAAACCAGCGCTGAAGGAGCGGCGCGGTTGCGGAAAGCATCATAAAAGGCGCGCCCACGGCGAGCGTCAACAAAAGGAGAAGCCACGGAACCGGATTTCCCGAGGGCGGAGGCATCCATCCGCTCGGGATTGCAACTGGAAGCGCGAGGAATGCGACGGCGACAAGGCCCACGTGAATCCACGCCTGTCGCCGCACGTCGAGATACCGTGTGCTCAGATGCGCGTAGAGATATCCGAGAAGGAGCATCGCCTGGAAGAACATCAGGCAGCTGTTCCACACCTCGGGTGAGCCGCCGAGCAGAGGCAACACCATCTTTGCGAACAGCGGCTCGACCCAGAACAGCAGGAAGGCGCTCGTCAGCGCCGTGAGGGAGAAGAGCGCGATCAAAATCCCGTCAGGCGACGGTGCTTGCGTTCCCTTTGCGCGGCGAGCTCGTCGGCCGGAGTCGCTGGCGCCGTATCTACCTTTCCCTTCTCTTCCAGTTCCCTGCGCTTCTGTCGCTCACGGCGCCGTCGCCTGTGATACCGTTCCCATACCCAGCCGATGACGAAGCCGGCGGCGAGTCCCGCTGTGCCGGCGAAAAGTCCCGCCGCGAATACTATTCCAAAGAAATACCAGAGACCCTGCGCAAGATTTCCCCGTTCGAGCTCCAGCGCGAGGTACTTCCACGCGAACGGCGCGGATCCCAGAAATCCGAGAAGGAAGGCGCAATACGCGAACAGATCCTTGATCGCAGTCCGGCGCAACTGATAATACTCGGACAGAACGCCTCCTCGACTCGAGCTTAGATGGACGCTTCTACTCCGGAGAATGTGCTCTTCGGATCGCCTTCACGCTCGAGCGATTTGCGATCCCACTTTCCCAGGTCGGCTGCCGCCTCATAGGTCGTCTGCAGGAACTCCAGCAGCGTCGCGTCGGGAGAGGCTGACTCCCGCACAACGTCGTACGGCAAGAGGAACTCGCCGAGCTCTCGACTATAGAATGCTTCGCTCGGCGCGACTCTGGCTTCGGAGAAGCCAGCCGGCGCAGGATAGGCATAGGAATAGAACGACGGATAAGCTATCGCACCTCCACCGGGCCAGAAGCCGCAGCTGCTCACTTCCTGCGAATACGCCTCTCGTGTGACCCAGTCCGGAAGGTTCGGAACTCCGCCAGGATGTAGCGGAGCTCGGCGACCGGAAAATCGTGTCACCGCGAGGTCGGGACCGCCCCAGAAAAGATGGACCGGGCTGTTCTTCCCGATGAAGCGAGCTCGAAATCCGGTGAAGACTCGGTCGGCCTGGATCAGAACGCGCCAGAACCGGTTGGCGTATTCCGCATCGTACGCGCGGTGTGTCTCGTCCTCGTCGAACGGAATGCCGTCGGGAATCTCGTTCGGTCTTCCGTGGATCTTCACACGAAAATCGAGGGCCGCTAACTCGCGGAAAAGTCGCCCGTAGAAGGTTGCCACGGACTGTGGCTCGAGCGGAAAACTGCCGCGCCGGCCATCGGTCGACCGAATCGTCAGCCGATGATCGAGAAAGTCGAAGTCAATCTGGAATGCGCGGGATTCGTACGGGATGAACGACGTGGTAAGTCCGGTGGCCGTCGTGTAGAGCGTGACATGCCAGGCATGATTCAACCACGGCGTTTGCACGAGCCGGATCTTACCGACGATCTGCAGCCAGAGATGCAGTGTCGCGTACGTGTCCTGCCACTCCTCTAACGGCAGGCTCGGCCACGCCTGATTGCGGGCACCGGCGGGGACGGTCATGAGGAAAAATCTAAGACAACGTCATCCGGGGGCGGGGGATGATCGTGGGCACCGGGCCCGCCGCCGACTTATGGCGGCGGGAAACCGGTCTGCGATTCCGGCTGTTGCTCCTGCTTCGGCTGGCGGACCTTCGGCGCCTGGCCGTAGTTGTACTGGAAGGTCAGGAACACCGCGCGCACGCCGAACTTGCGCTCGGTGAGCTGCGTGACATTATCGTCTCCCACGTTGATTTTGAACTTCATCGTGTCGAACGGATCCTGAGCGCGCAGGCTCAGAGACGCCTTGTCGCCGTACAGCTTCTGCCGTATCGAGAAGCTCGCCATCTGCATCGCCGCGAATCGGCCGCGCTCGATGTTCACCGGCGCACGATAGAAGTAGCTCCCCTGCAGAATCGTCATCGGTGTGATCTGAGTCGTGGCGTTCAGTCGGCCCGACCACGTGACCGCGTCCGACGACAGACTGGATTCCGATCCCCCGTCAGTGACCATCTTGAAGACGTTGAAGCTGGCGAAGCCGTTGAACTTCGGACCAAGTCGCAGCGAGCCATTGAGGTCCGTGCCCCATGAATTGCTTGTCGCGAGGTTCTTGAAGGTCACGGTCGTCACGTCGCGACCGTCGACTACGTCGGCGGTGTTGATGTCCACGCGAATGACGTCCGTCGTCCGCCGGTAGAACGGCGAAAGCTGAATCGACCCGAGCGCGCCGGTACGGCTGAGCCCCATCTCGATGGCATCCGTGTACTCCGGATTCAGATTGGGGTTGCCGATGAATACGTTCTGCACGTCGAAGAAGGACGGGAACGGGTTCAGCTCCTGCGATCCCGGGCGGCGGATGCGGCGCGAGTAGCTGACCTTCGCCTGAGTTGCATCGCTCAGCTTGTAGCTCACGGCGCCGCTCGGGAAGAGGCTGGTGTAGCTGAACGGATAGCTCTTCGATGGTGAGGCGAGGCTGAAGTTGCGGCTGGCGTATTCGGCACGTAGTCCACCCTGCAGATCGAACTTGCCAGCGCTCTGGCTGAGCACTCCGTACGCGGCCTGCACCTGCTCGTCGAACTGGAATGAATTGCTGAGGTTACTGCGGACCCAGTTGCCGGTGCCGAGGGCGTCCTTGCGAACGAGGTAATCCCTGTCGAGCCACCGCGCGTTCCCCTTGTACC
>JBGPLS010000121.1:0-9951 GCA_041486565.1 Gemmatimonadaceae bacterium
AAGCGGCACGATTAGTTTATCCTCAAGACACGCGACGACTTTTCGGCGCGATTGGGGCCGCCTGTGGCGCTGCCGCGGGCTCTACATAGATCTCAATGACACAAACAGCGTGGCTCGCCGCGGCCGGGGTTCTGTTCGTTGTAGCCTCCGCGGTTTTTTTCATTATAGGACGTTGGTTAGGCAGAACACGTGAGACAGCGCGCCAGGCGCGCGCCAAGGCAACCGCCGAGGAGACTGCAAAGCGCGTCCTCGCCGCCGCCGCCCGGGACGCTGAATCACTGCGCAAGACAGCGGTCCTCAGCGGCAAGGAACAGCTGATAAGCCTTCGCGAGGAATGGGAGCAGGAAGCCCGCAAGCGCCGCGAGGAAGTCGAGCGTGAGGAGCGGGGGGTCAAGGAGCGCGACTCACTCCTCAATCGCAAATACGAGCTGCTCGAGCAACGCGAGAAGGACAGCGCGACGCAGGTGACTGCGCTCGGCGCCCGCCAGGACGCGATGGCCAGCCGCGAACAGGAGCTGGACAGACTGATCGGGGACGAAAGGCGACGGCTCGAGCAGCTCGCGGGACTCACCGCTCAGGAAGCCAAGGCCGAGCTCATCCAGCGCCTCGAGGACGAAGCGCAGGCCGACGCCGCAAATCGCATCCGGGACATTCGCGATACCGCAAAGCGGAACGCCGACCGCGAGGCGAAGAAGATCATCGCCCTCGCCATCCAGCGGATCGCCGCCGAGCAGACTGCGGAGACGACGGTTTCGGCCGTGGCGCTCCCGAATGACGAGATGAAAGGGCGCATCATCGGTCGCGAAGGCCGGAACATTCGCGCCTTCGAGCTCATCACCGGCGTCGACGTCATCATCGACGACACGCCTGACACGGTGGTGGTTTCGTGCTTCGATCCGGTGCGCCGCGAAGTCGCGCGGCTGTCACTCGAGAAGCTTGTCGCCGATGGCCGCATCCATCCGGGGCGCATCGAGGAGGTCGTCGGGAAGTCGAAGCTCGAGGTCGAAGCGGGGATCATCGACACCGGCGAGCGGGCCGCCTACGCCAGTGGCGTCCACGGCCTTCACCCCGAGGTCATCAAGCTCATCGGCAGGATGCGCTGGCGCACGAGCTACGGCCAGAACATCCTCTCCCACTCACAGGAGGTGGCATGGCTCGCCGGAATCATGGCGGCTGAGCTCGGCCTCGACGTCGCGATGGCCCGCCGTGGCGCGCTGCTCCACGACATGGGCAAGGTCCTGACGCACGAGCACGAAGGGACGCACGTCCAGCTCGGCGTCGAAATGGCGACGCGATATGGAGAGCATCCGCTGGTAGTGAACTGCATCGCGGCGCATCACGATGACGTTCCCCACGAGAGCGAAATCTCGGTGCTTGTGCAGGCTGCGGACGCGATCTCCGGATCGCGTCCCGGTGCGCGCCGCGAGGCGTTCGAGACTTATGTCAAGCGCCTCGAAGGACTCGAGCGCATCGCCGCGAGCTACCGTGGAGTCGAGAAGGTCTTCGCCATCCAGGCGGGCCGCGAAGTGCGCGTGATAGTCACGCCCGACGACATCGACGAGGGACGGATGGCTTCATTGAGCGACGAGATCGCCCGACGGATCGAGACCGAGCTGCAGTATCCGGGGCAGATCAAGGTCGTGCTGATCCGCGAGACCCGTTCGGTGGACTTTGCCCGCTGAGCTGATCGACGGCGTCGCGATTGCCCGCGAGATCCGGCGGCGGGTCGCGCAGGAGACGGCGGCCCTCACTGCGCGCGGAGTTGTTCCCGGACTGGCGGTGATTCTTGTTGGGGACGATCCAGCCAGCGCCGCTTACGTCCGCCGGAAGGGAATCGCCTGTGCGGAAGCCGGGATCCAGAGCACGACAACTCGTCTCTCCGCGGACATCACCCAGCCGCAGCTGATGTCACTCATCGATGAGCTCAACGCCGATCCTGCGATCCATGGGATCCTCGTTCAGGTTCCATTGCCTCGGCAAATCGACGCCGACGCCGCGATGCTTCGTGTCGATCCGGCAAAGGACGTCGATGGGTTTCATCCGGTCAACGTCGGCAAGATGCTCATCGGACGCCGCGATGGCTTTATCCCGTGCACGCCCGCGGGCATACAGGAGCTGCTTCGCGCTGCGGGTGTCTCGACTACGGGGAAGGAATGCGTCATCGTCGGGCGGAGCAACATCGTCGGCAAGCCGATGGCCGCTCTTCTGATTCAGGATGCCGAAAACGGGAACTGCACTGTGACGGTGTGTCATCGTCATACGCGCGACCTTCGCGCTCACACGCTGCGGGCGGAGCTCCTGATCGTCGCTGCCGGGCGGGCGAATCTCATCACCGGCGACATGATCCGTCCGGGCGCCGTTGTCATCGACGTCGGAATGAATCGCGTCCCGGATGCAGCGGCGCGATCCGGCTATCGCCTCCTCGGGGACGTCGAGTTCGCCTCGGCGCGCGACGTCGCTTCGCTCATCACCCCGGTGCCCGGCGGCGTCGGGCCGATGACAATCGCGATGCTCCTCTCCAACACCGTGCGCTCCGCAACGCGATTTGCCGATGCGCGCGAGAGCGGCACCCAGCAGGCGGTTCGCGCATGAGACAGCGCGAGCCTCACGGCGAATACGAGCGGGGCGGATTGTCTTTTCCTGGCGTGCCGACTGCACCCCCTGGAGCGTCGCGCGAGACGGCGATCAGCGTCAGCGATCTCAACAACTCGACGAAGGCGCTGGTCGAAGAAGCGTTCGGGGAGTTCTGGGTGCGAGGCGAGGTGACCGACTTCAAGCGCCATCGCAACGGCCACTGGTATTTCGGCCTTCGCGACCGCACGTCGCAGATAAGCTGCGTCATCTGGTCTCGCGACCAGCGCGGAATTCCGGCGGCACCCGATGATGGGATGCAGGTGATTGTGCTGGCGCAGATGACGATGTACCCGGCTCGTGGCACGCTTCAGTTAAAGGTGATTCGCATCGAGGCACAGGGGGACGGACTGTGGCGCAAAGCGATGGAGGAGACCCTCAATCGGCTGCGCGCGGAAGGTCTTCTCGCACCGGAGCGCAAGCGGGCGATTCCGCTCTTCCCGCGCTGCCTTGCGATAGTGACGAGCGCCAATGGCGCGGCACTACACGACATCGTCTCGGTGGCGACGCGGCGAAGGCCGGGAATCGAGATTATCGTCTCGTGCGCAGCGGTGCAGGGCGACAGCGCGCCGCGAGAGCTGCGCGCAGCGATCGCGCGCGTAAGGCGCTGGAAGGGCATCGATGTCGTGATCATCGGCCGGGGCGGCGGGGCGCGCGAGGATCTTCGCGCGTTCAATGACGAATCGGTCGCCCGTGCCATCGCGAACTGCGAGATACCGGTAATCTCGGCGGTTGGACACGAGATTGACACGACGGTCTGCGATCTTGTAGCCGATTTCCGCGCCGCGACGCCATCGGCCGCCGCCGAGCGGGCGGTGCCGGCGCTGGCGGATCTCCACGCGACGCTGCAGTCCCGCCGCACCTCGCTCATCTCGGCGGTTACGCATCGCACCGCGGCGGCGCAGGCGGAGATGAGGGCAACCGCGCGCGATCTGCGAGCAGCGGCCATTCGGCTCGTAGAAAGGCGTCGCGCCGGAATGGCCGGAGTTGCGGGACGGCTCAACGCCCTCAGTCCGCTGGCGACGCTGTCGCGCGGATATGCGGTGGCGCGGGGCGCGGATGGTGAAACGCTCACCAGCGTGTCACAGTTCGTCGTGGGGGAGCCATTCGATCTGTCACTTCGTGACGGTGTCGTTGCCGCCCGGACGGAAGACGTCCGCACGCCGCGGCCGGCGAGTTAGCGAGCTCTCTTCCAAAGCCCACGCCGGACGCAGATTCACCGTAGACTCGGGTCGGCTCATCACTGGCTGTCGGCCACTCGATGTACGTATAATTGGGGCTCCGTTCACAGGTTCCCTTGACCGACTCGCTTCCAATCGCCGCGTCCACGCTTTTCAGCGGCCACTACCGCATCGAAGAAGAAATCGGCCGCGGAGGGATGGCGGTCGTATACCGCGCCCGCGATACCCGGCACGATCGGCCAGTCGCGCTCAAGGTACTCCATCCTGAGATCGCTGCGGTCCTCGGGACAGACAGATTCTTCCAGGAGATACGCCTCGCCGCGCGGCTGAATCACCCTCACATAATCCCACTCCACGATTCAGGCGAGGCCGACGGAACGCTGTACTACGTGATGCCGTTGATCGACGGCCCCAATCTGAGACAGCGGCTCGATCGCGAAGGTCGCCTGCCTCCGGATCAGGCCATCGACCTCGCCCAGCAGATTGCGAGCGCTCTCGACTACGCTCACCGCGCCGGAATCGTTCACCGCGACATCAAGCCGGAGAACATAATGCTCTACGAGGGCGAGGCCCTCGTCGCGGATTTCGGAATCGCCAAGGCGGTCAGCGCCGCCGGTGGAGCGAATCTGACGCAGACGGGGATCGCCATCGGGACGCCCGCGTACATGAGTCCGGAGCAGGCCGCCGGAGAAACCGAGCTGGATGGCCGCAGCGACGAATACAGTCTTGCCTGCGTGCTCTACGAGATGCTGACGGGCGAGCCTCCATTTACCGCGGCTTCACCGCAGGCGCTCATCGCCAAGCGGTTCACCGATACGCCTCGCGCGGTGAGCGCCATCATCCCGGCCATACCGGAGTTTGTTTCGCAGGCTGTTCGCCGGGCTCTCGCCCGCGAAGCGAAGGAAAGGTTCGCCACCACCGCGGAGTTTGGGGCTGCCCTCGAGTCGAAGCAGAAGCATGGCGGCTCTGGAGACTATAAGCCGTCGATCGCCGTGCTCCCGTTTGCGAACATGAGCACGGATCCCGAGAACGAGTTCTTCAGTGACGGCATCGCTGAGGAGATAATCAATGCTCTTACCAAGGTTCAGTCGCTCGAGGTTGTTTCGCGCACGTCCGCGTTCGCCTTCAAGGGCAAGAACCTCGACATGCGCGAGATTGGCAGACAGCTCGGAGTGCGAACACTTCTCGAAGGCAGCGTCCGAAAAGCGGGGAATCGGCTCCGCGTAACCGCTCAGGTGATAGACGTCGAGACCGGCTATCACCTCTGGTCCGAGCGCTTCGACCGGGAGATGGCCGACGTCTTCGCCATTCAGGACGAGATCGCCGCGAACATCGTCAAGGCACTCCGCGTGGTGCTTTCGAAGCGTGAGGAGTCGGCGATCAAGGCCGCCCGCACGAGAAACGTCCGGGCGTACGAGTACTATCTGCGCGGCAGGCAATTGTACCATCAGTGGCGCCGTGAGTCGTGGGAGGCGGCGGAGGACATGTTCCGCCGGGCTATCGCGCTCGATCCCGAGTACGCGCTCGCCTATACCGGCCTCGCCGACTCGTCGGCGGTTCGCCACATGTACTTCACCGGCGGCGACGAAGCGCTGCAGCAGGCCGATTCCGCGAGTCAGCGCGCTGTTGAGCTGGATCCCACGCTCGCCGAGGCGCATGCGGCCCGCGGCCTCGCGCTCTCGTGCCAGAAACGCCTCGACGAAGCCGACGACGAGCTGCGCCAGGCGATGGAGCTCGACCCAACGCTTTTTGAGGCGCCCTATTACTACGCCAGGATGCTGCAGATGCAGGGTCGGATGGCGGAAGCCGCCGAATACTTCGATCGCGCGGCGGAGCTCAGGGAGGATGATTTTCAGGCGGCGGGTCTGGCACAGTCCCTCTACCGGGAGATGGGCCGAACAGATGACATGAAGCGCGCCGCGAATCTCTGCGTGGACGCTGCCAGACGTGCGATCTCGGTGAATCCCGGTGATTCCCGTGCGCTGCAGTACGGCGCGCTCGCACTGTGGAACCTCGGCGAGGCCGCTGAATCGAAGGCGTGGATCGACCGTGCGGCAGAGGTCGACCCGAACGAGATCAGCTCGCTCTACAACGTCGCGTGCCTTGCAGCCCTCACCGGCAGTCCGGAGCGGGCGCTCGATCTGCTCGAGCGGGCGGTTGATCTCGGATGGTCGCGCCCTGAATGGCTGCGCAGCGATCCTGACCTGGCGAGCGTTCGTGCTCACCCGGGTTATGAGTCATTGCTTGCTCGGCTGGCGAGCTGAAAGGCATCCACCCGGCATTCACCCAGCGAGCCTTTACAGAGGGTCATAAGTCGCGTAAATTACAAGGCTTACGACGATTCAAAGACACCAGCGCGCATGCGCGCGCGGAGAGCACAGCATCAATGGCATTCGAGAAAACAGCTACGATCGAGAAGTACCGCACGCACGGCACCGATACCGGCTCGGCCCAGGTTCAGGTTGCAATTCTCACCGAGAACATCAACTACCTGACTGACCACTTTCGGGTTCATGCGAAGGACCACCACAGCCGGCGCGGACTCCTCAAGATGGTCGGAAGACGTCGCCGCCTGCTGGATTACCTCAAGCGGACCGACCTCGAGAGTTATCGCAAGATCATCTCCGATCTTGGACTCCGATACTAGCCCGATCCTCTGATGTCCGCGCGCGGGCGCACAGTGCTGCCCGCGCGTTTTGTGTTCTTTAGAGAAACGAAGGAAAGAAATGCAACGCATTGAACGCGATTTCGCGGGAAGGAAGCTCGTCATCGAGACGGGCCGCATGGCTAAGCAGGCGTCAGGCTCGGCCCTGGTGCAGTACGGCGAGACGATGGTTCTCGCAGCAGTGACGGTCAGCGACGTTGAAAGTCCGCTGTCGTTTTTCCCCCTCCTTGTCGAGTACAGGGACAAGGCATACGCCGCCGGAAAGATTCCCGGTGGATTCATCAAGCGTGAAGGCCGCCCTCACGACTCGGAGATTCTCAAGGCGAGAATCATCGACCGGTCGATCCGGCCGCTCTTCCCGGAAGGATTCAAGAACGAGGTGCAGGTCTTCATCTACGTCATCTCCGCCGACCAGGAGAACGACGCCGACGTGATCGCGCTTGTCGCCGCCTCCTACGCCATCAACAGCTCGAAGATTCCCTTCATGGGGCCGATCGCTGCAGTACGCGTTGGACGCGTGCAGGAGAACTGGATTCTCAACCCGACATTCCAGCAGCTGCCCTACAGCGACATGGACATCATCGTCGCCGGATCGAAGGACTCGATCATGATGGTGGAGGGTGGTGCGATCGAGGTCCCCGAAGCCGACATTCTCGAAGCCATCACGGTGGCGCACCGCGGTATCAACGATTTGATCGCGATCCAGGATGAGATGCTCGCCGAGCATCGCACGCCGAAGATGGAATGGAAGAAGGCAACGCCTCCCGAGGCCCTCGAGGCCAGGGTCAAGGCAACGGCCGTTGGTCCCATCGGCGAGGCCATCAATCAGTCAGAAAAGCACACTCGCATCCAGGCTGTCGAGCGCGCAAAGAGGGAAATCGCCGCCGCACTCCTCCACGAGTTCCCCGACAACGCCACGGACATTGCCATCCTCGTGGAGGACGTCGAGTACGACAGTCTCCGCTCGCAGGTTCTCAAGACGGGCAAGCGGGTTGACGGTCGCGGCCCGCGCGAGGTTCGGCAGATCACGATCGACACCCAGGTCCTGCCGAGGGCACACGGATCGACGCTGTTCACCCGCGGCCAGACGCAGGCGCTCGTCGTGGTTACGCTTGGAACGGCGAACGACGTGCAGCGCCTCGACAGCATCGATGAGGCCGGTGAATCCACCAAGTCGTTCATGCTCCACTACAACTTCCCACCGTTCTCGACGGGCGAGGTTCGCCCGATGCGCGGCACCAGCCGCCGCGAGATCGGCCATGGAAACCTGGCCGAGCGCGCCCTGCAAAGCGTGCTTCCGCCGTTCGACGAATTCCCGTACACCATCCGCATTGTCTCTGACGTACTGGAGTCGAACGGGTCATCCTCGATGGCGTCCGTATGCGGCGGCTCGCTCGCCCTGTTCGACGCCGGCGTGCCGATTCGCGGAGCCGTAGCCGGCGTGGCGATGGGTCTCATCAAGGAAGGGAAGAAGTACGCGATTCTCACCGACATTCTCGGGACCGAGGATCACCTGGGCGACATGGACTTCAAGGTTGCCGGAACCGACACCGGCATCACGTCGATCCAGATGGACATCAAGATCCACGGTCTCGACCTCAAGATCATGGATGAGGCGCTGGCACAGGCGCGCGAGGGCCGGCTGCACATTCTTGGAGAGATGAAGAAGGCACTGCCCGAGCAGCGTGCCGATCTGTCGCCGTTCGCGCCGCGCATCGTGACGATCAGCATCAACCCGGAGAAGATTGGCGACCTGATCGGCCCCAAGGGCAAGACGATTCGCGGGATCCAGGAAGAGACGGGCGCCGAGCTCACGGTGGATGACGCGGGTCTCGTCACGATCGCGGCTGTGGGTGGCGAAGCGATGGAGCGGGCACGTCAGATGGTGCAGGCGCTCACCGCCGAGCCGATCATCGGCGAGACGTACGAGGGAACCGTCAAGAGCACCACTGCCTTCGGCGCTTTCGTCGAGATCATGCCTGGCACTGAAGGTCTGGTGCATATCTCCGAGCTCAAGCACGGCCGCACCGAGAGGACCGAGGACGTCGTGAAGAAGGGCGACCGGGTAAAGGTCAAGCTTCTCGAGCGCGATGAGCGCGGACGGCTGCGGCTATCAATGAAGGCGCTTCAGCCGAAGCCCGAGGGTGGCTCCGGCGGCGATGGTTCGCGCGACACGACGGGCGGCGGTGGGTCCAACGGCGCCGACCGCAGCGGCGAGCCGAGAGCAGAAGCGGTGGACGACGGATACGCGCCGGCCGAAGGCGAAGCTCCAGCGGCAGTCGGACAGCGTGAAGAGCGTCCGCGCCGTCCGCGCGGGGGACGCCCACCGCGTAGTGGCGGAGGTCGCAGCCGGGAGTGACGGTTGTCGCGACGAACGATGTAACGCTTCGCCGGACCGTTTTACCAAACGGCTTGACCGTACTCTCGGAGCATATGCCGGGAGTACGGTCAGTTGCTTTAGGGGCCTGGGTCAGGGCGGCGTCGCTGCACGAAAGCCCCGAGACGATGGGTCTGTCCCATCTCCTCGAGCACATGGTGTTCAAGGGCACTGAACGGCGATCGGCCAGAGAGATTGCGGTTGCGCTCGAGTGCGTCGGCGGATCGCTCGACGCCTACACCTCCCGCGAGCACACGTCGTATCAGGCCAGGGTACTCGACGAGCACGTCCAGATTGCCGCTGACGTGCTGGCGGACCTGATTTTCAGGCCGCTCCTCAGGCAGTCTGACCTGGATCTCGAGCGGAAGGTCGTCCTCGAGGAGATCAGCACCGTCGAGGATACCCCCGACGACATGGTCTTCGAGATTCACGGGGCACGACTCTGGGGAGAGCATCCATATGGATATCCGATCCTCGGCACCCGGCAGACAGTCGGATCGTTCACCACGGCGGATCTCCGCACGCTGCACGAGCGCGCATACCATCCCGAGCACGTGGTGGTCGCCGCCTCGGGGAACGTCGAGCACGACGAGCTCGTCGCGATCCTCGAGGCGGCGGGTTGGAGCGCCATCCCATCGGGTGGGCAGTCCCGGCTCCGGTCGATGGCGGCGGTGCCGGCTCTTCCGAGTGTCACCCACTACGAGCGGGAGGGAGCCCAGACTCACCTCGTTTTCGGCTCGGCGACGGTTCCCCATGGCGACCCGCGCCGCTACGCGCTGGCGCTGGTGAGCACCCTGCTCGGCGGGGGCATGAGCTCCCGGCTCTTCCAGCGCGTGCGCGAGGAGCTTGGACTGGCTTACGCCGTCTACACCTTTCAGTCGTTTCACCACGACGCCGGTGTCCACGGCGTCTATGTCGGGACTGCTCCCGACACAGCGGGGCTCGCGATGGATGCGATATCCGACGAGCTTTCCCGCATCGCGTCCGAGGGAATTCCCGAAGATGAGGTTGCCGCTGGCAAAAACCAGTTAAAGGGCCAGATTACACTCTCGCTCGAGAGTGTTTCCTCGCGCATGTATCGTGCAGCCGGCGTGGAG
>JBGPLS010000122.1:0-9949 GCA_041486565.1 Gemmatimonadaceae bacterium
GGACGAAGTGCGGCCGACCACGGAGGTGACGATCCCCGAAGGCGATGTGAAGGACGCCGAGCTCAAGCTGGCGCTGATGCTTATCGATCAGACGTCGAGCGAAGAGTTCGAGCCCGGGAAGTACAAGGACACTGTGCGCGAGCGCGTGCTGGAGACGATTCAGCGGAAGGTGGAAGGGCAGGAGATCACGTCGGAGCCGGCGGCGGCCGGTGGCGGCGACAAGATCATCGACCTGATGGAAGCGCTGAAAGCGAGTCTCGCCAAGACCACTCCTGAAGAAACGAAGACCAAGAAGCAGAAAGTGTCGTGAGGCTCCTGGCGGGAACGAGCGGCTACTCGTTCAAGGAGTGGAAGGGAAGTTTCTATCCCGACGACATCAAAGCTGACGGGATGCTCGGCTTCTATTCCACGAAGTTCCCGACGATCGAGATCAACAACACGTTCTATAGACTCCCGAAGGAACACGTGCTCCTCGATTGGGCATCGCAGGTGCCGGAGGAGTTCATCTTCGCGATCAAGGCGAGCCAGCGGATCACTCACCACACTCGGCTCAAGGCCGAATCGGAGTCACTCGTCCAGTTTCTTCTCAAGAACACGGCGGTGCTCGGCGACAGGATGGGGCCGATTCTCTTTCAGCTTCCGCCGAATCTGAAAAAGGACCTGCCGAGGCTACAGGGATTCCTGCGATACCTGCCGAGCGATCGGCGTTACACGTTTGAATTCAGACACGAGAGCTGGTGGGAAGAGGATGTCTTCTCTACGCTTCGCGACCGGGATATAGCGATGTGCATTTCGGAGCAGGCGGAGCTGAAATGTCCTGTCGTGTGCACTGCCTCATGGGGATATCTGCGATTACACCGCCTCGATTACGACCAGGCGGCGCTCGAGGAGTGGGCAAAGTGCGTCATCAGTCAGGCCTGGAGCGAGGCTTACGTGTACTTCAAGCACGACGAGGGCGCGGGGTCGGGGCCGCCTGCGGTGGAGGCGTTTGTGCGGGCATCAATGACGTAAGCGTGAAAACGAATTCATCTCAAGAAAGGGGCGCGCCGCCCGCAATAAGTCGGCGAGCGGCGCGCCCGGCCTTTCAACAGCCAGCTACCTGATCAATAGCCGCTGGCGTAAGTCGGATCGATCGTCGCGAGCTGGCGCCGCGTCGATGCCCACGAGTTCCGAACCGTGGACGATGGGCGAGCCTGCTGCATCGCAGAATCAACCCGCCGAGCGGCGTTGATCAGCGCTCTCCCGGCGAGCGCCGATGCATCGGCGTTGCCCGAGCCCCGGACGAGCTGCTCGTACAGCGACGCATTGTCGACAAATGCCGAGAGCGCGAACCAGAGGTCCACGTCGCCCTCGGTATAAGCCCGTCCCGCATTCACCTGCGCGACGCCGGAAACCGAGAGGTCCTGACGCTGGCGCGCGACCACTATCTGGGCGTTACGCCGCAGGGTCGACGCCGCCTCCGCCGAGAGAGTGGCGCCGTAAGTGGAACCGCTGTTCCCGACGCTAACGCCTCCCGTCGTCACAAGACCGAGCGAGCGGGCGGTGCGCCAGTCCAGATTTCCCGTCGCGGTGAGTCCCTTGTCTATCTGGTACTGGAAGAGCGCGTTCCGCGTTGCATCGTCGAGCTGACCGTTGATCGGGCCGCGATAGTAGTTCTGCTGCGCCAGCGCCTGCTGTGCCGCACTGATTCTATCTTCGGCCGTGTAAATCGTGTAAGCGTCGGCTATGCGCGCGGCGCCGCGGCCTCTCAATGTGAGCGATTGGTCGAGCTGCACGGCTAATGAGGTACCGGCGGGGACGCTGACGTTGCGCCCTTCGGAGAGAAGACCACCCAGTGCGGAGAGGATACCGGAGGTGGGGCTGTTCGTCGAGCCTGCGCCGGCGATCGCCGCTCCGATGCCGCCACGTCCACCCACCAGAACGACGCGTGCATTCGGATCGGCTTCAATCTGCTTTCGTTCATTGGCATCCGTGCTCGTGAGCCTGCCGACGATCGGGTAGGTCGTTCCGTCGGGTAGAATCAGGCTATTGAAGCTCACCTCGATGACGCCCGACTCCTGGCGAGTTGCCGGCCGGGCGAAGGTGATCGTACCGCGTATGCGACCGCCAGCGGGGATGACGGTGTAGTTGTCAACGCGGACGGTGTCCGCGACGATGGTCTCGAATGTCTGGCCAACGCGCGCTATGGATGATTCGAGTGCCGTTGCGGTTCGTACGATTATTACGCTGCCCTCGGGCAGCACGAGGCGGGCCTGCGCAGAGACCGCCGACGCGGCGAAGAGCGCGAGGGCAAGGCTCCTCAAGGCTCCGCGCTGAATTGTCTTGATAGGATCGGATCGCATTTGGATGCTCCTGATTCGAGGATGACTCATGCGTTCCTGCCATTCAAGACGCGTACCCTCGCAGCGCGACGGCCGGACT
This sequence comes from Gemmatimonadaceae bacterium, assembly GCA_041486565.1. Lineage (GTDB taxonomy): Bacteria > Gemmatimonadota > Gemmatimonadetes > Gemmatimonadales > Gemmatimonadaceae > UBA4720. The sequence continues at coordinate 2,422 of JBGPLS010000122.1, forward strand.
TTATAAGACCGAAGGAATAGTCACAAAGATGCTGTCGTCGCTCAATAACGGCAGCGACGTCACAGGCGAGCGACCCAGTCCTTCGTGGCGTCGCCAATCTCCTTAAGCACCTGGGCGTCGGTCTTTCCCGACGACTTGAGTACGTGGAAGCTGTGATCGGCTCCCTCGACCCAGTGCATCTCCCATTTGGTCTTCACGGACTTGAGCGCGGCTTCCATCAATTCCTTCGTGCAGAATGGATCGCGTGTGCCGTTGAAGCAGAGAACCGGAACGCTGATAGACGGAAGATGTGCGTCGCGGAGCTTCTCCGGTTGTCCCGGCGGATGCAGGGGATACGCGAGCAGCAACAGTCCGTCGCACGCGAAATTCCTTGCCGCCATCATTGAGGCGGCGCGGCCGCCCATCGACCGGCCGCCGATTATCAGAGTGGGCGGCTCGATCTCCTCGCGCACGCGGGCGACAACCGCGGCGAAACACTCCTCGAGGCGCGGCATCGGATCCGGCCGCGCCGATTTCTTCTCGCGATACAAGAAATTGAAGCGAACGACGTTCAAGCCACGCTCGCGAAGCACGGCCGAGAGCTGAAGGATATTGCGGTCCGACATGTTCCCGCCAGCGCCATGAGCGCAGACAAAGACGGGTCCGTCGGTCGCCGGCGTCGTGGTTGGGTCGAAGGTCGCGCTCGTCTCGTCTTCTCCGACGGCGATGCGCCAGTCGCGGTGGGGACCGGGCGCGGGAGATTCAGGTGTCACCGAAGGTTGGTCAGAGTCACAATGTGCTCAGCGATAGACCTCACGCCGATGGCCGACTCGCACCACGAGGACTGTAAGGATTTCATCTTCGATACTGTATACCACGCGGTAATCGCCCTGGCGAATACGGTACAGTTCAGCTCCCGAGAGCTTCTCGCAACCATGTGGGCGTGGATTTACAGCGAGTGACTGGATCTTCTTTACAATCAGTCGGCGCTGCCTGGCTGGGACGTTCTCGAGCTCCTTGGCCGCCGACGGCTTGATGAGAAGACTATAGCTTGCCACGCCGCTTCAGATCCTTGAGGACATCCTCAAAGCGAAGATTCGGCTCTTTGGCGCGGGCGCGGGCCGTCGCGAGGTCATCGGCGTCCTCGAGGAGTGTGACACGCACGGCGGTATTGACGAGGTCAGATAGCGACTGATCCGTCTCGAGCGCCTTTACACGAAGCGCACGGTGGAGCGCCGGGTCGAAGTAGACGGTAGCTCGTCGTGTGGTCGGCATGATCGAACGGTAACGCCAAAACGTCATAACGTCAAGACGTTATTGGCATGGTTGTCCCACTTTACTCCGGCGGCCGCGGCACGAGTCCCATCTCGTCGAGGAACCGATGCCCGCCCGTGGGCTTACCTCCTCTCGCTTCCACGCGAGTAAGGATGAGCCTGTCCTTTGTGCGCGTCATCCCCACGTAGAGGAGACGCCGAGCCTCCTCGATCTCACGCTTGCTCGGCTCACGTCCGCCCGGTAGCTGCGCGTCCTCGGCACCGACGATGTAGACGCGAGAAAACTCGAGTCCCTTCGTCGAATGCAGCGTCAGCAGGTTCACACGCGCGGGCTCAGGCTCGGCGCCGTCCCACCGTGACAGCACAGCACGCTCGAGAAAGCCGGTGATCTGCTCGGACAGCGGCTTGTCGGCGCCCTGTTCGAGCAAGGGCCGCAGCCTCTGCATCGCGGCGGGATACCGCTGCTCGGCGCTCTTCTCGGCGCGGATGCGCAGCATCGCTTTCTCTCCGCCGAGCCGGTCGATCAGCTCATCCAACGTCGGAAGTGACTTGTCCTCCGACTGCCCACGCTCGGCGCGATAAACCTCCAGACAGTCGCTGTAGCGGCCGAGGGAGTAAGGACGGGCCAGCTTGCGCAGGAGGAGGGCCTCGGGACCGAGTGACTCCTCATCGCTGAGCGCGAGGGCGACGCCGAGGTGATCGAGAAGATTGACGAGCGCCGTCTTGCGGGCGCGGACGATTTTCGCTTCGCCGAGCACGAGGAAGAGATTGGCGAGCGTTCGGGTATCGTCGAGGGCGCGGTGTGATTGGCCGGGGTCGACACCATACACGCGGGCGAGATCGAGCAGCTTCGCGCTTCCCGCATGAAGCTCGCGGGCGAGGAGAAGCGTGTCGTACGTGCAGAGGTCCGGAGCGGCGAGCCCCTCGGCCATGCGACGCAAAATCGGAAAATCGAAATGGTAGCCGTTGTGGGCGACAACAACGTCGCTCCCGCAGAAGTCGCGAAACTCCGGCCACACCTCCTCGAAGAAAGGCGCACCCGCGACGGCGCTCTCGTCGAGCCCGTGAACTCTCCTCGCTCCCTCGGTGATCGGGACTCGCGGCTTCACGAGCGAGTTGAATTCGCCGACGATTCTACCGTCGCGGACCCGCACTGCGGCGATCTCGACAACTTCAGCGCTCGCGACGTTGCGGTCGGTGCTCTCGATGTCCACAGCGGTGAAATCGCGGAAATGGTTGGCGAACGTCGCCGTGCGCACGAGCTGGGCTGCTTTGAAGACCGAAAGCGCGATGCCCAGCGCAGATGCCTCGGCCGCACCGATTGCCATCGCGTCGGGAGGCAGTGTGCCTCCAAGTTGAACGCGGCGGATTCCCAGGCCGGTGAGGATTCCCTTGAGCGCGATCTCCACCCCACCCAAGCGAGGAATCCAGACCATTCGTCCGGTCTCGAGCGCTGCCGTGAGATGGGCGGCGAGCCGCTGGACGTCATCGTCTTCGGCAGGATCGGAGAGCTCGTCATGATTGTCTTCGAGCACCGTTCGATATTCGCCGACGCGCTGCGACAGGAGCTCATCGACCAGATCGGTAATGGTCGTGTGACGAGCTCCGAGCGCAGCGAGATTTCTGAGAGCATAGAATCCACGCCAGATTTTGCGAGCGTCGCCGTGCTCACGCGGGAGCGCTCGCGCCGTCTGCTCGAGGTAGGCGAGCAGGCTCTGCGCGGTCTCTGCGGCTTTCGCGCGGGAGCTGTCGAAGAGCGGCTTGGGCAGAACAACCTGGAGGAAGCTCTCCCTGAAAATAGGATCATCCGGACTCGCGATCACGCGCAGCGCCGCGATGAGGTAGCCGACGACCGGATCCTCGGCCAGGGCGCGTCCCTGCGCCAGGCGACAAGGGATTCCCGCGATGAGAAACCCGGTTTCGGCGGTATCGCCGATCTCGTGCTTCCGGTAGAGGAGGGCGTATTCGCCGCAATCGAGTCCGTGTTCGCGGCGATCGCGGACAACATCATCCATGATCCACGCGATCTCGGCGTCCTCCGTCTCGAAAGTGAGCGCGGTAACCCGGAATGGAGAGTCGCGCTCGGACTCGGCGTGCCGCCTGTCCGAGAAGATGGGCGTGTTGATGTCGATCAGGCGGCGGGCGAGATCGACGACTTCACGGGGACAGCGGCGGTTCTCCCCCAGCTGAGCCTTTGTCTTCACGCCGAAATCGTTCGCGAAGTCGAGGAAGACTTCCGGGTCGGCGCCTGCCCAGGAGTAGATGGACTGCTCGTCGTCGCCGACGGCGAATACGTTGCGATGCTCACGAGCCAGCTCGCGGATGATGGAATATTGAGCGCGATTCAGGTCCTGGAACTCGTCCACAAGCACGCAGTCCCAGCATCCGCGAATAGTCGCCGCGACGTCGCTTCGCATCAGCTCGGCCGTCTTCAGGATGAGCATGTCGAAGTCGAGCAGGTTGCGCTTCTCGAGGAACCTTTGATAGCGGTCGAAAATGTCGGCGTCGTTCGGGCGGAGCGAATCTTCGCGAAAGCGCTGCGAAGCGAAACGTACGAGGAGATTGCCGTGCCACTGTGGAGGAACCGCCAGCTTGCGCAGGACCGACCGCTGATAGTCGTCGTCGGCGATTCCGAATCCGGGCTCGAGTCCGACATGCTCGCCGAATTCGCGAAGCAGCTCGGCGCAGAAAGCATGGATCGTCCCACGCTTCACGCGCTCGGCGCGCGGGCCGAGCTGCCGCTCGAGTCGCGAAGCGATCTCCTCGGCTGCCTTGTTGGTGAAGGTGAATGCGCAGATGCGCTCGGGGTCGAAGTTGAGCTTCTCGACGAGGTACCTGATGCGCTCGATGAGGCAGAAGGTCTTTCCTGCGCCGGGTCCGGCAAGGACCAGCAGTGGCTGCGGAGGCGCCTCGATAGCCGCGCGTTGCGATGGGGACGGTACGTGCGGCGCGGCCGAAGCGTGCAAGAGAACGCTTTTCTGGCTATCGAGGGAGAGAACGGTATTGCGACGGATTGGAAAGTCGTTCATCGGGTGCTTGCTGTGATTGGGCCGGCTTCGTAGCATATCCTTCCTCGTCCTCGTGAAGCAACTGGATGGATGCCGAGGCAGATGCGAGAATAATGGTTCTGACCGCTGCAAGGAGAGTGTGATGCAGAGCGATAACGAATGGAAAGCAATCGTAGCGTCGTCCCTCGATTGGGAGCAGGCGCATCTCAACCTTCGGAATGCGGTGAAGGATCTGCCGGCCGAGCTGCGCGGGCGTCGGCCCGAAGGATTGCCGCACTCGCCGTGGGAGATCGTGGAGCACCTTCGTCGCGGACAGCACGATCTGCTCGATTTCTGCCGGAATCCGAACTACAAGGAATCAAAGTGGCCGGATGACTACTGGCCTCCGACTCCCGGGCCGCCGGATGACGACGCGTGGAACGCGACGCTTGGCGAGATTCGGCGGGAGTACGAGGAGTTCACGGAATTCGCAGTAGAGCCGGCAAGGGATCTCACGGCGAAGATTCCGCACGGAACGGGACAGACATATCTCCGCACGATTCTCGTGCAGGTGGACCACGCCTCGTACCACATCGGGGAGCTGGTGACGGTGCGGCGACTGCTCGGTGCGTGGCCCCCGGCCTGAGCAGTTCTTCAGATCAGCGAACGATCAATTTCCTCGAGTATTCCATCTGCTTCTGAGGACTGCCGATCGTCAGCCGGTACTCGCCCGGCTCCATCGCAGTGAACTCGGCGTCGTACATCTCGCCGACGCCCAGTCTCTGGGCGGCGCGGCCGGACGCGGTCATCGCTGGTGGAAGGTCGGTGCCGTCCTTGGCTATCGGGCGCCAGGTCTGAACGGTCGTGTCCCGCCGTATTGCGTACACCAACCGGCCCGCCGGCCCGATGTTGATGAAGCGGAAGCGCTGCGGAACACCGGCGGCGATCTCGATCGGACCACCGACGGTGTCACCATTGATCACCGTCCGGACGTTGTTCGCGGCGCCGTCCCAGCCGGCGACGAAGACGTGATCGGTCGTCGGATCGAATTTCTTTCCCGGCTCGAGGACGACTATGGCGCCATACAACCCCGACATGAGCTGCTCGACGTCGTCGAGATGGGTGTGATAGATGAACGTGCCCGCGCGCGGAAGGGTGAGGCGCGCGGTGAACGAGTCGTTCGCCGCGATCACCGGAGCAAGGCGCCCGGCAGCGCCACTCCATCCGGGAACGCCATCGGAGTAGCTCTCGAGCTCGATGCCGTGCCAGTGAACCGACGTCGCCTCCTTGAGGCGATTGACGACGATGATGTCAGTGGGCTGGTTCTTTGTGAGGACGATCACGGAGCCGGGAATCTCCACCGAATCCGGCACAGGCGGCGTGTCGCCCGATTGCAGCACGTAGCCGAGGGCTCGCGGGGCAAGATGCCTCGGCGTTCCTTCGTCAACGTAGAGGTGCAGCTTGCGAACATCGTTGCGGGTCGGCGCCCTCCATGCGGGTGATGGCTGCACGCTAATGCCGAGAACGAGTCCGGCCATGTGCTGGCGGACATCCATCTCATGGGAGCCGTGAGCAACGCGACCGACAAGCTGCCCGTCGCCGGGCACGACATGAAACGCGAGGTGACAGTGGAACAGCCAGTTGCCGGGTCGGTTCGGACTCCAGACCATCAACATGCTATGTCCGGCGCTCAGATCCTCAGTTACCTCGAGGCGGCGTTTCTCGGGAGGGAACCAGCTGGTGGCAAGCTCGGTCCCGCGGGCGTCGAGACGGAAATAAAACCCGTGGAGATGCATCGGATGATTGCGGATCGACGCATTGATCACATGCCAGCGGAGCGTATCGCCGACGCCCGCCGATATCCGCTCGGTGTACGGCCACGACTTGCCATTGATCGCCAGGGCGTTGTGATAGAGAGTCGTGTCCTTCTTGTCAATGTCACCCCAGATGTTGATGACAAAGATGCGATCGGGGGGTTGTGGTCCTTCGGGGTCAACGACAATCGCGCCACCGCTAGCTTCGCGCTCGCCGTACTTGTTCCAATCCCACAATCCGGGAGTCGCGAGGTAGACGTAGTTTCCAGGCGCGCCGGCAGCGAATCGTACCGTGCGTGATTCGCCGGGAAGGATCGGAATGCTGTCGAGCGACTTCGCTGGGCGAGTTACGAGACCGCGAATGTAGATCGTCGAATCGGTGAGCGTATTCCGGATCGTCGCGACGATCGTTGTTCCCGTCTTCACTCGAATGAGCGGCGCCGGGATCTGCGGAAGTTTTCCCTCCTCGGCGAATGCCGGCACGTCGGCGTACGGGCCGTCAGAGGCTTCGGGATACCAACGCGCCATACCGACGACTAGATGAACGGTCAGCACTCCGTTGCTGAGCTGTCCCGCTGGAATGCGATTGTCGTTTGCCTGAACGATGGGAAGAGGATCGGCGCGGAGGACAGCCGCCGGCGCCGCTCGCTCTATGGCGCGCGGGGCGATTGGTGTAATTGCCAGCGGCGCGAGAAGAATCGAGATTCGGAACGAGATTGCGCTCAGGAGGGCCTCAGTCGGGTCAGACGAAGGCCCCAATGTGCGGCATCGGCGCGTGCCAGGCCAGAGCGTCGTCTGGCTTGCGTCTCACGGAATAGGCTAGGCGTTTGTCAAGGCGCCGGTTTGGACGGGCTTTGCATTGAATCAGTGTCCCGTCTATATGATAGGCCGTCATACCAGTTGCAGGCAGACTATTCAGGGGGCGGGGGTCCCGTCACATATGCATGGTGGAGCAGAAAGCATGGCCGGAACCAACCCGATGATCGCCGAATCGAGCTTTACCGGAGCCGGCGGATTGCAGCTCTATTCGCGCTGCTGGCGGCCGGACGGCAGTCCGCGGGCGCTGGTCGCGCTCGTCCACGGGATCAGCGAGCATTCGGGCCGCTATGGCTCGCTCGTCGGTCCTCTTACCGCCTCCGGATTCGCGGTCTGCAGCTTCGATCTACGTGGCCACGGCAGATCACCCGGCCAGCATGGACACATCAATAGCTGGTCGGAGTATCGCGAGGACGTGAGAAATTTCCTCGCGCATGCGCGGCGCGAGGTGCCGGATCGTCCGGTTTTTCTTTACGGTCACAGTCTCGGGGCGCTCATCGTTGCCGAGTACGTCCTATCGTACCCGGAGGGGCTGGTCGGTCTGATCGTGAGCGGTATTCCGTTGAAGCCTGTCGGAGTCGGCAAGCCGTATCTCGTTGTGGTGGCGCGGATACTGACGCACGTTTTGCCGAGGCTCTCGGTGTCGCTTGGAGTGGAC
>JBGPLS010000123.1:0-9887 GCA_041486565.1 Gemmatimonadaceae bacterium
ACGCTTCACTACAGAAGCCCTTACCAATTCCCGTTCGCTCAATGCCGTCCTCTCCAAGCTCCCTCCTCGTCAGAGGGAACATCTTGAGGGGTGACATTTCTATCCGCGAATCAGGGGGACATTATCATCCGTGTTCAACACGGTCCCGCCGCGCCGCCTCTACCCGAGTCCCTGTATAAGGCTCACCACGAGCCGGCGGAGGTCGTTGTAGGTCACCAGCATGAAGAGAAGCAGAACGGCCGCCAGTCCGGCCCGCAGGATGTAGTCACGCGTCTTCGCACTGAACGCACTGCCCTTTGCCGCCTCGAGCAGGCTCATTACGATCTGACCGCCATCCAGGATCGGCACTGGCAGCAGATTGAACACCGCCAGGTTCACGCTGATGAGCGCAATCAGCAGCAGCAGATTCTCGAACCCGCCGCGCGCAGCCTGAACAGACGCGGTCGCGATCATGATCGGCCCGCCCAGCTCACTCGCCGCGACCTTTCTCGTCACCAGTCCGTGCAGTGCCTCGATCACCTTCCCCGCCATGCCCCAGGTGATGTTCCACCCGCTCGTCATCGCCTCGCCCAGCGGCACCGGCCGCATTGCCTGGCGCGGCATGATCCCGATCCTTCCCACTTGCTCGATCTTCCCCGTCACCTGATTCGTCGCCGTGTCGAGCCTCGGCGTGACCGTGACCACACTCCGCTCGGTTCCGCGCCGGACGTCGAACTCCAGCGGCTTCCCCGCTGACGCGCCGATCCTTGCAACAAGGCTGTCCCATGACACGAGCGGAACGCCATCGATCGCCGCGATGCTGTCGCCGGCCCGAAGTCCGGCCATCGCCGCCGGCCTGTCGACGAGGAGCGAGTCGGCTGTCGTCGAGACGTAAGGCATACCGTAGTGCACCAGCATCCCGGTGGTGACGACCAGCGCCAGCACGATGTTCATCGTCACGCCGGCGAGAAGAATCGCCAGCCTGGCCGGCAGCGGCTGGGATTCGAGCCATCGGTCTGCCGGGATCGGCCTGGGACCGAAGGGCATCATCGCATCGGGGTCCATCGGCTCGCCGTGTGTCGCCACGTTGGTGACGGCGTTTTCGCTGCCTCCCTCGATGAACGCCGTCGCTTCGTCGTCCTTCGACGCCATTCGCACGTAGCCGCCGAGGGGAAGCGCGGCGAGGACGTACTCTGTCTCGCCCCAGCGCTTCCGGAGCAGGGGCCTCCCGAATCCGATCGAGAATCGCGGCGTGTACACACCCACCGCTTTTGCCACCAGGAAATGTCCCAGCTCGTGGACGAAAACCACGATCCCGAAGACGATCAGCGGTGCAGCCCATGCTAACATTCGAGTAACCCCAGTACGTGCTGGCGCGCTTTCATGTCCGCGTCGAGAAGCTCTTCCCTGCTTCCCGATGCAAGCCCGCCGAGCTTTTTCAGCGCCGACCCGATGGACGTCGCTATATCAGCAAATTGAATGCTCCCTTTCAGGAAAAGCGCTACCGCCTGCTCGTTCGCAGCGTTGAACACGGCCGGAGCAGCGCCGCCCCGCCTGCCGGCGTCGATCCCCAGCTTGAGGGCCGGAAAATTCGCGTACGACACCGGCTCGAACGTCATCGGCGACAGCGCCACCAGGTCGAACGCTGGTACCCCACTGTCGAGCACACGTTCGGGGTGAGTCAGTGCGTACAGCACCGGGAGCTCCATGCTCGGCACGCTCATCTGCGCGACCACGCTTCCGTCCACGAACTCGACGAGCGAATGCACGACACTCTGTGGATGGACGACTACTTCTATCGAATCGTAGGGGAGCCTGAAGAGAAAGTGGGCTTCGATCACCTCGAGCGCCTTGTTGGCGAGTGTCGCGCTGTCGATCGTGATCTTGCGCCCCATCGTCCATGTCGGATGCTGGAGCGCGTCGCTGACCGTAGCCGACGCGAGGCGCTCCTCGCTCCACCCGCGAAAGGGTCCGCCCGACGCGGTGAGAATCACGCGCCGAATCTCGCTCCTGTCGCGGCCGGCTATGCACTGGAGAATCGCACTGTGCTCGCTGTCCACCGGGACGATCTCGCCGCGCCCCTCGGCAGCGGCCTTGATCACCAGCTCGCCCCCGACGACGAGCGTTTCCTTGTTGGCGAGGGCGACACGCTTCCCCGCCCTGAGCGCCGCGATCGTCGCATCGAGCCCGGCCGCGCCGACGATGGCGTTGAGCACGATGTCGGCGTCGGAACGGGTCGCAGCCTCGACCAGACACTCGGCGCCGCGCCTCCAGCCGTCCGCCTGTTCCCCCTCGCAATTCACGAGGCCCACGTACCCCGGCCGGAAATCGCGGACCTGATCCCGCAGCAGATCACCGTTGCTGTGCGCGGTGAGGGCTACTACGCGGAACCGGTCCGTGTGGCGGGCGATCACTCTCAGTGCCGTCGTCCCGATGGAGCCGGTCGATCCCAACACCGCGACGCCCCTCTGCATCATCCCGGCGCCGGGATGAGAAGAAATCCGATGATCAGGTAAGCCACCGGAAGCGCGAACAGCAAGCTGTCGAATCTGTCCAGAATCCCACCGTGACCGGGAAGCAGAGACGATGAGTCCTTCACGCCGGCATCCCGCTTGAGGAGTGACTCGGCAAGGTCGCCCGTCTGTCCGGCGACGCTTATCGCGATCGCGAACACCAGCATTCCCAGCGGCGTGAGCGAGAGATGCCCCAGCGGTCTGAGGATGACAGCGACGTAAAACCAGCAGCTCGCCACCGAAGCGACGACGCCACCGATCGCACCAGCTACTGTCTTTCCGGGACTGACCGAGGGCATCAGCTTCCGCTTCCCGAACATCCTGCCGAACGCATACGCGCCGATATCCGTGCCCCACGTTACGCCGATCGGAAACATCACCAGCGCCGTTCCGGCAATCGCCCCGACTGCGTAATCGTGGTAGCGGAGCGGATAGATGAAGGTCACGAGCGCCGCGTAGAAAACGCCGAACAGCGTCACCGATACGGCGACGAGCGGCCGCCCTTCGACGCCGCGCAGCCATGTCACGCTGGCGATGAGAGCGAGCAAGATCACCGCCGCCCCGGTCAGCGACAGCGTGAAGACGCCGAGATAATGGGCGTGGACGAGGAGAGGTATCGCCGCGGCGAGGACGATTCCGATGGAGGCCATCGGGTTGCTTCCAGCCGTGCTCGCCATACGGTAGAGCTCCCACGCTCCTATTGCGGCGACAGCGCCGAGCGCCGCCGCAAGAACCCATCCGCCGAGGTACACGATCGCGACCGTCACGGGCGCGCCTGCCAGCGCAAAGAGAATGCGCCGTGTGAGCTCGGACACGAGTCTCAGACTTCCATTATTTCTGCTTCCTTTGCCTTCAGCAGATCATCGATTCTCGAGATGTACTCGTCGTGCAGCTTCTGGAGGTCCTTCTCGGCGTGCTTGACGTCGTCTTCCGAGACCTTGTCCATTTTCTTCAGCTTGTCACGTCCCTCGGTGCGCGCGTGACGTACGCCAATCCGCGCCTCCTCGGCCAGCTTGTGCACCACCTTCACCAGATCCTTTCGGCGCTCCTCGTTGAGCGCTGGAATTGGAACGCGGATCACGCCGCTCTGCGTCATCGGGTTGAGCCCGAGATCCGATTCGCGGAGCGCCCTTTCGACCGCCTGTGTCAGTCCCTTGTCCCACGGCGTCACGGTGAGGAGACGCGGCTCGGGCGCGGAGACGCTGGCGACCTGGTTGAGCGGCATCGACTGGCCATAGGCGTCGACTCTCACCGTGTCGAGGAGATTGACGGACGCTTTTCCCGTCCGGATCGATGACAGCTCGCGCTTCGCGCTCTCCAGCGCTCTTTCCATTGCGGCGCGGGAATCCTTGTTGATCTGCAGTATGCTGTTCATTTAACCATTGTCCCGATCCGCTCGCCGCTCACGGCTCGCGCGATCGCTCCTGGAGTGTTGATGTTCAGAACAATGACCGGGAGGTTGTTTTCCCTGCACAGCGCGATCGCCGTCTGGTCCATCACGCCAAGCTCCTTGACCATCACGTCGCGATAGCTGATCTCGGGGAAGAGCGTTGCCGCGGCGTCCTTCTTCGGATCTGCGGAATACACCCCGTCGACGCTCGTCGCCTTGATGATGACCTGCGCCTTGGTCTGTATCGCGCGCAGTGCGGCTGCGGTGTCGGTGGAGAAATACGGATTCCCCGTTCCGCCAGCGAAGAGAACGACGCGTCCCTTCTCGAAATGGCGGATCGCGCGGCGGCGAATAAACGGCTCGGCGATCTGCTCCATGTTGATCGCCGTCATGACGCGTGTCTCCATTCCGGCGCGCTCGAGAACGTCCTGCATCGCCAGAGCGTTGACGACGGTGCCAAGCATTCCCATGTAGTCGCTGCCGACCCGGTCCATGCCGAGCTTTGCGAATTCGGCGCCGCGGACAATGTTGCCGCCGCCTATCACCACGCCAATTCCGACACCCATTTCCATCACCTGCTTGATGTCACCGGCGATCCGCGTCAGTATGTCGAAGTCGAATCCGGTGCCCCGACCTCCGGCGAGTGCTTCGCCGGAGATCTTGAGCATCACCCGTGTATAGGCGACCGAACTCACCGCTGTTACTCCTCTCCCATTTGGTAGCGCACGAACCTGCGGACCTGGATGTTCTCGCCCAACTTGGCCGACGCTTCCTTCACCAGGTCGCCGACGGTCTTCTTCGGCTCGCGAATCCACGGCTGATTCATGAGGGTGTTGTCCTTGAAGTAGGCGTCCACCTTTCCTTCGACCATCCGCTTGACGATCGCCTCCGGCTTGCCGCTCGCCGCGGCCTGCTGTTCGGCGATCCGGCGCTCGACAGCCACCTTGTCCTCGGGGATCCCGTCGCGATCGACGGCCATCGGCGCAGCGCTGGCGATGTGCAGCGCGATCTCGCGCGCCAGCTTCTTGAAGTCGTCGGTGCGGGCCACGAAATCAGTCTCGCAGTTGATCTCGACCATCACTCCCACCTTTCCATTGTGGTGGATGTAGCTCGCGATCAGTCCTTCGCTGGTCTGCTTTCCGGCGCGCTGTCCGGCCTTGGCAATTCCCTTCGCCCGCAGGTACTCGGCCGACTTGTCCATGTCGCCGTTGTTCTCCTGCAGCGCTTTCTTGCACTCCATCATTCCCGCGCCGGTGCGCTGGCGCAGCGTCTGTACGTCCTTTGCCGTGAACACTTTTTGTCCCTTCCTTTAAGCGTACCCGGGCGGCGGCTTCACCGCCCGCTATGTCATTTACAAGAACGCCGCCGGCGAGCAAGGCCGGCGGCGGGCTCCTACCCGCAGGCAGGTTGAACTTAACCTTCGGCGGGCTCCGCGTTAGCCACCGCGTCGCCCATTCCGTCGCCGCCGCCGACACCCGCTGATTCCGGCTCCCCGGCCTCGGCTTCTCCCCCCGTCTTCAGCCGAGCCGCAATCGCTTCCGGCTTCGCCCGCCGGCGACGCGGCCGCCGCTTCTTCTTGCGGTCGCCTTCGCCTTCCGGCTCGGCGCCGCGATCGGAGCTGTAGGTGTACGACTCGGCCTCATCGGCCTCCTCGCGCACCGGCACCTCGCGCCTCGCCTCGACGATCGCGTCGGCGATGGCATGCGTCACCAGCTCCACCGACTTGATCGCGTCGTCGTTCCCGGCGATGGGCACAGTGATCAGATCAGGATCGGCGTTCGTATCCACCAGCGCGATGATCGGGATGGCCAGCTTGTTGCCCTCGCTCACCGCGATCCGCTCCTTCTTCGAGTCGACGACGAACATCAGACCGGGGAGCCGCGTCAGGTTCTTGATGCCCGAAAGGTTCTTCGAGAGCTTGTCGCGCTGACGGGCCATCATCAGCTGCTCCTTCTTGGTGTAGTTCTCGAAGTCACCGCCCGACTCGCTGCCCGCCTCGAGCTCCTTGAGCCGGCGGACCTGCTTCTTCACCGTCTGGAAGTTGGTGAGAAGTCCGCCCAGCCAGCGCTCGGTGACGAACATCGCGCCGCAACGTTCGGCTTCTCCCTTGACGATGTTCACCAGCTGGCGTTTGGTGCAGACGAACAGAACCGCGTCGCCGCGAAGGATTACATCGCGCGCCAGCTTCTTCGCCAGCTCCATCTGCCTCAGTGTCTTCTGGAGATCGATGATGTGAATCCCGTTCCGCTCGGCGAAGATGAAACGGCGCATCTTCGGATTCCAGCGGCGGGTCTGGTGGCCGAAATGAACTCCGGCTGCGAGAAGCTGATCGAGGTTGGGCTCAGTCATTCAGTGAAGGTTTCCTTTAACGCTTGGAGAACTGGAATTTCTTGCGTGCTTTCGGACGGCCCGGCTTCTTGCGCTCGACGGCGCGTGCATCGCGGGTGAGGAGGCCGAGGTCGCGAAGCTTGCGGCGATGAGACTCGTCGATCTTCACCAGCGCGCGGGCGACGGCGAGACGGAGCGCGCCGGCTTGGCCGGTGAGCCCGCCGCCTTCAACCTTGGCGATGATGTCGAAGCGACCGAGTGAATCGGTTGCCGTGAAGGGTTGCTGGATCGCTGCGACGTGCGCCGAGCGCGGGAAGTAGTCGCCGAGCGTCCGCCCGTTGACCTGCCATTTGCCGGAGCCGGGCTTCAGATAAAGGCGGCAACGCGCTTCCTTGCGCCGGCCGATAGTGTGCGTTGTGGTGCTGTCAGCCATTACTTCGTCTCACCCTTCTTGTTGAGGTCCAGAACCTTCGGCTGCTGGGCTGCGTGTGGGTGATTCGCGTTGGCGAACACACGGAGCTTGCGGCGAAGCGTTTGTCGTCCGAGCGCAGTCTTGGGCAGCATTCCGTATACCGCCTTCTCAATGATCCGCTCAGGGTGCTTTTCCAGCATCGATGCGAATGGTGTAAACCGCTCGTGTCCCATGTAGCCGGTGTGATGGAAGTAGCGTTTCTGTTCCGCCTTCCGGCCGGTGACCTTCACCTTGGACGCGTTGATGACGATGACGTTGTCACCGGTGTCCATGTGCGGCGTGTACATCGGCTTGTGCTTCCCGCGGATGATCCTGGCGACCTCGGCGGCAAGCCGCCCGAGCACCATCCCTTCGGCGTCGACGACGAACCACTGGTGCTCGATGTCAGTTGGCGTGGCGCTGTATGTCTTCATGTTGGCGATTCTGACCGTGCGTAGAGCCGCACCCTCCGGATCGAAGGTGAGGGCGGCGGCGTTTCCAGGCTTGTAAAGTGGTTTTGCGACAGCCTATAAACTTACGTGGTCGCAGTAACTTAAGTCAACAACTTTAAGTCAACCGGAGAGGTGCACACGCGAGAGGTGCACAACAGCCCGGGAAAAGCGCGCGGGAGGATTCCCCCCCCGCGCACCTCCCGTCGGCCTACTTCCAGAACGAAGGATCTCCCGCCTTGAACGCCGCGGAGACGTAGCTCATCGCCGGGCTGAAGCTGAAGATCTGGTCGTCGGCGACTAACACGCCGTCGCTGACCATCTTGTTCATCGCCGCCATTCCTTCGGGACCCATCTTCTCCGACCACGCCTTGAAGTCTGCGGCGCCCCTGTCCATCATCGCCAGCGATCGCATTGGTGTCATCACGAAGTAGGTCGTTCCCAGCATTCCCGTAACGACTCGATAAACCGCCCATGGAGCGTCGATGTTCGCCTTGGTGTAGGCATCAACGAACATCGCGGCGACTTTCCCGAAATCGGCGTCGTGTCCCGGGCGCATTCTGAAGGTGCTGACGTCCATGTAGCGTGCCTTCGAGAGGTCCACCTTGGGACGATAGCTCAGGTCGGGAACGTATTCCGCGATCACCGCTCTGCTATCCGACAGGTATTCGCTGTCGCCCGCGCTCAGCTTGTGGAGTGCGGCCGTCAACGTAGCGTTGGCATCCGACCTCGCGTTGTCTCTTTCCATCGCGTCCCACGACTCGTAGCCGATGAGGTACCAAGCCTCGCTTGGTCCCGACATCGAGGTCATGCCCACGTACGGCGTCGGATAGTTCGCCTTCTTGTACGCAGCGGGCCAGCCCTTCTCCCATTCGGCGTGAGCCGGGCCCTTGCCCGGCTTGACCATCTCGCGAAAGATGGTGAGAACCTTGGGCGGGTCCTGCGGTCCGCCCGGCCCCGTCTGGGCCTGCGAAACGATCGGTACGGCTGCGACCAACAGGAATGCACTGCGAGTGAGAATCCGCTTCATGGTGAGCCCTCGTTCTTGTCTTTCGACTGGCGGTGTGGAGGCATCCGGGTGATCAGGCCCGGCGCCACGCCAGCGGCGATAAGGTACGCGAGCCATTCGTCGCCGCAATGGGCGCCACAATGGGCGCCACAATGGGCGCCACAATGGACGCCACAATGGGCGCCACAATTGGTGTCGTGGCCTATTCCAACTCGACCAGAACTGCTCCCTTTTTCGCCGCCGTGCCGACCTCCGCGTGCACGGCCTTCACTCGTCCCCCGACCGTCGCCCGAAGCTCGTTCTCCATCTTCATCGCTTCCATCACGACGGCACCATGACCTGCGGCGATCACGTCCCCCACTGCCACGTTTACCCGCACGACAAGGCCCGGCATGGGAGCGATGATCGGTGCCGGCCCCGATGGTTTCGCCGCGGCGGCGGTGATGTCGCGGATCGCGCGCGCCCGCTCGTCGAGAGCTTCGACCTCGAAACGATGGCCCTCTACCCAAAGCGTGTAGCAGCCGCGTCCGCCGGTGCGACGCATCACCACTCGATGCACCTCGTCCCCGATCGTGACGAGTCGAATCGGCGTTCCCTCGATCGCAGCAAGATGAACCGGAACCTCGAGCTCCCCGAGCTTGGCCGCCGGGCCGTTGAGGTCCACTTCGCGGCGCTCGCCGTTCAGATCGACGATGTATTTCATGCCGCTGCCGGGACGAGCTCGCATACCGTCTCGACGTGCGAGGTTTGTGGGAACATGTCGAACGCGACGAGCGATTCGATGCGGTAGCCAGGGAGTCGCGAGATGTCGCGCGCGAGCGTCGCCGGATTGCAGCTCACATAAACGACGTGGCCCGGGCGGGGCGAGCTCTGCTCGAGGAGCTCGGCGACCCGCGCGTCGACTCCGGTGCGAGGAGGATTCAGTATCACGGCGTCAGCGGGAAGCGCCGACGGTAGCGCGTCTTCCACTCGCGCACGAATCGACTTCGATCCCTCGGGTAGGCGGGCGGCGCACCACTCGGCGGCATCCGCGTCGAGCTCGATCGCCGTCACGCTGGCACCGAGCCGGGCGAGAGCGATTGCGGTGTCTCCGGAGCCGGAGTAGGCATCCACAATCGTTCCCGGTGCGCGCACGGAGATCAGGTCCACAACGTGCGCATGCAGATTGGCGGCGACCGCTTCATTGACCTGGGAGAACGATGCCGCGGGCGCTCGTCCTCCGCGGCGCGGGCGCCGGTCGTACAGCAATCGGCGGGCGCCTTCATCGTTCTCCCACCACAGTGCGGCGAGCGCCGGAATCGCCTCGAACAGCTCCGCGGCGCGCGGAAAGCGCATCGAGCCGATCAGCGTGAACACCGGGCCCTCGGGAGTGATGCACACGCTTCCCCGTAACGGCTGCGATCCCGGGAAGAGTGCGGAATGCGCGAGGACATCCCGCCACGTTGCGACGACTCGGCTGTCGGCGATCGGACAGTCCCTGAGCGCGAAGATGCGCGACGGATCGTCGAAGTGGTGCAGACCAGCGATCCACTGTCCACCCGGTGTCCGCTTCATCGCGAGTGTCAGCTTGGTGCGATACCGCCACTCGTCGGGGCTCGCCCGGATTGCCGGATCGCTCGACTCACGCTTCCCGATCCGCTCTATCGCGTCGCGGATTATCCGCTGTTTTGCCCTGAGCTGCGCGGCGTACGTGATGTGCTGGATCTGGCATCCGCCGCACCGGTCGCGCGTGTAGTGGGCGCAGGACGGGTCGGTGCGATCCGGCGAC
>JBGPLS010000124.1:0-9834 GCA_041486565.1 Gemmatimonadaceae bacterium
CTCCGATCCGATCCTCGGCGAGACGACTGTCAACATCGGCACGATCCACGGCGGCACCGAGGCCAACATCATCCCCGCCCACGCCGAAGCGGAGCTGATTATCCGCCTTGTCGGCGACGTGGATCCGATGAAGGCGATGATCAAGAAATGGGCGAAGGGGAAGGCGGAGATCGAGTTCGGCTCGCACATCCCGGTTCAACACTTTCACACGGTGCCGGGCTTCGAGACCGCGCCGGTCGCATACACATCGGACATTCCGCTGCTCACGCGATGGGGCACGCCGCTTCTCTTTGGTCCCGGCTCGATACAGGTGGCGCACACGCCCGACGAGTACATCGACGTCGAAGAGCTTCGCGCGAGCGTCGACACCTATGAGCGTCTGGCGCGGACGCTGCTGGCGTCATGACAACCCCGCCGGAAAGACGCAAATGGAAAGTCGCCGTCCTCGGCGCAACGGGCGCGGTGGGTCAGACTTTCATCCGCCTGCTCGCCGACCACCCCTGGTTCGAGCTCGCCGAGGTTGCCGCCTCGGAGAGAAGCGCGGGGAAGCCCTACAACGAGGCAGCGCGGTGGCTCGAGGGAACGATGCCCGACGTAGTTTCGCAGATGCAGGTGAAGAACTGCCGGCCGCTCGATGTCGCCGCGGACATTGTCTTCTCGGCGCTCGACTCGACGGTCGCCGGCGACGTCGAACGGGACTTCGCCCAGGCGGGCAGATTCGTTCTCAGCAACGCAAGGAATTTCAGAATGGATCCCGACGTGCCGCTTGTCATTCCCGAGGTGAACGCCGATCACCTGGGTCTTCTCGAGACTCAGCGTGCCGCCCGTAACTGGACAGGCGCAATCGTCACCAACGCCAACTGCGCGGCCACCGTCGCGGCGGTCGCACTCGCGCCACTGCACGAGCGCTTCGGCCTCGACAGACTTTTTCTGACGACGATGCAGGCCGTGTCGGGCGCAGGATATCCCGGCGTCGCATCACTCGACATCCTCGGCAATGTCATCCCCTACATCGCCGACGAAGAGCCGAAGCTGGAGCGAGAGATGCTCAAACTCCTCGGCCGCTTCGAGAATGGCGCCGTCGCCGATGGGGCCTTCCTGGTGAGCGCGCAGACGAATCGCGTCGCCGTAGAGCATGGTCACACTGTCTGCATCACGGCGTCCTTTCACGAGCATCCGACCGCCGAGGAGGCGCTTGCAGCGCTTCGTGAATGGAAGGGAGCGGAGTCGACATGGTCGCTTCCCAGCCGTCCCGAGAATCCGCTCGCCGTTGCCGATGACGCCGACAGACCCCAGCCGAGGCGCGACGTGAACGCCGGCAATGGTATGACAGTCACCGTCGGCAGAGTGCGTGAGGATCGGATTCTCGATCTCCGGATGGTTGCGCTCGGACACAACACAATCCGTGGCGCGGCTGGCGGCTCTGTGCTCAACGCTGAGCTCCTCGCGGCCACGGGCATGCTGCCACCAGCGTGATCGTCGTCAAGTTCGGAGGAACTTCCGTCGGTGACGCGGCGGCGATCGAGCGCGCCGCCTCGATCGTTCAAGGTCGTCTCGAGCGACGTCCGGTAGTCGTCGTATCCGCACTCGGCGGCGCGACCAACGCACTCCTCGCGGTGGGCGAGCAATCGGCAAAGGGACATCTGATAGGCGCGCTCCGCGGTGTCGAGACGCTGCGTGACCGGCACCTCGAGGAATGCGAAACACTGCTTGGAGGGTCCGAGTTCGCTGACGATATCGCGAGCGACCTGAGCGCGATCTTCGACGAGCTCGCCTCCCTCGCTGAAGCGCTGTCGATACTGGGTCACGTGACACCCCGCTCCCTCGACGCTATCGCGGCTTTCGGCGAACAGGCTTCGTCGGAGCTGGTGACGGCGTACTTCAAGCTGCGCGGGATCAACGCCGAGCACGTCGATGCGCGCGGAGTGATGGTCACCGACTCGGCGTTCATGGGGGCGGAGCCGCAGTCGGCGGCGATCGCCGAGCGCGCCCGCGAGCAGATCCTGCCGCTGGTCCGCGAGGGCAAGGTGCCGGTGCTCGGAGGATTCATCGGCGCCACCCCGGAGGGCGTGACGACCACCCTCGGCCGCGGCGGGTCGGACTACAGTGCGTCGCTCATCGGTGCGGCTCTTCGCGCCGACGCGATCGAGATCTGGACCGACGTCGATGGAATGCTCACCGCGGATCCGCGGTTGGTGAAGGGCGCTCTGCTGATCGAGGAGATCCGTTTCGACGAGGCGTCGGAGCTGGCGTCGTTTGGCGCCAAGGTGCTGCATCCGAATACGATCGCGCCGGCAGTGCGGCTCGGCATTCCGGTTTTCATATACAACTCGCGAAATCCCGAAGGAAAGGGAACGCGAATCACGTTCGATGCGCCGCACCGCCCGGTGAGCGCGATCGCCGGAAAGACCGACGTCGTCCTCATCAAGGTCACGGCCCCGCGAATGCTTTTTGCCCACGGCTTTCTGCGTCGCGTGTTCGAGATATTCGAGCGCCACCAGACATCGGTGGACGTCGTTGCGACTTCGGAAGTCTCGGTGTCGGTGACGATCGACGACCCGTCGCGTCTCGATGCTTTGCTGGTGGATCTGCGGTCGCTCGGAGACGTCTCGATAGAGCGCAATCGCGGCATCATCGCGATTGTCGGGGCGGGAATCTGCGACGCTGGAGGTGCAATGGGGCGGGCCCTCATTGCGCTCGGCGAGACGAAGGTGCACATGATGTCACTGAGCGCCACCGGCATCAACCTGACGGTGATCGTGGATGGCGACGAGGTGAACGCGGGGATCGAGCGGCTGCACGAGGAGTTCTTCGGCATCGGGCACCGGGCACCGGGCAGCGGGTAACTGTAATGAACGAGCCACAGATCGCTATCATCGGCGACGGGAAGATGGGACGCACGATCGCTCAGATGGTACAGGAGCGCGGGTGGACCGTCTGCGCGATGCTCGACTCCGCTCATAACCGCGACGGTGCAGGCATCTCGCGGCGCTCGCTCGGCGACCCGGACGTGGCGATCGAGTTCACCACACCGGGTTCAGCGGTCGCGAACATCATCGCCTGCGTCGCCGGCGGGATTCCGGTCGTCGTCGGGACCACCGGCTGGTACGAGTCGCTGCCGATGGTCGCCGAGCAGGTAAACGCTGCGGGATCGGCGCTGCTGTGGGCGGCGAATTTCTCGGTCGGCGTCAACCTGTTCGTGGAGCTGACGCGCCGCGCCGGTGAGCTGATGGCCACGGCGCCGGAGTTCTCGGCGCATTTGCTGGAGACGCATCATTCGGCGAAGAAGGACGCGCCGTCCGGCACGGCGCTGGCAATAATAGATGCGATGGAGAAACCGCTTGGGAAACGGATCCCGGTGACGAGCATCCGCACCGGCTCGGTGCCCGGAACCCACGAGCTGATCTTCGACAGCGTGTACGAGCAGATGAGCCTGCGGCATGAAGCGCGCGACAGACGAGTATTCGCCGACGGCGCTCTGCGCGCGGCGAAGTGGCTGATCGGAAAGCAGGGAGTATTCACGATGCGGGACGTGCTGGGATTCACGCCACGCACAGAAACCCGAGGACGCCGATGACAACTGATGCCTTGCCTGACGCGCACGGACGGCTGACCGGCTGCGGGACCGCTCTTGTCACTCCTTTCAAGGAAAGTGGCGAGCTGGACGAGCCGGCCCTCCGCGCCTTCGTGGACTGGCAGATCAAGGAAGGCGTGCACTTCCTCGTGCCCTGCGGCTCGACCGGTGAAGCAGCGACGATGTCGCTCGAAGAGCACCGTCGCGTTGTCGAGATCACAGTGGAGCAGGCGAACGGACGGCTGCCGGTCGTCGCCGGCGCCGGATCCAACGACACGCAGAAAGCAATTGCGCTTTCGAAGGAGATGCAGTCTGTCGGCGCGACGCACCTGCTCCATACTTCGCCGATGTACAACAAGCCACCTCAGCGCGGAATAGTCGCCCATTACCGCGCAATCGCTGACGCGGTTAGCCTCCCGATCATCGTCTACAACGTGCCGAGCAGGACGGGCAGCAACGTCGAGGCGGCAACGACGCTCGAGCTGGCGGAACACGAGAACATCATCGCCGTGAAGGAGGCGTCGGGAAATCTTGCCCAGATTACCGAGATAATCCGGAACAGTCCCCCGCGATTCAGCGTGCTCTCGGGCGACGACTCGTTCACCGTCGCGGTAATGGCCGAGGGCGGAGACGGGGTCATCTCGGTGACGTCGAATGTCGTTCCTCATCTCGTGGCCGAGCTGACGGAATGCCTGGCGCTGGGTGACCTCGTGCAGGCGCGTGACGTGTCGCACCGACTCGCGCCGTGGACCGTCGCCGCATTCGTAGAGTCGAATCCGATTCCCTCCAAGGCCGCGCTGGCCTTGATGGGAAAGATGCGAAACGTGCTTCGCCTGCCGCTGGTGCCGCTGGCCGAAGCGCATTCCGCGCTGCTGAGATCGAGTCTCGAAGCGGTCGGGGCGATCGGGGCTCAGTGAAGGCGCTCAAGGCACGCATCGAGAAGGCCGCGTCTCACCCCGGTCCCGAGCCGCTTGACGACGCGCATCTTGCGGTCGACGAGTTTCTCCAGCTACTGGAGAATGGCGACCTCCGCTCCGCCGAGCGCGATGCCGAAGGCAACTGGCGAGCGGTGCCGTGGGTCAAGCGCGGGATCCTGCTCGGCTTTCGAATCGGCAAGCTGGTCGACATGTCGCCGGATGTCACGCCGAAGTCGCACGGTGCGGCGTTCAGCTTTTTCGACAGGGACACCTTCCCGCTGCGCAGGCTGACACTCGGTGACGGGGTCCGCGTTGTTCCCGGCGGCTCATCCATACGACGCGGGTCGTACATTGCGCCGGGCGTCGTCTGCATGCCTCCGATGTACATCAATGTCGGCGCCTACGTCGGCGCCGGAACGATGGTGGATTCTCACGCCCTCGTTGGGTCGTGCGCCCAGATCGGAGAGCGGGTGCACCTGAGCGCCGCGGCCCAGATCGGCGGGGTACTGGAGCCGGTAAACGCAGCGCCCGTGATAATCGAGGACGATGTCATCGTCGGCGGAAGCTGCGGAGTATACGAGGGTACCGTCGTGCGGTCGCGAGCCGTGATCGGGGCCGGTGTCGTGCTGACGCGCGGCACTCCCGTGTACGATCTGGTCAGGGAGAAGATCTACCGCGGCAGCGCGGAGCGTCCGCTCGAGATTCCGAGCGGCGCAGTAGTCGTCCCTGGCGCCCGCCAGGTGAAAGGCGGCTGGGCCGAGGAGCAGCGGATTTCTCTGCAGACGCCCGTGATCGTCAAGTACCGCGACGAAAAGACAAACAACGCGACGGCGCTCGAGAGCTGGCTGCGATGAGGGTCCGCGGCACCGTGCGGGTGCCGGGTGACAAATCGATCTCGCATCGCGCGCTGATCTGCGCGTCAGTCGCCAGCGGTGAATCACACATCAGCGGAATCCTGCGCTCGGCTGACGTCGAGTCCACTGCCTCAGTCCTACGATCGCTTGGTGCCCCGATTCCTCCGCTGGCCGATGAGCTTTCAATCGATGGCACGGGGTTCGGCGGACTGGAACCTCCAGGCCTCGCGCTCCAGTGCGGAAACAGCGGGACAACCGCGCGCCTGCTCGCCGGCGTCGCGGCCGCCTGTCCCTTCACGTCGCGCTTCGAGGGTGACGCGAGCCTGAGTCGCCGCCCGATGAAGCGCGTCGCCGAGCCGTTGATCGCGATGGGAGCGCGCATAGAGTTCGACCGCGAAGACGGTCTGCCGATGACCGTTCATGGCGGTGATCTCGCGGGAATCGCGTGGAATACGCGCGCCGCGAGCGCCCAGACCAAGAGCGCCATTCTGTTCGCCGGCTTGCTCGCCGGCGTAGGCGTCACCGTCCGCGAGCTGCGGCGGTCGAGAGATCATACCGAGCGGATGCTGGCGTCGCTCGGCGTGCCGCTCGTGATTGGAGAGACGAGTGTATCGCTCTCACCGGTGTCGGAGCTCGAGCCACTCCGGATTGCGATTCCCGCCGACCCATCCTCGGCCGCGTATCCAGCGGCGCTCGCGGCGCTCGCCAGCGAGGGGGAGATTCGTATTCCCGGCGTCTGCATCAATCCGACGCGCACGGGTTTCAGCAAAGCGCTGGAGCGCATGGGTACGTCCGTTCGCCTTGTCGAGAAGCGCGAGGTGGCCGGTGAGGGCACGGCGACGGTCGTCGTTGCGCCACGGAAGTTGCGTGGGATTCGAGTCGTCCCCGACGAGGTGCCATCGATGATAGACGAGCTGCCACTGCTGGCCTGCGTCGCAGCCGCAGCCGGAGTGGATCTCGACGTATCCGGGGCCGAGGAGCTGAGGGTGAAGGAGAGCGACCGGATCTCGGTCGTGGTATCGAACCTCAAGGCAATCGGAGCAGCGGCGGAGGAGCGGAGAGACGGCTTCAGGATCTCCGGCAGGAGTGGACCATTGCGCGGACAGATCGCAACTCATGGCGACCATCGAATCGCGATGGCGTTCGGCGTGATCGCGTGCCTCGACGGAAACGACATTCAGATCGACGATCGCGATTGCGTGGACATCTCGTATCCCGGCTTCTGGGGGGATCTCGCGGCGCTTGTGGAGCAGTGAGGTGTCACGGGTGGGTCTCCCCCTATATTCCGAGCCATGAGCAGCTCAAGAGTCGCCATCGCAATCGACGGGCCCGCCGCGTCGGGAAAATCCTCGACGGCAAAGGCAGTGGCTCGCGAACTTGGCTACCGACATGTGGATTCGGGCTCGCTGTATCGCGCGGCGACGGCCGCCCGCCTGCGCCGCGACACCAATGCCGCGGCTTGGACTGAGGATTCGGTGCTCGACGCAGTGGACGCGGTTTCGCTCTCGCCCGTCGAGAATGGCTTTGTACCACTTCTCAATGGCCGGCCGGCAGACGACGAGATGCGCGGCGACATCGTGACCCATCGCGTGTCGCTCGTCGCAAAGATGCCTCGTGTGAGGGAGTGGGTGAACGCTCAGGTGCGGGAGACGGCACGCGATTACGACGTCGTCGTCGATGGCCGCGACATCGGGACGGTGGTTTTTCCGGATGCGGATCTCAAGATTTTTCTGATGGCTGATCCAGAGGAGCGCGCGAGACGGCGCATCCTCGAGCGGACTGGCCGCGAGCCGACAGGGGAGGAGACCTTCGACGAGACCGCGAAAATCCTCCTGCGTGACGAGATGGACGCGGCGCAGAGCGTGAAAGCGGCAGACGCCGTGGTGATCGACACCACCCGCCTCACCCAGGCTGAGCAGATCGCGCGGATCGTGGAATTGACTCGAAGGCTCACGGGAGAGTAGTGCGGGTGTGTAACAGTGTCGTGTAGGTGTTGACGTACCGCCTCAGCAAAGGACGGAAATGAATTGATTCCATTGTTGAGACTACGGACAGACCCGAGACTGGCCTGGATTTATCTTGGGGCGTTGGGGAGTGTAGCCGTGCCGCGGGGCAGCGTCCGCGAAAACCAGGCGGGCTACCACACCCTCCGTAGCTCAAGGGATAGAGCGCACGTCCGCTAAACGTGAAATTCCGGTTCGAATCCGGACGGGGGGAAACCCCTTTCATCCCAGGCATTTCTCGTTGCTATTTCGCGAGCTACGTCGTATTGTTCTCGAAGCGGACGTGCGCTCCTTACTAAGGGAGTTTTGAGATCGGGCCCTCGGAAACAGGGGCCCGATTTCGGTTTCTGGATTCTCCAAAAGGCAATCGTAATCGCCTTCGCCGGCGCGCTTCTTCTACGAATCCACTGTCGCGATGCACCTTATTTCGACCTGTCCCCCGAGCGCGGGGCCGGAACAGCCGAAAGCTCTTGGTGCCGGCAGACCCGCGCCGGCGGCTGAGAAAGAGGAAATCAGATGGGGACCCCGCCCTGCAGGATCGTGGCGAGCTTGTCGACGTCAATGTTCCCGCCGCTCACGATGCACACGATACGCCGGCTGCCGAGCGCACCGCTGAGGGCGGCGGCAACCGGAGCGGCGCCCGCGCCCTCTGCGACCACCCGGCAACGCTCGACGAGCAGCTTCACCGCAGCCGCAACCTGGGCGACGCTCACCACGATCGTGCCTGCGAGGAGTGACTGCGCGAGCGGCCACATCTCTTCCGAGACGGCGGTGCTTCCCATTCCGTCGATGAAGGTTTGCGTGCGGGTCACAGGCGTCGGCGTACCCGCAGCGAGCGATGCCGTGAGCGGCGCCGCGGTTTCTACCTCGACGGCGTATACCTTCGTGCGCGGACTGACAGCGCGCGCGGCGGCGGCGATTCCGCAGGCAAGCCCGCCGCCGCCGTATGGAACGAGAATCGCGTCGACGTCTGTGAGGTCGTCGAATATCTCCAGCGCGATTGTGCCATTGCCGGCCATCACCGCTTCGTCGGCGAATGGGTGGATGAAGAGTCCCTCCATTCCCGCGTAGCCGTGATTCACGATCGTCTGCCACCACTCGTCGAACGGCATCCTGATGACTTCGCCGCCGAGCCGCTCAATGGCGTCCGTCTTTGCCTTGGGCGCGTGGTCGGGGACGATGACCTGGCAGCGAACGCCAAGCTCACGCGCGCACCATGCGACGCCCTGGGCCATGTTGCCGGCGCTCGCGGTGTAGACGCCGTGAGCCAGTGCGGCGTCGCGCGAGAGAGCAATTGTGTTGGCAGCGCCGCGGAGCTTGAACGAGCCGATCGGCTGGAGGGTTTCCAGCTTGAGATAGACTTGGGCTGCGTTCATGTCGGGTGCAAGTCGCACCAGCGGAGTCCGCACAGCGGTCCTGGCGATCCGGCCGCGCGCATCCTCGACTGCCTGGAGCGAAACCGCTGAGAGGGCAGGCCTCACATTTCGGGTGGCAAAATGTTGATTACAGCGCCTCATCTGTCTATACTTCAAGGCTACATCAGAAGGCCAATCAATCAACCCTTTTCCCAGTAGAATGCCAGACCTGGACACCACAGCCACAACCACCACTACCGGCACGGTGCTGACCGCGAGAGAGAAGCGCGATCTGCAGAGAGCACAACTCCGCCCGCTTGCCAACCTGCGCCCCGAGCTCTACGACGACGACGATTACTCGCCCGACGAGCTCGAATCAATGATGGCGATGTACAACGGGACGATGGCGTCGATCGAGGAAGGCGAGATCGTCAAGTCCCGCGTGCTCGATATTCGCGACAACCTCGTCGTGCTCGACATCGGCTTCAAGTCCGAGGGCACGATCCCGCTCGAAGAGTTCAAGGACCTCCCCGACCTCAAGCCGGGCGACGAAGTCGAAGTTCTGCTCGAGCACCTCGAGGACATGGAAGGCTCGGTCGTCCTCTCCAAGAAGAAAGCCGACTTCATGCGCGTCTGGGAACGCATCCGCGTCGCCTACGAGAGCGATCAGCCGGTTGCCGGAACGCTCGTCAAGAAGATCAAGGGCGGCGTCGTCGTCGACCTAATGGGAGTGGACGCATTCCTCCCCGGCTCACAGATCGCGCTTCGCCGCGTGCCCAACGTCGACGAGCTCCTGGGGGCCTCGTTCGAGTTCAAGATCATCAAGCTCAACAAGCGCCGGCGGAACATCGTCGTCTCGCGCCGCGTGATCCTCGAGCAGGAACGGGCGGGCAAGCGCGACAAGCTGATGAAGGATCTCCAGAAGGATCAGGTCCGCAAGGGAATCGTCAAGAACATCACCGACTTCGGCGCTTTCATCGACCTGGGAGGCGTGGACGGACTGCTCCACATCACCGACATGTCGTATGGACGCATCCAGCATCCGTCGGAGATGGTGCAGATCGGACAGGAGCTCGAGGTCAAGGTTCTCGACATCGACTGGGAGAGGGAGCGCATCTCGCTCGGACTCAA
>JBGPLS010000125.1:0-9719 GCA_041486565.1 Gemmatimonadaceae bacterium
GAGCACGGTGTCGATGAGCTCCGCGATCCGTTCCATCTCCGGCTCCTTCATGCCACGTGTCGTTACCGCCGGCGTTCCGATGCGGATGCCGCTGGTGACGAATGGCGACTGCGTCTCCTTCGGCACCGTGTTCTTGTTGACGGTGATCCCGGCCAAGTCGAGCGCCTTCTCGGCCACCTTCCCGGTGAGGTTGCGGCTTCGAAGGTCGACAAGCATCAGATGAGTATCGGTGCCCCCCGAGACGATCTCGAAACCGCGGCCGGCGAGGGCCGTCGCGAGAGTGCGCGCATTCGTGATGATTTGCCGGCAGTAGACGGTGAACGACGGATCGAGCGCTTCCTTGAGAGCCACGGCCTTGGCGGCGATGACGTGCTCGAGTGGTCCGCCTTGCGTTCCCGGGAACATCGCCTTGTCCACAACCTTCGCGTGCTCGGCCTTGCAGAGGATGAGACCGCCTCGCGGTCCACGCAGCGTCTTGTGCGTCGTAGTGGTGACGGCGTCGGCGTGGGGAATGGGCGAAGGATGCAGTCCGGTCGCGACGAGGCCGGCGATGTGCGCCATGTCGACGACGAACTTCGCTCCGATCTCGCGCGCAACTTCGGCGAACGGCTCGAACTCGATGATGCGGGCGTAGGCGCTCGCTCCGGCAATGATCATCTTCGGGCGTTCGCGCAGCGCGATCTCGCGCATCTGGTCGTAGTCGATGCGGCCGTCGTCGCCGACGCCGTAGTGGATCGCGTGGTAAAGCAGACCGGAGAAGTTGACCGGCGAGCCGTGCGTGAGATGGCCGCCCTGGGAGAGATCGAGTCCGAGAACTGTGTCACCGGGCTTGAGAAAGGCGAGATACACGGCGGCGTTGGCCTGCGCGCCCGAGTGGGGCTGGACGTTCGCGTGTTCGGCGCTGAAGAGCAGCTTCGCGCGGTCGATGGCGAGCTGCTCCACCTGGTCAACGAACTCGCATCCGCCGTAGTAGCGCTTCCCCGGAAGTCCCTCGGCGTACTTGTTGGTGAGCGGCGTGCCCATCGCCTCGAGAACCGCTTCGGAGACGAAGTTCTCGCTGGCGATCAGCTCCAGTCCTTCGCGCTGGCGCTCGACCTCGCGCCTGATGATGTCGGCGACGTCCGGGTCGTACTCGCTCAGCGTGGGCATCTGTAGCCCCAAGTTCTGTTCAACTCCCTGCATTCGCCTCTCCCTTTACCTCCATGACGTCGATCTTCTCGACGCGTCGCTCGTGTCTCCCACCCTCGAACGGTGTCGCCAGCCAGCGCTTCATGATCTCGACTGCCTGCTCCGTCGAAACGAACCGCGACGGAATCACGAGAACGTTCGAATTGTTGTGTCGCCTCGAAAGTTCGGCTATTTCGGGCATCCACGACAGGGCCGCCCGCACATGCGGGTAGCGGTTGGCGACAATATCGACGCCGATGCCGCTGCCACATAGCAGAATACCGCGCTGCGCGTCGCCGCGGGAGATCTTGCGCGCGAGCGGGTGGGCGTAATCGGGATAATCGTCGCCCGGATCGCACGCGGTGGCGCCGAGGTCCTCGGGGACGAAACCCAATCCCGTCAGCTCGGCTATCAGTCGCTGCTTGAGGTCGAAGCCGGCGTGATCGGCGGCGATCGGAATCATCTCGCCACCTTCGGGTGCGGTCATGCCTTTGCCACCGAATCCAACCGACGCTCCGCCAGGCGGTCGGCGGCTTCGTATGAAGGGATCTTGTCCACCCTCGCAATCTCGAAAACGCCAAGTACCGTATCGTAAATCTCATCGCTTTTCTTCAGCGCTCGCTCGGCATCCCAGTTCGCAATCTCGCCATAGACATTGATCACTCCGCCGGCGTTGGCCACGTAGTCAGGAGTGTATTGTATGCCGCGCTCCTCGAGGACATCGCCGTGGCGCGGCTCGAGAAGCTGATTGTTGGCGCCGCCGGAGACGATCTCCACCTTGAGGAGGGGAATTGTCTCGTCGTTGATGATCCCGCCAAGCGCGCATGGTGCGAAGATGTCGGCCTCGACGCCGTAGATCGCGCCGGCGTCCACAACCGTCGCGCCCGTCTCGGCGACGACGCGTTTGGTTCGTTCCGGACGGATGTCCGTCACGATGAGCTTCGCGCCGGCTTCGTGCAGCTCCTTCGCCAGATAGCGACCGACGCTGCCGCATCCCTGGATCGCGACGACCTTGCCTGTGAGATCGTCGGAGCCCCATCGCTCCTTCGCCGATGCCTGAATGGCGCGAAAGGCTCCGTGCGCCGTGACGGGCGACGGATCGCCGGATTTTCCCGCGAGACCCGCGACGTGCTTCGTCTCGAGGTGGACGAAGTCCATGTCGGACGTGCTGGTCCCGACGTCCTCCGCCGTGATGTAGCGTCCGCCGAAGCTTTCGACGAGCCGGCCGTGGGCGCGAAAGATCGCTTCGCGATTCCCTGTGTGGTTGTCGCCGATGATCACCGACTTTCCGCCCCCGAGATTCAACCCGGCGACGGCGTTCTTGTAAGTCATCCCGCGAGAAAGGCGAAGTGCGTCGATGATTGCTTCATCGTCGGTGGCGTAGCTCCAGAATCGAGTGCCGCCCAGCGCCGGCCCGAGTCGCGTGCTGTGAATCGCGACGATGCCGCGATACCCCGCCTTCGGGTCGCTTCCCATCGCTATCTCCTCGTGGCCCATCTCGGCGAGCATGTCGAATAATTGCATCACTTTGAGTCTAGAAGTGTCAGCGGTACAGAGATAAAGATGATCTGTGGAGAAGGTGGGCGCTAACGGGTCACACGTCTCTCGATCGCCGGGGTCTCCTCGGGTTTTGTGTTTGGGGAGATCCGTGAGTTCGCCGGTGAGGCGGTGAGGCAGTGAGGAACTGCCCGTCGTTCCAGATCTGAACGCTACCGTGGAATCAATTTCGCAAGAAAGATCTCTTCTTGTTGTTTAAAAAACAGAAAAGGAAGAGCTTCGCGCACGGGGGCGTCCGACGATCCGCGTAGCCCTCACAGTCTCACCGCCTCACCGGCGACCCCACAGATCTTTCCCTGACACGGATCCAGAGGAGGAGAGCCCCACCTCATCCATGCGCATAGAGCTCTCTTGCGATGACGATGCGCTGGATCTCGGAGGTCCCTTCGTAAATCTCCGTGACCTTTGCGTCCCGGAAGAACCTCTCGACCGGATAGTCCTTCACGTAGCCATAGCCGCCGAAGATCTGGACCGCCTGGTTGGTGCAGAACATCGCGGTCTCGCTTGCGAAGAGCTTGGCCATGGAGCACGCCTGCTTCACGTTCTGCCCGCGGTCCTTCGCCTGCGCCGCAAGATGTAGCAGCGCACGGCCGGCGCTGACGCGCGTCGACATGTCAGCGAGCTTGAACTGGATTGCCTGGAAATCGCGGATGGGCATGTCGAACTGGTGTCGCTCCGCTGCGTACGCAGTCGCCGCTTCCATGGCAGCGCGCGCGATCCCGATCGCCTGCGCAGCGATTCCGAGCCTTCCCGCGTCGAGGGACTTCATCGCGTAGATGAAACCGAGATGCGGCTCGCCGAGAAGATTGGCACCTGGTACACGCATCCCGTCGAAATTGAGCTGCACCGTCGGCGAGGCGCGAAGTCCCAGCTTGTCCTCCTTCTTGCCGACGTGGAACCCGGGAAGATCGGGAGTGACGATGAACGCGCCGATGCCACGGCCGCCCTTTCGTTCCTCGCGCGAATCCGTTCGCGCCATTGCCATGATGACGCCGGCGTGGCTGCCGCTCGTCACCCAGCTTTTTGTGCCATGCAGAATCCAGTCGTCGCCGTCACGCACCGCCTGTGTCGTGAGCGCCGCCGCATCCGAGCCGGCTTCCGGTTCCGACAGAGCGAAGGCGCCGAGCAATTCGCCGCGCGCCATCGGCCGGAGGAAGCGATCCCGCTGATCCGCGTTTCCGTACTTGAGGATCATCTGCGTCGGAAGCGAGTTGTGCACGCTCATCAGAACCGCCGCCGACGCGTCGACAGCGGCAATCTCTTCGAGCGCGATCAGATATGTGGACGTATCGACTCCGAGCCCCTCGAACTCCTCGGGGATGAGCATTCCGAGAAAGCCCAGCTCGCCGAGCTTCGTCACCAGTGAGGGCTCGAAGTGCGCGTCCTCGTCCCATTGCGCGGCGAACGGCGCGATCTCGCGCTGAGCGAAGTCGCGAGCGAGGGCCTGAATCTCGCGCTGCTCCTCGGTGAGGTCGTGCAGACTCCAGGTCACTTCGCTACTGATAGGTGTAGAAGCCGCGGCCCGTCTTGCGACCGAGCCATCCGGCGGCAACGTACTTCTTCAGCAGCGGACAGGGACGATACTTGGGATCGCCGAGTCCGTCACGCAGCACCTCGAGAATCGCGACGCAGGTGTCGAGGCCGATCAGATCCGCCAGCGCAAGCGGGCCCATCGGATGGTTCATGCCGAGTGTCATCACCTGGTCGATCGCTTCCGCCTCGGCCACGCCTTCCATAAGGCAGTAGACCGCTTCGTTGATCATCGGCATCAGGACACGATTGGAGACGAAGCCGGGGTAGTCGCTGACTTCGACCGGAGTTTTCCCCAGTTCTTTGCTCAGCTCGACGACGCGCTCGGTCGTTGCATCCGACGTCGCGAGCCCGCGAATGATTTCGACGAGCTTCATGACCGGCACCGGATTCATGAAGTGCATGCCGACCACTTTGGCCGGCCGCTTCGTGTGGCCCGCGATTCCCGTGATGGATATGGAGCTGGTGTTGGTGGCGAGGATCGCGTCGGCGGCGGCAATCCGATCGAGATCGGCGAAGATCCGGTACTTGAGCTCGCTGTTTTCGGTGGCGGCCTCGATGACGAGCGACGCGTCCTTCGCCCCGTCAAGACTTTCACTGAGGGATATGCGACCGATGGTTTCGGTCAGCACCTCTTCGGCAATCGTTCCCTTCTTGACCTGTCTGCCGAGATTTTTTCTAATCGTTGCCTCACCGGCTCTGAGCGCTTCGGGAGAGACGTCGATCATCGTCACCGGAAAACCGGATTGAGCGAAGACATGGGCAATTCCGTTTCCCATCTGACCCGCACCCACGACCGCGATCCGCTCGTCCATTTCTAGCGCTCCATGCGGCGAAGGTGCCGCGCGTAGATGTATATCACGACAGCGAACATCGAGAGGGCGGCCGCCAGACCTCCCTCAGGGCCCCACGCACCGCCGGTCAGCCAGTCCGGACCCGCGTCGACAACGCGGTAATCAGGCGCAACGATCGCGATCCCGCTCACCGATGTGTGAAGGAATGCGGCCATTACCCAGTTCCACGCGAAATGCACCATGACGGCGGCATAGAGGCTGCCGGTGGCGAGGAGCACCGAGCCAAGAAAGAAGCCCGCCAGCATGACGAGAAGAACCGATTCCGCGTCTGCGCCGGGATTTGGCACGTGCAGCAACCCGAAAGCTATGCTGGTGGCGATGAGCGTCCAGCGCCACCCGATTGATTCGCGAAGCACGGCAAAGATGTAGCCGCGAATCAGCAGCTCTTCGCCAATCGCGGCGGGAAGAAGGTTCGCAAAGGTCAGGCCCGCGGCAGCCGACCAGCTTCCCGGCGTGGATGCGACGGTGCGTAGCTCTCCCGTTGCCAGCAGAAGCAGCGACGGAATGCCGATCGCGAGAGCGCCCATTAGCGCACCGCCGGCGAGTAAAGTCGGACGCGCGGCAGGGCGATCGAGCCGAACGAAATTCCACGCCAGGCCGTCCACCCAGCGAAGTGAGATTCCCGTGGCCGCAAGAACGCCGAGCGGAAAACTCCACTCGGTTACCAGTGGGCGATAACCTTCCGCATGCGCTATCGCGCCGACTCCTCCCTCGACACTGATCGCCACAGCGAGCGCGAGGAAAAGAACGGCCACAAAGAGAAGCAGTCGCCAGGGTGCCCGAAGTCGGCCCCCCGACGCAAACAACAGCGCGGTCGAAGTCAACGAGCGCTAGCCGGCGCGCTCGACACTGAGGGCCACCGCGTCTCCGCCGCCCAGGCAGAGCGTCGCTAAGCCCGTCCGTGCGCCACGATCTTTCATCGCGTACAACAGAGTGGTGAGAACCCGCGCGCCGCTCGCTCCAATTGGATGGCCGAGCGCAATCGCGCCGCCGTTCACGTTGACGCGAGCCCAGTCCCAGCCAAGGCCGGCTCCGTCAGCAAGAGCTTGCGACGCGAAGGCCTCGTTCGCCTCGATCAGATCGTAGTCGGCGATCTTCGCTCCTGTTTTCTTCATCAGGTTCTGGACGGCGAAGATCGGGGCGAAGAAAAGCTCCTGCGGCTCGGTTGCACCCGTAGCGTACCCGGTGATGCGCGCCAGAATCGTCAGTCCATGCGCCTCAGCGTATTCCTCCGAGACGACAACCAGTGCCGAAGCACCGTCGTTGAGGCTGGACGCGTTGCCGGCCGTCACCGAGAGATCGACATTGTCGCCCTTTCCGGGAAATGCAGGCCGCAGCTTGCCGAGGGTCTCGGCTGTCGTGTCTTTGCGCGGACTCTCGTCAGTATCCACGACAGTCGTTCCTTTCTTCCCGGCGATCTCGACGGGAACGATCTCATCCTTGAACTTGCCGCCTTCGATCGCCGCGATCGCCTTGCGATGCGACGCGGCTGAGAACTCGTCCTGCTGCTGCCGCGTCACCTGCGCCTTCTTCGCGGTATGCTCGGCGTGCCCGCCCATGTGGACGTTACACGATGAGCACCACAGGCCATCCTTGATCATGCCGTCGACGATCTGCTGATCGCCGAGCTTCACGCCGTTGCGCATTCCATACACATAGTAGGGAGCGTTCGACATGGACTCCTGACCGCCGGCGACCACCACCTGCTTGTCGCCCGCCTTGATGGACTGGGCGGCGAGCATCACGGCTTTGAGTCCCGATCCGCAGACCTTGTTGATGGTGACGGCGGAGACGGTCGCTGGAATCCCGGCCTTGAGCGCGGCCTGTCGCGCCGGGGCCTGGCCGGAACCGCCCTGGATCACCTGTCCCATGATCACTTCCTGGACAGCGTCGGGGGCGATCCCCGCGCGGCGCACCGCTTCGCGGATGGCGATTGCACCCAGCTCGGGGGCGGAAAGAGACGAGAGTCCGCCGAGGAACCTGCCGATTGGGGTTCTGGTGGCGGCGATGATTACTGGAGTGCGGGATTTGTCTGGCATGAATGAAAGGTAATCGGCGGCGGAAGCAGCCTGCCTTGTCGCACGCAAGCCGCGCCAGTATTTTCGTGCCTCGGCTGAACCCATCTAAGCTGAACCCCTCTAATCAGACCTCCCGGAGCCAAGATGAATCCCAGGTTGTCTCTCGTCGTCACCGCCCTTTCCTCCACTCTTGCTGCTGTTGCGTGTGCGGGTTACTCCGCACCGGCGGTCGCGCCAACGCGCGAAGTCGCCGGGACGTGCCAGCCAGCCTTTGGCGCACAGGTGTGCAGCTGGGCGCAGATGTCGGGCTCGAAGGTTCTCGCTGTCGGCGCGACTGTTCCGATGGCGGCGATCGATAACACTCCGGTGGACGCGCCGATGGTGTGGCCACCGGTCGTGGATGCTGTCGTGCCGATGCCCGCCGAGGCTCGGTCGGCGACCGGCATCGACCATCTCGCGCTTTACTGGGAGCATCACGGGCATCCACCAAAGCCCTTCCTGACCCCGCACTTCGACTTCCATTTCTACACGATCAGCGACGCCGACCGGCGGGCGATCGATTGCTCGAGCAAGGCCAAGCCTGCCGTTCTCCCTCCCGGATACAGCCTCCCCGACGTGGAGATTCCTGGCATTGGCATGTTGACGGGCTTATGCGTGTCGGCGATGGGGATGCATTCATTGGTTACAACCGACTTGGAGGCGACGACGCCCTTCTCGGGGACGATGGTACTCGGCTTCTACGACACGCGGCCGATTTTCTTCGAGCCGATGATCGCCAAGGCGAAGCTGGAGGAGAAGCAGTCGTTCACGGTGCCGATGGTCGTGCCCGCTGGTCTCGCGGCCGGAGTTCACTATCCGACGAAGTTCGAGGCGGTCTACGACGCGACGATTCCGGGATACCGGCTCGTGTTCTCAGGCTTCGGGACGTGATCTAATCGTCTCCGGCTGAGTCCAGGGCGCGACCGGCTCTCGATGCCGGTCGGCCCACCAGGCCAGAACCAGTGTGACGAGCGTCCCGAGCATTGCAGTAATCCAGATCGCTTTCACCGACGGCGGCGGGCTGGAGAAGCTGCTCGCGCAATAGGCGACGAGAAGAAGAAGGACAAGGATCCAGAATCCCCACACTCCCACGTTGTCCTTCGCCCGCGTGGAGCGCGCGTAGATCGCGACACCTGCTGCATACATCGCCAGCTCGACCACCATCGTCAGCTGGCGCGAGCTGCGCAGCGACGAACAGCGTCGCCAGGGACGTCCTCGGCGTCGCTTTCTTTGCCGCGAATCCCAACGCGAAGTGTCCGACGAACATCGCTAGGGCGCCAAAGCCCTCGTGGCTAACTCGTCCCGCACGCGTGCGATGAAATCCTCGACGGGCATCACATCCTGTTTCTTCCCAGCGCCTCGAACGCGAAGCGCGAGCGAATCACTCTCGGCCTCGCGCTTCCCGACGATCGCCATGTACGGAATCTTGAGCGTCTCCGCTTCGCGAATCCGGTAATTCAGCGTCTCCGAGCGATCGTCGAGATGCACCCGCGCGCCTCTCGCCTTGAGCCGCTCGACGATTGACTCCGCGGCAGGCTTGGCTTCATCCGAGATGGGAATGACCCGCACCTGCTCGGGCGCGAGCCAGAGCGGAAACGCGCCAGCATAATGCTCGACGAGTCCGCCGACGAATCGCTCCATTGATCCGACGAGCACTCGGTGCAGCATTATCGGCCGGTGCTTGTCATTGTCCGCTCCCGTGTACTCCAGGTCGAAGCGCTCGGGCAGATTGAAGTCGAGCTGCACCGTCGGTCCCTGCCACTTCCGTCCGATCGCATCGATGAGCTTGAAATCGAGCTTCGGCCCATAGAATGCTCCGCCGCCCACATCGAGCTGATATTCCAGTCCGCGACGCGTCATCACTTCGGCCAGCGTGCGCTCGGCTTGCTGCCACACCTCGGGACTTCCGAGCGCCTTCTCGGGGCGCGTCGCCAGCTCGATGGTGTACGGATAGCCGAACGTGCGAAGCATCTCATCGACGAGATCGAGGAGACGTTCGACCTCCGATGGTACCTGCTCCGGAGTGCAGAATACGTGGGCATCGTCCTGCGTGAAGCCGCGGACGCGCAGCATTCCGTGCAGCACTCCGCTTCGCTCGTAACGGTACACAGTCCCGAACTCGGCGTACCGAATCGGAAGATCGCGATACGAGCGCGCCTTCGACTCATATATGCAAATGTGGCCGGGACAGTTCATCGGCTTGAGCCGATACGACGCACCCTCGACGTCCAGCGGTCCGAACATGCTCTCCCTGAAATTCTCGAGGTGTCCGGAGATCTGGAACAGCCGCTCGCTGACGACGTGCGGTGTGTACACCAGCTCGTAGCCGTGACGGAGAATGAGGTCGCGCTCGTAGTTCTCGATCTCGTTGCGAACGATTGCGCCTCGGGGATGCCAGAGAATCAGTCCCGGGCCGACGCGCTGATCGGTGGAATAAAGATCGAGCTGCTGGCCGAGGACGCGGTGGTCGCGGCGCTTTGCCTCCTCGAGCCGGTGGAGGTGCGCCTCGAGATCCTCCTTCGAGAAAAAGGCCGTTGCGTAGATCCGCTGGAGC
>JBGPLS010000126.1:0-9629 GCA_041486565.1 Gemmatimonadaceae bacterium
CAGCGCCGATTAGCAGCGCCGATTAGCAGCGCCGATTAGCAGCGCCGATTAGCAGCGCCGATTAGCAGCGCCGATTAGCAGCGCCGATTAGCAGCGCCGAATGACGCCGACAACCACGCCCTGAATCGAGATGTCATTCTCGTGGACGTAAATCGGCATCATTGCTTCGTTTGCCGGCTGTAGCCGGATCCGCCCGTCCCGCTCGCGATAGAACTTCTTGACCGTCGCCGAGTTGCCGTCCACGAGAGCGATCACCATCTCACCATTGTCAGCGGCATGGCGCTCGTTGACGACGACGAAATCTCCGTCGCGAATCTGCTCGTCGATCATCGAGTTTCCGCGGACGCGGAGGACGTAGTGGTTACCGCCGCGACGGACGAGATCGTCGGGAACGCCGATCGACTCCTGCGTCTGTATCGCCTCGATCGGGAAGCCGGCGGCGACCGTGCCGACGAGGGGCAGTTGAAGCGCCCGCGGATAGATCTCCGACGGCAATACTTCGATCGCCCGGCTCTCGTTGTACTCGCGCTTGATGTAGCCCTTCTTCTCCAGGTTGCTCAGGTGCTCGTGCACTGTGGCAAGAGAGCTGTACCCGAACTTGCCCGCGATCTCCTCGAAGCTGGGAGCATAGCCTTGGCTTTCCGAATACTCGGAGAGGTAGGTGAGAATCTCCCGCTGGCGCTTGGTGAGCGACATATCTTTCCTCGAATTAGGCTCCCGCCTTCCGCCGGCTGCCGGAACCGAACATTTGCCGAATTCAAAGGATATCCGAACAATCCCCGAAACGCAAGGCAATTTGGAGTGGATTCCGCCCCGCGGGACCTTGGGCGAGCTGGTGACGGCGGCCTCGGTACGCGCCACAAGGCTGGAACCGTCAACCCATGTCCTGAAGGGCACAGCGCTCGCCGCGAGTCCCGTCCCCTCGCTCGAGGCCGCCCTCCGGAGGAGCGACGTCGCTCTCATAGCTGAGATCAAGCGGGCTTCACCTTCCCACGGGGAGATAAGCCCCGGGCTCGATGCTGGGACCCAGGCCGCCGCCTACGCCCGCGGGGGCGCGTCCGCGATCTCCGTTCTCACCGAGCCTGACCGCTTCTGGGGTCACGACGGCGACCTCCAGGTCGCGGCACGCTCGAGCCGCTTGCCGATTCTAAGGAAGGATTTTCACGTTGCCGCGGCGCAGCTGTACCAGGCCCGTGCCCTCGGCGCATCGGCGGCGCTGCTCATTGCGCGCGCGCTCGAGCCGGCAGTGTTCGAGCGGTTGATGGCGGCGGCGAGAAGCGTCGGCCTGGAGATCGTTGCCGAGGTTCGCGACCTGGCCGAGCTGGATCGCGCGCTCGGCGCAGGAGCACGGATTATCGGCGTGAACAATCGAAATCTCGAGACGCTGGAGATCGAGGCCGGGACCGCGGAGTCGATTATCCCCGCGATTCCACGCGACTGCATCGCTATCGCAGAAAGCGGGTATTCCAGCCGCGACAGCATAGGAGCCGTGGCACGATCCGGTGCCGACGCGGTGCTGATAGGCTCCTTCCTCTCGGCGGCCAACGATCCTGCAGGAGCTGTGCGTCTCCTGGTGGGCATACAGAGAATGGAACGTGGACGATAGCGCGACCCGAAGGCCAGGCCCGACAGGAGCAGTCCGCATCAAGTTCTGTGGGCTTACGCGACCGGACGACGCTCGCGAGGCGTCACGACTCGGCGCCGCGTACGTGGGAGCGATCTTCGCCGAAAGCCCGCGACGCGTTAGCGTCGCAAACGCGATGGCACTATTCGAGGCGGCAGGCAGCGATGTCGGACATGTCGCGGTCTTTGGCAGCGGCGCGATCGAAGCCATAGCCTCGCTGGCAAGCCGTGTTGGGGCCGACGTCGTGCAGCTTCACGGCCGTGCCGGGCCCGCAACCGTAGAAGCGTTACGCGCAAGATTCCCGGGCGATATCTGGGCGGTGGTGTCGCTCGCGCCTGGCACCGACGAGCTTCCACCGGAGGCGGTAGATCTGGCTCAGGTGGCCGATGCGTTGATGCTCGATTCGCGGGTCGCCGGCCGAGGGGGCGGGCCGGGTGTCCCGCTCGATTGGCCGCGGCTTAGCGATGGCGTCGCCGCGCTGCGCGTCCTGACGCGGATCATTCTGGCCGGCGGTCTCAACCCGGAAAACGTCTCCGCAGCGATGCTCGCACTTGAGCCCGACATAGTGGATGTGTCCTCGGGAGTGGAGTCATCGCCGGGAATAAAGGATCACGGCAGGATGCT
The DNA here is from genome assembly GCA_041486565.1 of Gemmatimonadaceae bacterium. GTDB lineage: Bacteria > Gemmatimonadota > Gemmatimonadetes > Gemmatimonadales > Gemmatimonadaceae > UBA4720. The sequence continues at coordinate 2,249 of JBGPLS010000126.1, forward strand.
GGCTTTTGCGGAAGCGGTACGTTCCGCGTCTATAGACCGAGGGAGAACCGATTCTTCCTCCCAGCCGGGAACCGAATGAACACAATCGTTGAAAATGGACGTTTCGGCGCATTTGGGGGCCGCTATGTTCCCGAGACCCTCATTCCCGCACTCGACGAGCTTTCCGCCGCGTTCGAGCGTGCAATCGCCGATCCGGCGTTCACGCGCGAAGTCGACGAAATGTTGTCGACATATGTCGGCCGCCCGTCGCCGCTGAGCTCCGCTCCGCGCCTGTCGGAGGTCGTGGGCGCCGAGGTCTATCTGAAGCGCGAAGACCTGAACCATACCGGCGCCCACAAGATCAACAATACGGTCGCACAGGCGGTCCTCGCGAAGCGGATGGGAAAACGGCGCATAATCGCCGAGACCGGCGCGGGGCAGCATGGCGTTGCGACGGCGACAGTGTGCGCGCGCTTCGGGCTGGAATGCGTTGTCTACATGGGCGAAGTGGACATTCGCCGGCAGGCGCTGAATGTCTACCGCATGCGCCTCATGGGTGCAAAGGTCGTCCCGGTGACTTCGGGCACTCGCACCCTCAAGGATGCGACGAGCGAAGCGATCCGTGACTGGGTCACCAACGTCAACGACAGCTACTACCTCATCGGATCCGTAGTCGGCCCGGCGCCATACCCGATGATGGTTCGGGAATTCCAATCCGTCATCGGGAAGGAAGCTCGCGCGCAAATGCTGGCTGCCGCGGGCCGTCTGCCGGCTGCCGTTGTCGCCTGTGTAGGTGGCGGGTCGAATGCGATCGGAATCTTTCATGCGTTCGAGGCAGATACCGGAGTGCGACTCATCGGCGTCGAAGCGGCGGGCCGTGGACTCGAGTCCGGCGAGCATTCGGCGTCGCTGTTGAAGGGAACGCCCGGCGTTCTGCACGGGTCTTACAGCTACCTCCTCCAGGACGCAGACGGTCAGGTGCATCCGGCGCATTCGATCTCGGCCGGTCTCGACTACCCGGGGGTCGGGCCCGAGCATGCTTTCCTCAAGGATTCAGGGCGCGCGAGTTATGTCGCCGTAACGGACGACGAGGCGCTCGAGGGATTTCGGCTTTTGAGCAGTCTGGAGGGAATCATCCCGGCACTCGAGACGGCTCATGCGATCGCGTGGGTGGCGAGGAACAGGCACGCCTGGAAGGCCGATGATGCGGTTCTCATCTGTGTGAGCGGCCGTGGCGACAAGGACATGGCGCAGGTTACGGAGCTCGGGCTTCTCGACCGGTGACTGCCCCGCGATCGAACCTCGCGATCGAGCAAGAGCTCGACCAGACGCCGTTCCCGGTGGCCCTGGTAGCGGATGCATTGCGGTTGTTCGCCAAGGCAGCGCGAGCACAGCAGCTCTATCTCCCGAACAACCCGATGCATGCTCGCGCCATGGATGCTGTACGCGAGGCCTTCCTCCGGCTGTGGAAGGAGACTGACGCACTGGAGCTCCAGATCACCGACAGCGACTTTCGCTGGCTTGGCAGGCCGGTGCTCGAGGAGCCAGGCAGGACGTCGGACAGCCTCCCCTGGCTCTTCTATAAGGACGGCATCCGCGAGCTGACGATCTTACCCGGCTTCGAGGACGGCGAGCTCGCCGCGCTGTTCCAGCTCATTCAGCGCACACGACTGGCTTCTGTTGAGGATGACGATCTGCTCACGCTGCTGTGGGAGCACGAATTCGCCTTCCTGCTGTACAAGTACGTCGAGCTGACCGTCGAGCTCGGCGCGCCGTTGATTGCACACCCGCCGGAGGTCGTCGGCAGAATCGTTTCTCCGCACGAAGTCGAGACGGGCCCTCAGGAGCCTCTCGCTTCATCGTCGTTCGCGCGGATGGACGATTACGACTCGACTCTCTATTTCCTCGACGACGGCGAGATCGACTACCTCCAGCGCGAGATAGCAGAGGATTTCGGGTCGGACCTGAAACCCAAGGTGGTTGCGTCACTTCTCGACACGTACGAGGACGCATCCGATCCAACAGTGCGAGAAGAGATAGCGGGCATACTGGAGCACCTCTTCCTGGTAATGCTGTCGCTCGCTCAGTTCCGCACGGCCGCCTACATCATGCGCGAAGTGATCGTGACCTCGAATCGCGCGCCGGATATTCTCGACTCGGAAAAAGAACGACTGCTCGCATTGGCCGACCGGCTGAGCGAGCCGGAAGCTCTCAACCAGCTCCTCGAGACGCTGGAGCAAACCGCCCTCCGGCCACCTCAAAACGACCTGCTCGATCTCTTTTCGGAGCTTCGTCCAGCGGCTCTGGCCACCGTCCTCGGACGGATCGGCAGAAGCCGGAACGCCGAGCTGCGAGCGCTACTGGAGAGCGCGGGCTCGCGGATGGCCGCGTCCCACACTGCGGAGCTCGTCCGCCTCATCGCCTCGGAGGATGACGTAGTCGCCTTCGAGGCAATCCGGCGCGCGGGGTCGATGAAGGCGGCGGCCGCCGTTCCGGCGCTCGCCGGGACCGTGGCTCAGGGACCTCCCGACATGCGAGTCGCGGCGGTCAACGCGCTGTCCCAGATAGCGTCGCCGGGTGCAATGGGCGCGCTCGAGCGCGCGCTCGAGGACGAGGACAGCGACATCAGGATGGCGGCTGTTCGCGTTCTCGCCAGTCGCGGCTACGGCGCTGCCGCGTCGCGTATCGAGGGACACCTGCAGACGCGCATGTTCAAGGAAGCCTCGCTCGCGGAGAAGATGGCGTTCTTCGAGAGTTATGGAACGCTTTGCGGAGATGCCGGAGTGGAGCTGCTCTCGGACATTCTCAACGCGCGCCGGCTGATGCGTCCCCGCTCGCCGTCCGAGCTGCGTGCATGTGCCGCCGTGGCTCTTGGAAAGGTTGGAACCGACCGTGCGATAGAGGCGCTTCAGCGGGCCGGAGGTGACAGCGACCTGATCGTCCGTAACGCTGTGAGCAGGGCGGTGCGCGGTGGCTGAGCCGCTCACGCTCGCCGCGCCAACCAGCTCGAAGCGGCGGGCATCGCCGGATTCGGCGGCGCCCTATCTCCGGCGGCGCGGCCGGGATTTCATCATCTCCTTCTATGGAACTCTTCGTGCGATCAAGCTCTATCCGCTCGAGCACAGCGCGGTGCAGCGGTCGCTCGCCGAGCTCGCCGGAATTGCCCGCGAGATTCTTGCCAGTGAGCACGATCTCGAATTCCGCTTTTCGGGAGAGTTCATTTTCATTAATTCCACCCGGCTGCGACTCGACCTGACCAACTACGCGAGCTTCGGGTATCTCCTCCGGATATGCAGGGAATCGGGGATCGGTGTCATTCGCGTAAATGACGACGCGCCCGAGCGTGCCTGGCTGATGCTGCTGTCGCTGCTCGACTCGACGTCCGGCGGCGACCCGGACGACCGGCGCGAAAGAATCGTCGCCCAGCTTGCTGCAGCAAGCATCGCTTCCTTCGAATTGGGCGCACCTCAGGAGGACGCAGCCGATCCGGGCCGATCCGAAGAGCTGAAGGACGCGGCCAATCGCACCTACACGAGGTCGGTTGCGCTCACCAGAGATGTCATCAACTCGGTCAAGCTTGGACGGACGCCGAGCATCAGGAAGATCAAACGGGTGGTGCAGGGCATCGTCGATCAGATCCTGAACGAGGAGACTTCACTGATCGGGCTCACCGCGATCCGGGATTACGACGAGTACACCTACACCCACAGCGTGAACGTCTGCATCTTCGCCGTCGCGCTTGGCCGGCGTCTCGGCATGACGAAGCTCCAGCTGTTCGATCTCGGGCTTTCGGCGCTGATGCACGACATCGGCAAGTCGCGGATCCCGGTCGGCATACTCCAGAAATCCGAGGATCTTTCCGATGAGGACTGGCGAGGAATCACCGCGCATCCGTGGCTCGGCGTCCTCGTCCTGTTCCAGCTCAAGGGCCAGCAGGAGGAGGTGACATATCGGGCGATGACAGTCGCGTACGAGCACCACATGCGCGGCGACTTCAGCGGATATCCGCAGGTGATTCGTCCGCGGACGCTCAGCATGACCAGCAAGATCGTGGCGGTCGCGGACGGCTACGACGCCGCCACTTCGCGCCGCGCCTACCAGACAATTCCGTATCCTCCGCCGGCGGTACTCCAGGAGATGCGCGACAACCCACGGCGAGGCATGGACGCGGTCGTCGTGAAGGCATTCATCAACCTTCTCGGTATCTATCCTGTCGGCACTCTTGTCGTGCTCGACACGTTCGAGCTGGCGGTCGTATCCGCCGCGAATCCCGGCTTCGATGCCCTGTCACGCCCCATCGCGAGGATCATCAGCGACGCTCAGGGCAACATGGTCGTTCCGCCGCTCGAGGTTGACCTTGCGCAGGTTGACGGCAACGGCGACTATCCTCGAACGATCATCAAGACGGCGGATCCGGACAGGTATGGCATCAACATTGGCGATTATATCGTCTAATCGCGTCGATCAGCGATTCGCGCTCCTGAAGGGAACGGGAAGAAAAGCCCTCGTCTGTTACGTAACAGCTGGATATCCGGACACCAGTCAGTCACTCGCTCTCCTTCGAGGCCTCGAGGATGCGGGAGCGGATGTCATCGAGATCGGCGTCCCCTTTTCCGACCCGATCGCTGACGGGCCCGTGATCCAGGAGAGCTCGGTGCGCGCGCTCGAGGCGGGAATGACGCTCGATCGGACGCTGGAGCTCGCATCGAAGGCGAAGGTCAACATCCCGGTCGTGTTGTTCACCTACCTCAACCCGCTGCTTGCGGCGGGCCGGAATTGCCTGCGGCGGGCCGCCGAGGCGGGAGTAGATGGTGTTCTCGTCACCGATCTTCCACTCGGCGCCGATCGTGATCGAGAGGCGTGGCTGGGCGAGAGTGATCTTGCCTTCATTCGTCTCGTCGCGCCGACGACTCCTTTGGACCGGATGCGTGAGATCTCGAGCCATGGCAGTGGTTTCGTGTATCTCATCAGCCGGCTTGGGGTGACCGGAATGCAGGAGCAGGTGTCCGCCGGGCTCGCGCCGACGGTCGCACTGCTGCGTAGCGCGACAAAGCTTCCCATCTGTGTGGGATTCGGAATCTCCAACGCTCGACAGGCGTCCGAAGTCGGGAAGCTGGCGGATGGGGTCGTCGTGGGCAGCGCGCTCGTGCAGGCGTCCGGGAGGGGTCTTGAGGATGCGCTCGCGCTGACCGCTTCTCTCCGCGCGGCGCTCGACAGCTAGAAACGTGAGCGCCATGCATGTCGTAACGCTCAAGTCGATGGCGTTTCACACGCGCATAGGAGTGCTCCCGCACGAGGCGGAGATCGCTCAGTCGATCGAAGTTGATCTTTCGGTGTGGATCTCGCGGCCGCCTCGGGCTCACGGCGGCGAGGGAATTGTGGATTATCGCGAGCTGTACGATCTCGTCGCCGGCGTCGTGGGCGACGGGCACATACACTATCTCGAGAATCTGGTCGAGCGCATCGCTGACGTGGCGCTCGGTATCGCCCTGGTCAGGCGCGTCCGTGTCACGGTCCGCAAGCCACACGTTGCGCTGCCCGGTCCACTGGCATATGCCGAAGTCTCCGTCGAGAAATCCGCCGATGCGTGAGATCGCGTACATTGCCCTTGGCTCCAACATCGGCGATCGGCAGCTGACGCTGGCCCGCGCGCGCGCTGCGATCGCCAACATCCGGAGAACGCGAGTGCTGGCTGAGAGTGTCATCGAAGAGACCGAACCTCTCGGGCCCGTTCCGCAGGGGCCTTATCTGAATCAGATGGTCGCAGTGGAGACCGAGCTTGCGCCGCGCGCGCTTTTCTCCGCCCTTCAGCAAATCGAGCGTGCCGCGGGGCGGGTCCGATCACTGCGCTGGGCGCCGAGAACGCTCGACCTGGACATTGTGGCGATCGAGGGAATGGAGATTTCGGACGACATTCTCACAGTGCCGCACCCCGAGCTTCCCAACCGCGACTTCTGGCAGCGAGAGCTCGACGAACTGAGGACCGTTCGCCATGGCTGACAGTCCGGGCGGCAAGCGCGTCACTCTCCGCGACATCGCGCGTCTCAAACGCGACGGCGAGAAGCTCGTCGTGGTCACGGCGTACGACGTGCTCTTTGCTCGCGTGGTGGATGCTGCCGGCGTGGATATCGTCCTCGTCGGTGACTCCGTCGGCAATGTCGTTGCGGGACTCGATTCCACGCTGCCAGTCAAGCTCGACCACATGATCTATCACGGCGCCGCGGTGCGCCGCGGACTGAAGCGCGCATTCCTCGTCGTGGACATGCCCTTTCTCACTTACCAGGCGAGCATCGAGCGCGCGATTCTCAATTGCGGCCGTGTCCTCCAGGAGACCGGTGCCGACGCGGTGAAGATCGAAGGCGGGAGCCCGCAGATGGTCGAGACAGTCGCCGCCCTGACACGAACCGGCATTCCGGTGATGGCCCATCTCGGCTTCACTCCACAATCGGTGCGGACACTGGGAATGCGAATTCAGGGGAGAGAGGAGGGAAGCGCCGACCGACTGGTAAGCGAGGCACTCGCGCTGGAGCGGGCTGGAGCCTTCGCACTCGTTCTCGAGCTCCTGCCATCGGATGTTGCTCGACAGATAACATCCGCGGTCAGCATTCCGACAATTGGCATCGGTGCCGGCCCGGATTGCGACGGCCAGGTCCTCGTCCTTCCGGACCTGCTGGGACTGAATGACGGGTTCGCGCCGAAATTCCTCAAGCGCTATGCGAATCTCGCGGCAACGGCCCGGGACGCAGTCGCGCAATACGCGGCAGAGGTCAGGTCGGGCGAATATCCGGATGCCGGGCATAGCAATTAGCTCGCTCGAAGTGTCGAGCATCGCCGATCTGCGCGCCGCGGTTGCGAAAGCGCGCGGCGATGGCGCGCGCGTCGGATTTGTTCCGACGATGGGCGCGCTGCATCGCGGTCACCTGAGCCTCGTCGAGCGCGCTCGTGCTGAAGCCGACGCGATCGTGATGAGCATCTTCGTCAATCCGCTCCAGTTCGGACCGGCGGAGGATTTCACCCGTTATCCAAGACCGGTCGAGCAGGATGCGCGGCTCGCAGCCGATGCCGGCGTCGACATCCTCTTCAGGCCGTCGCCAGAAGAGATGTATGGCAAGAACCGGTTCGTGACAGTGCGCGCGGGAAAACGTGGATCTCTGTGGGAGGGAGCGGTGAGGCCGGGACACTTCGACGGAGTCCTGACTGTCGTCGCCAAGCTGTTCAACATCGTTCAGCCAGATGTCGCCGTGTTCGGGCGCAAGGATCTCCAGCAGGCGTCGCTGGTGAAGGCGATGGTGCGCGAACTCGATTTTCCGCTCGCTGTCGTTGTCGCGCCGACGGTCCGGGAGAGCGACGGTCTTGCGCTGTCGAGCCGCAACGTCTATCTGAGCGAGGAAAATCGCGGCCA
>JBGPLS010000127.1:0-9611 GCA_041486565.1 Gemmatimonadaceae bacterium
CCCGGTTGCCCACAGTCCGCGTTTCTCGGTGCGCGCGTTTTTCACCGCTGCGCGAATGCGCTCGACGTATTTCACGTTCGGCGGATAGACGAGAGTAGTTGCGTAGCCGCTTTCCGCCATTCGCTCGTTGACCATCTCTCCGTCAGGCAGAAACAGATACGCGAGAACTCTTCCGAACTGGTCCGTGACCCTCACGTCGGTCTCGGCGGTCACCTTTGTCCCGACCGGCATGATGCCGATCAACGCTTGTCGTGCCTCTCGTCCGAGCTCACGATCGGACATCTCAGGAGAGTCGATCAGCAGCAGCCGGACTCGCCCCAACGGAGCGCAGACGATGCTGTCGCCGTCCGAAACGTGAGTAACAGTGCAGCTCGTCCGCTGGTTGATTCCGAGCTGTGCAGGGGAGTGGGACGCGGAGACCGTGGCGTCCCGCTGCGCGCAGGCGGCGGCGGAGGCAACCAGAAACAACGAAACCGAGAGTGGCACAGCGACGAGCGAATAGAGGCGCAGCGCCTGGCAGCGCGCGAGTAAGTGCATCAATCTATCTCGCTTAATTCTTTGCTTTTTGCTAGCGGCTGGCCGCTGCGCCTCTGGTAGCTCGGAGCTGCGTCTCTCTCGGTTGACCTTATCTCAAGCCCGGACCCAAGAGGCTCTACCGCTTGTCAAGGAATCCACAAGCGCCCGTTGAATGGGTATCGAACAACCATTAGACTGGGGGGACTCATCCGTCCAGGAAACGCTTGCCCGCCTGACGGTAGGCGGGGAATGATGTCATCCCTCGAACTCTCGCGCACCCACAGAACTGTCGAAGATTGGCCCCTTCTCGCTCTTCCAACAAATCGGACCGTGAATTGATGGCGCGCGGCGCGCGTTCGCGGATCTCGCGCGCATTGAGCTTCCCCAGAACAGGGGAGGCGGGCACGCGCGTCCTACTCCGGGTCGCTGCGGGCCTGATCGCCTTCGGCATGGGCTGTGGGGAGGGTACTGCGCCACCAGCTCCGGTAGCGACTGTCGTGCTCGCGCCGGCGACATCGGTCGATCTCGTGGTCAACGGCACCGATGTGATCCAGGCCATCCCGAGGGATGCGGCCGGCAACAGCCTCACCAATCGAATCGTGGAGTGGTCGAGCTCGGACCCGTCAAAGGTGACCGTTGCGGCTGGCGTCGTCACCGGTGTTACACTCGGAAACGCGACGATCACCGCGACGATCGAAGGTCACACTGCCTCCGAGATCGTGAGCGTCAAGGAAGGCGCAGTCGTCTCGCCGACGACCGCGGCGACGTTCAGCGCCCAGAATTCGGCGGTAACCGTGTCGGTACCAGCTGGCGCGCTGACGCAGACCAGGAACATCACCGTCGCTCCGGCGCAGTCTCCTCCGCCGAACGATCGCCTTATGCCCGGTACCGCTTTCGAATTCGGCCCGAATGGAATCACCTTCTCGCAGCCGGTCACGCTGACGATCAAGTACGATCCGTCAAACCTCACCGGTGGAAGCCCCGAGGCCGGTCTTCAGCTCTACGAAGTGGTTGGAACGTCGTGGCGCGTCGTCGCCGGAAGCTCGGCCAATCTCACGACGCATACAGTCACCGGCAACGTTTCGCACTTCACGGTCTACGGTGTGTTGATGCAGCCGCGGGTCGAGACGATTGCGATCAACAGGGACACCACCGTTCAGGCCAGGGCGACGGTCCAGTTCTCGGCGGCGCTCAAGGACAACGAGCAGCAGCCGCTCACACGGCCCGTGACATGGACGAGCTCGAGTCCGGCGATCGTGAGCCTCGATCTGAATGGACTGGCCACGGCGCTCCTTCCCGGACAGTCGACGATAACCGCAACGTCGGAAGGGAAGAGCGCGACGGCTACGGTCACCGTCGTACCGGGGCCACCAGCCATACTCGCCATTGTTGCCGGTGACGGCCAGTCCGTCGCCGCCGGCAGCGCCGTACCAACACTTCCGGCGGTGAAGGTCACCGACGCATTCGGAAACGCCATCTCCGGATTTGCAATCAACTTCGCGGTAGCAAGTGGAGGAGGCGCCATCACCGGCGCCGCCGCGACTACCAATGCCTCAGGAGTCGCGACAGTCGGAAGCTGGACGCTCGGCACGAGCGCCGGTCCGAACACGCTCACCGCGACCGGCACTGGGCTCACGCCGGCCACAGTGACGTTCACTGCGGCAGCGGGAGCGGGCGCGCCGACAACCGTAGTTGCGTTCGCCGGCAACAATCAGACGGCGACCGCGGGCGCGCACGTAGTGACTCCACCATCGGTGAAGGTCACCGATGCGAACGGGAATGCTGTCTCGGGATTCACCGTAGTCTTCGCCCCTGCCGCAGGGAGCGGGACCGTGACGGGCGGTTCCGCAACAACGAATTCGTCGGGAATCGCGGCGGTTGGGAGCTGGACTCTTGGCCCGACGCCCGGTGCTCAGAGCCTGACAGCAACGGCGAGTGGACTGACCGGCAGCCCCATCACCTTTGCCGCCATCGCCGTCGCGCCGGTTCCGGCCAGGATCGTGTTGAACGCCGGCGACGGTCAGACTGCGACCACTGGCAACGCCGTCGCGACGCCTCCCTCAGTGAAGGTCGTCGATGCGGCTGACATTCCAGTGCCCGGCTTCACCGTGACCTTCGCCGTTGCGAGTGGTGGCGGCAGCATCACCGGAGCCAGCGCCGTCACGAACGTCAATGGTTTTGCGAACGTAGGCAGTTGGGTGCTGGGCGGGTTGGCGGGCACGAACACTCTCACTGCCACTGCGACCGGTCTTCAGGGAAGTCCAGTCATCTTCGCCGCGACAGCGGTCGCCGCGCCACCGGTCGCGATGGCCATCAATGCCGGCGATGGACAAAACGTGACCGCCGGCACCGCAGTTCCAGTCAGACCTTCGGTGCTCGTCACAGATGCCCAGGGCAGGGGAGTGTCCGGAGTTACGGTGACGTTCAGCCTCAGAAGCGGCAATGGCAGCATCACCGGCACGACGCCGGCCACCGACGCATCGGGTATCGCGACGCTTGGGAGCTGGACCCTTGGCCTGGGTGGGAACTCTCTCTTCGCGCAGGTGCCCGGATTGGCTGGGAGCCCGCTTGTGTTCGTCGCCTCCGGTACGGCGAGAGTGCAAGTCGTCACGTTCGGAGACTCGAATACCGACTTCGGATTCTCCGGGAATAATCCCAACGTGGTGGCCGCGTCTTATGTCTCGAACAACGCGTCCAAGCGACTCGCCCCAGATGCCCCCAACAATTCAGTCCAGCTTACGGGCAAGATCGAGTCGCGCTGGGTCAGCAATCGGCCCGCCCAGACGATAAGAGTCGTGAATCACGGTATCGCGGGAACTACCACCGGGACAGGCAGGAACATCCTGTTGAGCCCGAATGCCCGTCAGTCTGTCGGCGGCGTGACGCGCTTCGAAGGCGAGGCAATGGCAGTTGCGTATCCATGGAGCGGCGGCGAGTCGGTGAGTGCCCGGTTTCCCAGTGGGCCGATCCTTCGCGTTCAATCGTTCGTTCCGCGGACCTCGGACTTTCTCTACATATCGATGGGGACCAACGATCTCGGCGCGGGCCTGTCGAACGCCGCGACTGTCACCAACCTGGAATGGATGGTGGATCAGTGGATCGCGCTCGGGCTTCCCGCGAACCACATCATTGTCACCACGCTGCCGCCGCGGCAGACCGATCAGAGCGCAACCATACCAGCGCTCAACTCGGCGATCCGGGCGAAGTTCGGCCCGAAGGGAGTTCGACTCATCGACATCGCGGCGATGACGTCGAACGACGACGGTCTCACCTGGAAGGACTCGAGCTGGCACGTTGGAGATTCGCTTCACTACGCGGAGAAGGTGCGGGACATGATTGCCGATATCATCGTCACCATCATGCTCCAGCAGACCCCGCCCTAACCGATCACAAGATCACGGCCGGCGTTGACGCTCTCCCGAGAGAAATCGTTCGCGTCGCCGGAGCTCGTCCTGTGCAGCACCCACTGCCACACTGACGAATCGAAGTTTTCGACCTGGCATTGACTGGGCGACTATCGGAAGGTCGCAGGTGATCACTGTCCCGAGTATGCAGTACCCTCCGATCGTTGGCGAGTCTGCCATCAACACTATCGGCTGCCCACTCGGCGTCAGCTGGATCGCTCCGGCGCAGACCGGCTCGGACGTAATGGAAGCGGCGTCGGCCTCGAGGACATGATCTCCCTCGAGCCGATAGCCCGTTCTGTCCGATGCCGCCGAGACGGTGAAGGTGGTGTCCAGAAAGCTCATCAGGAATTCTGACCCGCCGCTTCTCGCAATCGCCCGAACGACTCGGGAATCGTAATCAGGGGCCACTACACCAACCGACGTCTCCGAGGTGCCTTCTGAGTTGCCGGCCAGCGTGCCAACTTCGAGGCGGTCCCCGGCGATGAGCCGCCTTCCGTCAATGCCGCCGAATGCCGCCGGCAGATAGGTGCTCCTGCTTCCCAGAATCGGTGGGCAATCCACGCCACCGTGGACCCCGACATAAAGGAACCTGCGCGCGACGAGCCGATGAATCGTCAACACCTGGCCCGCGTGCACACTGATTGCGCAGTGCGTGCGGATGGGCGCGTTGTCAATCGCACCCTCGACCTCCGCGCCGGTCAGCGCGATCACGGCGTCCCGCTCGAAGCGAAGCGCTCCCGCTCCAATCGCCCACTCGAGAGCTGCAGCGCTTCGCTGATTCGCAACCAGAAGATTGGCCAGCGCGAGCGACCACTGATCCATCGCGCCCGAGTGAGGCACGCCGCTCGCGCGGTAACCCGGACGTCCCACGTCCTGAACCGTGAGATACGGTGGAGCGCGCTCGACGACGATCATCAGCCGACTGGCTCGAAAATCACGCGATCTCCAACACGCAGCAGCGCCGGCTCAGTCGCCGACGGATCGAACATCTTCTGAATTGTTGTACCGATGAGATGCCAACCGCCAGGCGTCGAATATGGATAGATCCCTGTCTGCGCTTCGGCGATTGCGACCGCGCCCGCCGGGACGCGCTTGCGCGGCACCGACCGCCGCGGCAGGACGAGCGACGGATCGAGCTCGCCCAGATAAGCGAAGCCGGGGACGAAGCCGACAACATAGACGTGGTACTCGCGGTCAGCATGGAGGCCGATGACTTCATCCCGCGTGTGTCCCGTTCTGTCCGCGACTTCGGTAAGATCTTCACCGTCGTATCGCACGGGAATTCTTATCCTTCGCTCGGAGGGGATGCTGGCGGGCGTACGGCTCATGCGGGTGCGCAGAGCCCGCACGCTATCCATCAGCTCATCGTAACCGATGCCCAGCGGATCGTAATACGCTGCTACGCTCGCGTAGGCGGGGACGACCTCGATCACTCCGGCGATTGACTCCGACCGTAGGGCATCGGCAAGCTGTTGGACATCCGCGCTCAGCTCGCGAGAGATGCCGTCGCCGAGGAAGACGGTGATGGCAGAATCGCCGAGCGGCTCGAACTTCACTTGGCAAATGGCTCGATCGTGAAGCCCGCAGTCTCGAGCGCTGACCGCGTTGCCTTCACGAGAGCCAGCGCTTCGGGATTGTCACCATGAACACAGAGTGACTCGGGATTCACGTTGACTCTGACTCCATCCACGGCGTCGACGTAGCCGTCGCGCGCCATCGTCAGGGCGCGAGCCGCCACGGCGCGGGCGTCGTGCAGCACCGCTCCCGCCCGGTCGCGGGGAAGCAGGCTTCCATTCGAAAGGTAGGAGCGGTCGGCGAATGCCTCCTCCGCGACGGTCAGCCCGGCGCGCTCGCCCTCACTGATGAGCGCGCTCCCGGCGAGGCCGAGCAGTACCAGTGAAGCGTCCACGCGACGGACCGCTTCGGCGACGACGCGGGCAACTGCCGCATCGTGGGCTGCGACATTGTACAGCGCTCCGTGCGGCTTGACGTAGCGAAGCCGAGTCCCGGCGTTCACGCACAACTGGGCCAGTGATTGCACTTGCGTGACTACCTGCGCGGTGAGCTGCTTCCGGGATATGTCCATCTTGCGCCTGCCAAACCCTTCGCGATCGGGGTAGCCTGGATGGGCACCGATGGCTACGCCCCGGCTCGCGGCCGCGTTCACCGTTCGCAGCATCACCGCCGGATCGCCGGCGTGCGCACCGCATGCGATGTTCGCCGAGGTGACGACGTCGAGGATTGCGTCATCCAGCGCCGCGCCCGCGGTACCAGTGTATTCGCCGAGATCGGCGTTGAGATCCATCGACCGCTTGGCTGACGCTGGGAAAGTCACGAGTGCTGTTGGTGAGAGTGGCGGCTTTCAAGATACAGTTTGCCGCGAGGTCGCGTAGCGCCCACTTTTCCCCCCTCAATGAGCAACTCTGCCGAGGCGGCATCCATCTCGGACTTGCCCGACGGGACTCTGAATCCCAACGAGCCTTCGAGCACACCGGCCGGGATCTGGCGCGTAATCGCGGCGTCCACCGCGGGGACGATGATCGAGTGGTACGACTTCTTCATCTTCGGTAGTCTCGCCACGATCCTCGCGACGCAGTTCTATCCGCCCGGAAACCCGACGGCGAACTTCCTCAAGACACTCGCGACTTTCGCCGTCGGTTTCGCCGTCCGCCCACTCGGCGCGCTGTTCTTCGGACGGCTCGGCGACCGGGTGGGACGCAAGTTCGCTTTCCTCGCCACGCTGCTGATCATGGGCGGGTCGACGGCTGCCATTGGATTTCTCCCCGGCTACAAGAGCATCGGCCTGGCTGCCCCGATTCTTCTCGTCGTGCTGCGTCTTCTGCAGGGACTGGCACTCGGCGGAGAGTACGGGGGCGCCGCCGTCTACGTCGCCGAGCACGTGCCGGACAGTCGGCGAGGCTTCTACACGAGCTTCATCCAGACGACCGCGTCGCTCGGATTGTTCATCTCCCTCATCGTGATTCTGGTAACTCGCAATGCGATTGGTGAGGCGGCCTTCGCCGACTGGGGCTGGAGACTTCCTTTCTATCTCTCGATCGTCCTCGTCGGCGTGTCGTTCTATATCCGGATACAGCTTGGCGAGTCGCCGCTCTATTCGCGGCTCAAGACGCAGGGCGGGGCATCGGTGACGCCGGTGAAAGAGAGCTTCGATACCTGGCCGAAATGGAAGATCGTACTGAAAGTTCTCTTCGGCGTCACAGCGGGGCAGGCGGTCACCTGGTACACAGCGCAGTTCTACACGCTGTTCTTTCTTCAGACCGTCCTCAAGATCCCCATCACTGCGGCGTACGGCATCGTCGCGGCCTCGCTGGTGATCGGGACACCCGCATTCATCCTCTTTGGGAGTCTTTCCGATCGCGTCGGCCGCAAGCGGCTGATGATGCTTGGCAACCTGCTCGCGGCGCTCACCGGCATTCCCCTCTATCGTGCGATGACCGCTTTTTCCACCCCGCTCAACGCCCCGGTGATCGTCGGACTGATAGTCATCCAGATTGTATTCGCTGCGATGATCACCGGTCCGGTCGCTGCGTTTCTCGTCGAATCTTTTCCGGCGCGCGTTCGCTATACCTCGATGTCACTGCCCTATCACTTCGGCAATGGCTGGTTCGGGGGATTTCTGCCATTGATCGCAACCGCGCTCGTCGCGCGAACCGGAAACATCTACGCCGGCTTGATCTATCCGACAGCGATTGCCCTCATGACCTTCATCGTCGGCTCGATCACGCTCGAGGAGACGGGTCAGCGCCGCATCTGGGACGAGGTGTAATCTGCCTCGTGCTCGGCTTTCCAGCGCATCGAAGCGAAGATGCGCTGGCGCCCTGACGGATGGTCATAGAAGAGCCACTCCTCGAAGGGACCGGGATCGAGCTTGCGGTATTCGGAGAGCTTTACCGCGGCCTGGGCAAAGCCATCGGGCTGGCGCGCGGCGTTCAATCCGAAGATGTCGGCCTCCCCTTCGATCGTGCGCGAGAAGTTGATCAACGCGGGTGCCGCGATGAAGAAGAAGATCGACAGGAGGAGTGATATCAGCGGCAATCCCGCCGTATCGCCGATGTCACGGATTCCCCACGTCTCACCCCAACGTGCCCACGCTTTTCCGAACCCCCACTTGAGGAAGGCGAACGCGAGGACGATCAGGATCGTGAAGAACATGATTCCCTTATAGGCGTGGTTCATCACGTAGTGACCCATCTCATGGCCCATAACCGCCTCGATTTGAGGGAGCGTGGACCGGTTGAGAAGGTTGTCGTTGAGAGTAATGCGTGTCGTCCCCAGCAGGCCCGAGACATTCGCGCTTATCCGCTTCGACTGCTTCGAGGCGTTGATGACATAGACGTTGTCGGCGGGGATGCCGTTCGCGCGGGCCAGCGATAGAATCGGATCCCGGACCCTGGCGTCGGTCAGCGGCGTCACCTTGTTGAACACCGGCGTGATGTAAACCGGCGCGATGACGGCGCCGATGATGATGAAGATGATTCCGACGACCGCGCCCCAGATGTGCCAGGTCCGGGGGAGTTTCCGGGCGACCCCGTACAGCGCCGTGACGGCCAGTCCGACGAGCACTATGGAGAGGGCAAGTGCCTTCCCTTCATCACCCATCCATCCAGCGAACCCCTGAGTCGCGAGGCCGTACTGGTGTTCCCTGATGTAGCTGGTATAGAGGGTCCACGGGTACGACAGGACGTACAGGATCAGAGAGAACTGCACCCAGTATAAGAACGTCTGGATCGGCCTGAGCCGCGTCGTCCGCTCCGCGCGGTCACGCATTTTCCGCGACAGGCCTGTCCGGAGCAGGATCAGCATTATCGCGGCGCTGATCAGGAAACCCCAGAGCCCGATCCAGTATCCACCTTCGAAGTAGGCATCGGATCTCGCTTTCTGCTCAGCCGGCAACGTTGCGAGGTAGGCGTTCGTCGCCGCGACGGGATCGAACCTCGTCCCGGGGTGGAACTGCGCCGCCGCCGGAACGGTCGAGTCAGCCGCGGCTGGCGCAGCGGCGACCGGAACGTGTGTGGAATCCTGAGCCATCGGTTCGCATTCCCGCTGAAGAAATAGTCGGCTGTCAGAGCGGCGTAACGATACGTTGGCTTGTTCACTAGTCAAGCCGTTCTCAGCGGCAAAAGCGCTGATGCCAACACTTACTCACGCTCGCGCGTATTTGCATCATTCCAGCCGGTTCGCGCAACACCCGGACGGTTGCCGAGTCGTCGGGTGCTCCCCCACACCGTACCCTCCCCCATGCGCTCACTTCAAGTGCACCTGCTCCTTGCCGGAGCCGCCGTTGCTCTCTCCACCAGCGCCACCGCTCAACTCTCGACTCCTCTCGACTCGACAACTCTCTCCGCATTTCGATGGCGGTCGATCGGCCCCGCGGTCATGGGAGGCCGCATCACCGACGTCGAAGGCGATCCGCGCAACTCGAAGACTTTTTACGTAGTTGCCGCGACCGGGGGAATCTGGAAAACGATCAACGCCGGGACGATGTTCGTCCCCATATTCGACAAGGAGTCGGTGATCTCGATGGGCGACCTCGCTATCGCTCCTTCGAATCCGGACATCCTTTATGCGGGAACGGGGGAAGAGGACTCGCGTAACTCGATGTCTCCCGGTGGCGGCCTGTACAAGTCCACCGACGCCGGCAGGACGTGGAAGCTGATGGGCCTCACG
>JBGPLS010000128.1:0-9554 GCA_041486565.1 Gemmatimonadaceae bacterium
ATGCCGGTCCAATCGCTTACTACCGCGCCATCAAATCGCCATTCACCGCGCAGAATATCGGTCAGCAGATGGCTATTCGCGTGCGCGGGAACGCCGTCGATCTCGTTGAATGCCGCCATCAGGGTCTGCACGCCGGCACACACCGCCCCCTGAAACGGTGGGAGATAGACGTCGCGCAACGTGCGCTCCGGTACGTCGGCGATGTTGTAATCACGCCCGCCCTCGGCCGCTCCGTACGCGGCGAAGTGCTTCGCCGTCGCGGCGATGGTGGTGGGGTCGCGGAGGCTCGTACCCTGAAAGCCCCGCACTCGTGCGGCAGCCATTACCGCGCCCAGGTACGGGTCTTCTCCGGAGCCTTCGACGATGCGTCCCCAACGAGGATCCCGCGCCACGTCGACCATCGGCGCGAACGTCCAGCTGATGCCCTGCGCGGCTGCTTCGGTTGCGGCGGTCCGTGCCGAGCGCTGGACCGCAGCGGGATCCCAGCTGCTGGCCTCGGCGAGAGGGACTGGAAAGATCGTGCGGAACCCGTGAATCACGTCGAGCGCAAAGAGCAGCGGGATGTGCGTCCGCGACTGCTCGACGGCGATCCGCTGCAATCGCATGACCGTATCTCTTCCTACGATATTGAGGAAGGAGCCGACCTCGCCGCGTCTTATCTGTTCCACTCCTGCGGGAGCTCCCCCGGGCCCGGTGGGTTCTCCCAATCCTGAGAGCTGGTTGAGCTGCCCCGCCTTTTCCTCGAGTGTCATTCCGGTGAGCACGGAGTCCACGAAGCGCCGCTCTCGCTGATCTTCGCTTGGCGCGACCGCGACATCTGACTTCGTGGAGGCGGGCTGCTTGATGGAGCAACTGAGTGTTGCCACAGTACCCAGAAACAAAAGCGTTCGGGTGAACGCCGTTCGAGCTAATCTGACGGTTGCTCGCACATAGACCTCGATTAGTGGTTAAGGCTGCGTTGACTAAGGTTTTGCACGCCGTTGCGCAAACAGCCACCGCAGGAACTCATCGGACGCATATGTTGCATCCCAGGAGTTGTGGCCAAGGCCAAGGTATTCCGTATACTTCACGTCAGCTGACGCAGCTTTCAGCGCGGCCGCAGGTTCGCGGGATCCGCTAACGGGCACCGCGGTATCCATCTCCCCATGAAAGATCCAGACCGGGGTCTTGGCCAGCCGACGGGCGAGGGCCGGTAGCGGCGCTCCACTGTCTGCCGGAACGACGGGGACCGAGCCCCGAAATTCGGGAAACTCCGGCACCCAGCCACAAATCGGAACAACGGCCGCAAAGACCTCAGGGTGGCGGTAGGCGAGATACCAGGTTCCATGACCGCCCATCGAGAGTCCAGTGAGGTACACGCGCTGAGGATCGATCTTGAAGTCGGCCATGGTTTGCCTGAGGGCGGCGAACGCCGCTTCTGCCGGCGCTCCGACCCATTGCGAATCGCGCGGAGCCTGGGGGAAAACGACCAGAGCCGGAAAGCGTTTGGGGTTCTGGCGAATCGCTGCGCCGAGGCCAACCGCGGTCTGGAGGAGGCCGTCCGCGCCGCGCTCCCCGGCACCGTGCAGGAAGAGAATCACCGGCCAGTCGGTTTTGGTCGAATAATCCGCTGGGACGTAGATCTGATAGGGGTAGCTCTGGCCGCCGGCAACGACCGTCCGGTCGAGAAACCCCGTCTCAACGCGTTGGGCGTTGGCGGGTCGCGCCAGCAGGAGCAGCAGACCCAGGAAAGCGAGAATCAGTCTTGGCATGATACCTCCAGCGTTAACATTCAACCACGAGCAACACGCTACGGATCACGATACGCGCGTACATAGTCCACCACCATTTGCTGAGGGAACGTAGTCGACGCGTCCGGATCGCCGGGCCAGCCTCCACCCACCGCGACGTTGAGAAGCAGAAAGAAGGGATGATCGAACACCCACTTCGCCCCGCGCGGCAGATCCGCCGGCGTCATGCGATGATATTGGCGCCCGTCAACGTACCAAAGGATCTCGGTCGGCCGCCATGCGACGGCGAAGATGTGAAAATCGTCCGCGTAGGCGCCACGTGACAGCGTGTCGGGTCGCCCGATGCCGCCGGCGCCCGAATAGCCCGGGCCGTGAAGTGTGCCGTGCGCAATCGCCGGCTCGCGTCCGATGTTCTCCATGATGTCGATCTCGCCACTCTGCGGCCAACCGATCGCATCGATGTCCGCGCCGAGCATCCAGAAGGCGGGCCAGAGTCCCTGTCCGCGAGGGACGCGGATCCGTGCCTCGAAGCGACCGTACGCCTGCGCGAATAATCCCTTCGTCTTGAGCCGCGTCGACGTGTAGAGACATTTTCCGTACCAGCACTCGAACGCAGACGACGGCGGCTCGACGCGCGCGGTGATCACCAGGTGGCCATCGCCGTCCAACGCCACGTTCTCGGCGCGCGTCGTGTAGAACTGCCGCTCCTGGTTGCCGAAGCCATGTCCGCCGGTGTCTGCGACCCACTTTGCCTGGTCGAACGACGCACCCACCGGTCCGTCGAACTCGTCGTGCCACACAGGACTGGGCGATAGGACATGACCGGCACAGGCGGCGACAGCTAAGCACGCGACGAAAGTCAGTTTCACCTTATCCTCTTTATCACGGAACAACGGACGACGGGACAAACGGGAAACTCACGACGCGCAAACTGGATGGGTCTGATCGATACACGATAGCGTCACTCGCCCGAACACGACATTTTGCATAGCCGCCGCATGGCGGTCAACCCCACCTACACCCAAGTGCATGAATCGGAACCTGTATGTCGTGATGGGCATTACCGGCTCCGGCAAGAGCGCGGTCGGCGCGATCTTGGCGCGTACTCTCGGCGTCGACTTCGTCGAGGGCGACGACTATCACCCACTCGAGAACAGGCGGCGCATGGCGTCGGGGATTCCGCTCACGGATGATGACCGGGCGGGTTGGCTCCAGGCTCTCGCGAGTCGAATTCGTGAGGCAAAGGACGCCGGCACCGGGCTGGTGCTGACCTGCTCCGCGCTCAAGCGATCCTACCGGGATGTTCTCCGCGCGGCAGCGCCTGAGCTGCGATTCGTGTTTCTCAAGGGATCCCGAGGGCTGATCGCCGAGCGCCTCGCCGGGCGGAGCGGGCACTTCATGCCGGCGTCTCTGCTGGACAGCCAGCTCGCGACGCTCGAGGAGCCCGCATTTGACGAGCATGCGTGGGTGTGCGACATCAGCGAGTCACCAGAGAAGATCGTTGATGCCATCGTGGCTCGCGCATCCGTATGAGTGCAGACACCCGTCTCCTCGTCTACGCGCTTGCCGCGGTGGTCTCTCTCATCGTGCTGATCGCGCGGCTCAAGCTCCACCCGTTCGTCGCGCTGATTCTGGTTTCCCTCGCGATGGGGGTCGCGGCCGGCATGCCGCTCGGCGCCGCCGTCAAGGCCTTCCAGGACGGCGTGGGCGGCGTGCTGGGGTTCATCGCGGTGGTCGTCGGCCTGGGAACCATGCTCGGAAAGTTGATGGCAGAATCGGGCGCGGCGACGCGGATCGCGACCACCCTCATTGAACTGTTCGGCGAACGGCGCGTGCACTGGGCCATCATGTTCGTCGCGTTCATCGTCGGGATTCCGGTGTTCTTCCAGGTGGGATTCGTTCTGCTTATTCCGCTCGTCTTTACGATCGCGCGGCGCACTGGAACATCGCTCGTCAAGGTCGGCATCTCGCTGGTGGCCGGCCTGTCGGTGGTTCATGGGATGCTGCCGCCACACCCCGCGGCGATGCTGGCCGTCACCGCATACAACGCCGACGTCGGCCTCACGATCCTCTACGGAATACTCGTGGGATTGCCGACCGCTGCGTTGGCGGGCCCGATCTTCGCGACATGGGTCGCGCCCCGGATCGCGTTGCCGGCCGATAATCCGCTCGCGGCTCAACTCGGAGGCGAATCGACGCGGGAGACACCGAGCTTCGGCATCTCGATCTTCACGGTGCTGGTTCCCGTGATTCTGATGGTTCTTGCGAGCGCAGCCGATGCTCTGCTCGACGACGGGAGCACCACGCGCTCGGCGCTGCATTTCGTCGGTCAGCCGATCGTTGCGTTGTTGCTGGCGTTGCTGTTCTCCTTCTGGTCATTGAGCCGCGCGCGGCACTTCACGAAAGAGGAAGTGCTCAAGTTCTGCAACGACTGTCTCGCGCCGACCGCGACGATCATCCTCGTGATCGGCGCTGGCGGCGGCTTCAACGCCGTGCTGGTGCAGAGCGGCGTGGGGCGCGCCATCGCGGCGATGTCGGTGGGATCGCATGCGTCGCCCCTGCTCCTCGCATGGATCGTGGCGGCGCTCATTAGAGTAGCGACGGGATCGGCGACGGTAGCGATGACCACCGCGGCTGGCATTGTCGCCCCCATTGCGATTGCAACGCCGGGCACGAACGCCGAGCTGCTTGTCCTGGCGACGGGCGCGGGTTCACTGGTCCTTTCGCATGTGAACGATGCCGGCTTCTGGCTCATCAAGGAGTTCTTCAACATGACTGTGCCGCAGACGCTGAAGACCTGGACGGTGGCGGAGACAATCATTGGTGTCGCTGGCTTGGGGTTCACCATGCTCTTGAGTCTGGCGGTCTAACCGGTTCCTGACGGCGCGTTTGGCGCCCGTCTCGAGGGAGGTTCCATGCGGGTCGAACGAGGCGTGTGGCGACATTGGGTCATCGCAATAGGAGTGCTCGGCGCTTTTGCGTGTGCTCAACAATCGGCGTCTCGAATTGCCACGTGGGAGGCGTTGACGCCGGGTGGGTGGATCGACGTGACGGCGACCCTGGATCCGGCGACGACGCCGGTGTACGAGGGCGATGCGCCGATGTCTTTCGAGTTTCTGAAAGACATGCGCCGGGGCGATGCGCTCACGCTGTCGAAGTTTTCATTGGGCGCGCACAGCGGCACGCACGTCGATGCGCCAATGCATTTCGTGCGCGACGGTGCTTCCATAGATAGGGTGCCGCTGGAAGCGCTGATCGGGCCCGCGCGCGTGATCGAAATCCCGGACAGTGTACAGTCGATCGACGCCGCTGAGCTGAACCGACACGCGTGGCGCGACGCCAAGCGAGTGATCTTCCGAACGAGGAGCTCGCTGCGAGGCTGGATGAGGTCATCGACATTTCATCGCGACTTCGCCTACGTCGCTCCCGATGCCGCTCAGCTGCTGGCCGACGCAGGTATGAAGCTTGTTGGCATTGACTACATCTCGGCAGAGAAGTTCGGCGCACCGACGCCGATGACCCATCGGATCCTGCTCGGCAAGGGTATTCCGATCGTCGAGGGATTGGCCCTCGAGACAGTACTCGCTGGTGACTACGATCTGGTCGTGTTGCCGATGAAGGTGGCGGGGCACGAAGGCGCACCCGCTCGAGCGGTCATGCGGAAGCTCATTCGGTAGACCGGTCGCGCAGGCCCGCCCCACCAGCGACGCTACCGTCAAGCTTCGCACTCGGTGAGGCAACTGACAACGCTGGCTCTCGCTCACCGCGCACCGTAGGTTGTTGCACTCAATGGACGCCCGCCTTGGCACCGGACTCGAAGGGCGCTACACCATCGACCGCGAGATCGGCGCGGGCGGGATGGCGACGGTCTACCTCGCGCGCGACGTCAGACACAACCGCAACGTCGCGCTCAAGGTCCTGAACCCCGAGCTCGGTGCCGTCCTCGGCGCCGAGCGGTTCCTCGCCGAGATCCAGGTGACGGCGAACCTCCAGCACCCAAACCTCCTGCCGCTGTTCGATTCAGGCGAGGTCGGTGGGCTGCTGTTCTACGTAATGCCCTACGTGGAGGGCGAGAGCCTCCGGACGCGGCTCGAGCGCGAGAAGCAGCTGCCGGTGGACGAGGCCGTTCGAATTGCGTCAGCGATCGCGGGCGCGCTGGATTACGCGCACCGGCACAAAGTAATTCATCGCGATCTCAAGCCCGAGAACGTATTGATGCACGAGGGGCAGCCGCTGATCGCCGACTTCGGCATCGCGTTGGCGGTGAGCAACGCGGGGGGCGCGCGCATTACGCAGACGGGGCTGAGCCTCGGCACGCCGCAATACATGAGTCCCGAGCAAGCGACGGGTGACCGTGTGGTGGACGGTCGCACCGACATCTATTCACTCGGCGCCATCACCTACGAGATGCTGGTGGGTGACCCGCCGCACGTGGCGAGCACTTCGCAGGCGATCATCGCGAAGCTCCTGACCGAGAAGCCCGCGAGTGTGCACTCGAGACGCCCGAGCGTGCCGCCGAATGTTGACGCCGCGATCGGGCGCGCGTTGGAGAAGCTCGCGGCCGACCGGTTCGCGACTGCAAAGGAGTTTGCCGACGCGCTCGAGGGCAAGGGCGCGGTCATGACTTCCACTTCGTATCAGCCGGAGGCGGTTGCCGCTCGAGCCAGCCGAGTCCCGCGTATTCGCGAGCTCGCCGCGTGGTCGCTCGTTGCTCTGCTTGGCGCGGGGCTCCTGTGGAAGCAGCTACGACCGGCGGAGCAGATTGAAGCCCCGGTGGTCCGAGTCAACCTCGACCCCCCGCCCGGCGCGCATATCAATGACGTGATCACCGGCACCACGATCGCCGTGTCGCCGAAGGGCGACATGATCGCGTTCACGTCGATCAGCGTCAACGGGTTTCACATGTACGTGCGGCGGATCAACGAGCTCACCGCGCGGGAGCTCACGGACGCCGCAGGACGAAACCTCACGTTTTCCCCGGACGGTCGCTGGCTCGCGTTCACCGAAGGCAACGTGCTCCGCAAAGTTTCAGTGGACGGTGGGCAGGTCGTTACCGTTGGAACAACCGGCGGGGCTGTGCCCTATGGTCTCAGCTGGAGCGAAGCGGGTACGATCTACATCGGTTCGTTCAGTGGAATGTGGGCCATACCCGGCACCGGTGGGACGCCGGTCTTCGTCGTCACCGCTGATTCGGGCATGACGCCAAGTGGAAAGCGTTGGCCCCTGGTCCTCCCAGGCGGAGGGGCGATCGCTTACGCAACTGGAAACAGCATTGCCCCGCCCGGGCACCTCGCGGTAATGACACTCGAAGGCAGAAAGATCCAGGAGTTCGATCTGCTTGTCGGCATGCCGCTGGGATTGCTGACTGACCAGCTCGTGTACGTTTCGCCGTCGGGTGGATTGATGGCGGTGCGCTTCGACAATAAAGCGCATAAGCCGATCGGTGATCCGGTGCAGCTCGACGACGGCGTGCTTATCGAGGCAATCGCCGGCGCAAAGGCATCGCTCTCCCCCTCCGGCACTTTGGCGTACCTGCGCGGACGGGCGCAGTTCCAGCCGGTCATGCTCGACGCGGGGAGCATCGTTCCAGTCCCTCTCATTCAGGAGCCTGGCACCTACTCGACTCCACGTTTTTCGCCGGAGGGAGGACGCGTGGCGATGACGGTGTTCGGTGCGAACGCGACCGACATCTGGATCTACGACATCGCGCGGCACACCTTCACACGACTCTCGACCGACGGAGTCAACTTCCGCGCGGAATGGACGCCCGACGGTCGGGACTTGATCTTCCTGTCGACGCGCGCCGGGAAAACCGGGATCTGGCGACAGCCGGCCGACGGGAGCGGGCCGGCTCAGCTCCTCTACCAGCCCGAGCTCGAGCCTTTCGAGGCAATCATGTCGCCGGATATGAAATGGCTGGTTTTCCGCACCGCCCCGGGAATGAAGAACTCGCGCGACATTCTCGCCGTTCCGCTCACTGGCGATCGGACCGTGGTCCCGCTGGTGACCGGCCCGGAGACGGAGAGCATGCCGCGCTTGTCACCGGATGGAAAGTGGCTTGCGTACCAATCGAATGAGGGCGGCCGGTTCGAGATTTACGTGCGGCCGTTCCCTGCGAGCGGCGCGCGCATTCAAGTGAGCGACAATGGCGGCACCGAACCGCTGTGGGGACGCTCGGGCCGATCGCTGTACTACCGCGGTCCACTGGGTGAGGTGGTCGAGGTCGGCGTGACGACGGGGTCCGGATTCTCTATCGGCGCGCGAAAGGTCGTCCTGACGGGCGATTACCTCACCGACGCCACGCACGCCGACTACGACGTTGCACCCGACGGCCGATTCCTGATGCTAAAGCGCGCCGGCGCCGAGTCGCAAACAATCGTCGTGCACAACTGGGGGCGCGAGTTGCGCGAGAAGACAAGCGTCAGGAAATAGCGCCAAACGCAATCCATTTCACCAGGGAATTTGGGGCGATCGATAATAATTCACGCCGAGGAAGTTCCATCTCGGCGCATGCGTCGCGAGCCGCGTTCTGAAGCCGTCCCAGCTTCGCGAACTCTGCGGCGTCCATGCGACCTCGGCGAGCGCGGGCAGGCGCGGCATAGTCAGATACTCCACAGCGGTGATGTTCCGCACGGTCTCCGACCAGATCGCCGCCTCGACGCCGATGATGTTCGCTTCCGTGACCCCCTTCATATACGTCGCCGGATCCCAGTCGTACGCGTCGCGCACCTCGATGAGCGCCGCCCACTTGAGCCCCAGCTCCGTGGCGTCGTCGTATTTCATGTCGAGATATGTGCGCTTGGCCGGTGATAGAATGACCTTGGCGCCGTATTGCAGCGCGGCGGCGGCTACCGTATCCGTTGCCCAGGCTTGCGCGAGTGTCGTCGGTCGTAAGCGCGCCCGCGCGATCTCTTCCCATCCCACCATCTGCTTGCCGTGTCGCGCGACGATCTCCTGCGTGCGTTCGACAAACTTGGTGTAGTCTTCCCTGCTGAGGATCGGATTCTCGTCGCCGCCCATGTGGAAGTAGCGGCCCGGAGTCAGCGCGGCGATCTCACGCACGACGTCGTCCACGAACGCGTACGTCTCTTCCTTGTTCGCGCAGAGCGTGCTGAAACCGACGTCAGTGCCTGTGTACGGCCCCGGACTACGCACGCTGCAGCTCAGCTCGGGATATCCTACGAGCGCCGCGTTCGTGTGTCCCGGCATGTCGATTTCGGGAACGATCGTGACGTATCGCTCCTGCGCGTAACGCACGATCTCCGCGTACTCGTCCTGCGTGAAGTATCCGCCGGGACCGCCACCCACCTGTGTGACGCTGCCGGCGCCCGCGAGCTTCGGGCGCGATTTGATCTCGATGCGCCAGCCCTGGTCGTCGGCCAGGTGGAGATGCAGCACGTTCATCTTGTACAGCGCGAGCAGATCGACATACTGCTTGACCTCGCGCACGGTGAAAAAATGTCGCGCGACGTCGAGCATCACACCGCGCCACGAATAACGCGGCCGGTCCGTGATCGTGACCGCGGGAACCATCCAGGCCATCGGCGACAGCGCCAAGTGCGACTCGATCTGCGGGGGCAGCAGCTGGCGCAGCGTCTGCACGCCGTGGAACAAACCTGCGGGCGCGTTGGCAGTGACACGCACGGAATCGCCCCTGACAGTGAGCTGGTAACCTTCGGGGCCGAGCGCGGGGTCAGCTGAGAGACGAAGGACGATCGCGCCACGAACGGAGACGCCGAGGCTCGAGATCGGAACGGCGAATCCCGTGGAGGGTCGCAGGAGCGACGCGAGCAGCTCCGCCGTGCGCGACACTTCCGCGTTTCC
>JBGPLS010000129.1:0-9471 GCA_041486565.1 Gemmatimonadaceae bacterium
GACCCCTCATTGAGCAGGCGCTGGAAGTCGCGATGGACGAGATGTGCCGATTCGAAGCCTATCACCTCGGCGGTTTGCAGTCGCGGCAGGCGATCCCAGAGTCCGGTCCAGAGACTCGTTGGCTCGATGAGGATCTCGGCAAAATCGCCAATCTCGTCACCGACCTGAATCTCATATCTGAAGTCGGTGATGAACAGGACGTCCGCCCGCGTCGCGAGGAGCAGCGCGCTCGATCCGGAAAACCCGGTGAGATACCGGATGTTCGGCAGCGACGTGAGGAGCAGCGCGTCGATCTTCTCGGCGGCGAGGCGCTCCCTGAGGGCATCGAGCCTGCGCCTCCTCGAATCAGACATTGGCCGACAGCTTTCCGACCAGTCCGCGTAGCGCGAGCTCGTATGAGGCGGCGCCAAATCCGGCGATCACGGCCACTGCGGCGTCGGCGAGGACGGAGCGTCTGCGCTCCGGCTCACGTGCGTAGATGTTGGTGACGTGAACTTCCGCGAATGGCACGGCAACGCTCGTCAGGGCGTCGTGAATCGCGAGACTCGTGTGACTGTATGCGCCGGCGTTGATGAGCGCACCGTCGGCCGCACCCTTGAGGGCGTGAATCGCGTCGATGATGTCCCCTTCACCGTTGAACTGCGCGAAGCTGATCGAGACGTCGAGCTCCTTCGCGACCTCGCGCAGGCGCGACTCGACCTGGGCAAGCGTTGTCGTCCCGTAAATCGCCGGCTCGCGCTGCCCGAGAAGGTTGAGGTTGGGCCCGTTGATGACCGCGATCCTCACGACTCCGCCAGCCCGTCGAGCCACTCGCGGAAGCGTCGGATATCCTCCTCCGATTCCCTGGCTGGCTCGACGCGGACTCCACTCGCGTTGGCGCCACGAGCCGGGGACGAGACAGCCGGAGCTGTCGGACTCAAAAAAGGCGCACCGTGAGCAACGGCGCCGCTCAGCGCTGCTGCCGCACGACTGTCCTCTGCGTTGACAGGGATGTCAGCGAAAAGACTGGCAAAGGCGTCGTCGGCAAAGGCATAATCCTCGGCGGCTGCAGGAGGTCCGGCTGCGGGAGACTCGGCCTCGGCGGTGTTCGGCTGGGGAGACGGTGTCGCGTCGGGTCTTTCGTCAACTTCCCGCGGCTGCGGACGCATGGATCCGAGGGTGGCGAAGAATTCGCGCACAGTCAGCGATCGTCCCGCCTCCTCGGCAACGGTCGCGTCCTCGGCGCTGGCATCTTCGATGGATGCACCAGTCGCGATGACGTGTTCGTCGGCAACGCTCTCGCTCTCCAGGTCCAAACTCTGAGTGACGCTCGAGCGCTCCCCCCAAGGTCGATCGGATTCATCTTCTTCGCTGGACTCCGCTGCGCCTGCCGGCTCGTCGCCAATTCCCCCTGCATCGAGGCGGACCCCAAAAAACTCGTCGGCCTCGTCGGCTAACAGGTCCGCGCCCCAGGAATCAGCCGTGTCCCATAGCTCGGCCGCGAGCTGCGTCTCGGTGAAGTGCTCATCATCGGGGACAACAGGATAGCCATCCCTCCCGAGCACACTCGTCCCACGATCTCCCACCTCCCCTGCCCCGGCGGCTTCTTCCATCAGTCCGGCGTCATTCGGGGAGGCAGCAGCAGCTTCAGGCTCGACTGGAGCCTCGACCCCAGCCTCTTCGGCCACTGCGCCGAGCTGCTCATCCATCAGAGGCTCAGCGCTCGCGTCGGCTGGCGCCGTCGCCGGTGGCTCAGCCGAAAGGACCTCATCTGACTTCTCCTCGGCCGCGAGCTCCGTGATCCGCTCACGAATCACCGTGTCTTCCGGCTCGCGCTCTGCGAGCTGCCGGTAGATCTCGAGAGCGGGCTCGATGTAGCCCTGCTCCAGGTAGAGCTCCGCCAAGGTGCGCGTGACGATGGGGGTGGTTTCCGTCGTCGGGGTTTCCCTGCGCCCGGCTTCTTCCCGAGGCGATTGCTCTTCCGCGACCGCAGCGACATCACCCGTTTCGCCGGAGCTTTCCGGCACGTCGAGATACGGACTGTCGTCGGGCTCCGGCGAGCTGTCCACCGCGGCGGACGCGTCGGACGTCTCGGAATAAGGCGAAGCGACGGAATCGATAAGCGCAATGTCTAATGTGGAAGGCTCGGGCGCCTCTTCCACCGGCGCCTCCGCCTCCGTCGCGACCGGGGCAGTATCGGCAGCGGCGGCCTCCGGCATTCCAACCTCGGTATCGGAAGCGGTGGCCACCAACGGCTCGGTGAGCTCGGCGAGGTACGCGGCGACTTCTGCGTCATGCGGGTCGCCGTCGAGCGCGCGGGAATACCAGCTTCGCGCCTCTTCGACATCGCCGCGTTGTCTCGCGATGTCTCCGAGATGGCGGAGGACGATGACGTTCTCGGGATCGAGAGCGAGCGCCTGCTGAAAGACGACGCCGGCCTCGTCCATCCGACGTGCGTCAAAGAGCGCCTGGCCGTAGACGACATGCCCGCTCATGTGCCCCGGCTGCTGCGCCAGGTGGGCCCGGCAGATGGCGATCGCCTGCTCAGGGTCTCCGGCCTTTCGGTACTCGTTGGCCAGGGGCGCAAAATAGCGCCGCGGGTTCTCGTGAAACTTTTGCCTCAGCTCTTCGATCCGAGGTGAACTCTGCATCCTTGAACCCCGCTTGTGTGCCATCCCTGTCCAAGCTCGGGACAGAACGGCTCAAGATACCGCGCGCGTACGAACCGCGTCAATGTGAAGTGACGGTGCGGCTTGCTTTTACGCCCTCCGAGCCGGTAGCTTTTTTAGGTTATACGTGTTCATGAACCGATTCCTCTCAAGGCTCTGGCAGGAGTAACACCCCCGTGCTGCAATCCATGCGGAGCTCCGCAAAGTACATCTGGATATTCCTCGTCATTTTCTTCGTCGGGGGATTCCTGCTCGCCGAAACTTCGGGGCTTCTTGGCCGTGCTCCGGTGACGACCTCTACCGCGGTCGCGTCCGTCAACGGTGACGACATTCTAGCCACGACCTGGTTCAATGCGACTCAGTCGCTCGAGCAGCAGGCAACGCAGCAGAGTGGCCGGAGCGTCTCACTCGACGACCGGCGGCGCCTGCAGGACCAGGCATTCGACCAGATGGTGGACGATGCGCTGCTGCGGCAGGAATACAAGCGCCGCGGAATCGGCGTCACCGAAGAGGAGATCGCCGACGCAGCGCGTACCAGCCCGCCGCCCCAGCTCCTCCAGAGCCCCGAGCTCCAGACCGAGGGGCGCTTCGATCCTGAAAAATATCAGCGGTTTCTTGCCAGCCCCGCGGCCCGTCAGGAAGGACTGCTTTTTCAGCTCGAGGCTTATTACCGCGACGCCATTCCGCGCGAGAAGCTGTTCCAGCAGGTGGCCGCTGACGTTTATGTGAGCGACGCACGCCTCTGGCAGAACTGGAAGGATACCCACGACACGGTGCAGATCGCCTACGCTGCATATCGCCCCGAGATGCTTCCCGACAGCGCCGTCACCGTTCCACAAAACGAGATCGCCACGTACTACGAAAACAACAAGAAGGATTTCGAGCGACCGGCGAGGGCATCGGTGTCGGTGATCATCATCCCCCGCACGGTAAGTTCGGTGGACAGTGCAGCGGTACGCAATCGACTGCTGGCGCTTCGCGACCGAATCGCGAAAGGCGAGAAGTTCGAGGATGTGGCTAAAACCGAATCGGTGGATTCCGCTTCGGCCGTTGCCGGCGGGTCACTCGGAAAGGGTGTTCGCGGCCGATTCGTTCCCCAGTTCGAGGAGGCTGCGTATGCGCTCAAGCCAGGCGAGCTGTCACAGCCGGTGGTGACGACTTTCGGCTACCATCTGATCAGAGTGGACGAGCGCAAGGGCGATACGATCTCCCTTCGCCATATCCTGCTGCGGATTCAGCAGAGCGATTCGGAGGCGACAGCCACTGACCGGAAGGCCGACGAGCTTGCGAAGATTGCCGCTTCGACCGACAAGCCTCAGAAGCTCGACGAGGCATCGCGCGCTCTGGGAATTCCGATTCAGAAGGCTTCAGTCGTCGAGAGCGATGCGCTGACGATCAACGGACGATTCATTCCCAGCGTCGGTCCATGGGCGTTCG
This sequence comes from Gemmatimonadaceae bacterium, assembly GCA_041486565.1. Classification (GTDB taxonomy): domain Bacteria; phylum Gemmatimonadota; class Gemmatimonadetes; order Gemmatimonadales; family Gemmatimonadaceae; genus UBA4720. The sequence continues at coordinate 4,086 of JBGPLS010000129.1, forward strand.
GCGGTGCAAGAGTAGGGGAGACGAGCGACCTCTTCGATGCCGAGGACGGCTATTACCTCGGCCGGCTCGACTCGCTGACGCCGGGAGGGATTCCTTCACTCGAGCAAGTCACGCCCCAGGTGCGCGCCATTCTCGCGCGGCAGAAAAAACTGGACAAGCTCGCGGTGCGCGCACGGGCGCTGGCTGCATCTGCGGCGGCGGCGTCGCTCGAGCAGGCAGCGAAGGCGGATGGCATGGAGGTTCTCAAGAGTCCCCGCTTCACCCGCATCGGGGGCGCCGAGGGAATCGGCCGCCTCAACGAGGCGATTGGTGCTGCGTTCGCACTGCCTCTCGCAACTGTCAGCGCTCCGGTGCGGACCCACGAAGCGATCTTCATCGAGCGCGTGGATCAGCGTACTCCATCGGACAGTACGGCATGGGAAAAACAGAAGGAGATACAGCGCGCTCAGCTGACGAATCAACTGCGTCAGCAGCGGATCAGGGAATTCCTGGCGAACCTCCGCGCGTCGGCGAAGATTGTCGATCGCCGCAAGGAGGTAGAGGCGGCGAATCGCGCCACGACTCAGTAACACGCACTCGAGTCGTTACGGTTGGTGCGAGACCGCGCCAGTTGGGCGCGGTCTTTTTCTTTCAGATGAGTCGCTTTGGCTCGGGAGGAGTCGCCTCTTCCGCTTTGGCAGCCCGCCGCTGCTCGAGCTCGGCCGCCGTCAGGCGCGGCTCGTATCGAGGCGCCTCGGGATCTATCTCGCGCGTCGCCTCATTGATGTTTTTCTTGAATTCCTTGATGCCCTTCCCCATCGAGCCCGCGATCTCCGGTATGCGTTTCGCCCCGAAAAGGAGCAGAACTATGACCATGATGATCAGGATCTCGGGGAAACCGAGGTTGCCGAACATTTCTACCTCCTAGAAGAGTGAGCGCGCGATAAGGTACGCGACAAGAACGCCCACAAGGCTCAACAGCGACACATCGAGTGCTACCGGACCAAGCGCGAACTTGAGAATCACGAGGTCGAGCGGCAGCGGCCCCACCGACGGTGTTACACCAGTCGTGAAGAATTCCTTCGCCGCTCCCGGCGGAAGAAACTTCCTTGCGACCTGCGTCAGCAAGCCTCCGACAATGAACCCACTGGCGAGCACGAGGCCGTGAAAAACCGCCCCGCGCCGGACCGCGCCGCGTGGAGGCATTATGCGTGTCGCTCCATTACGTACGAAATAGAGTCAATGAGTGCTGTTCGCGCTACCGTATCGGGAAGAGTCTCCAGCGTCCTTGCGGCCTCGGCGGCGAAGCGTGAACCCGCCTCTCGGGCGTACTCCAGCCCTCGATTCCTGGCGACTATTCCAATCACTTCGGCTATCGCCTCGTCGCTCGGCTCGCTGGCGGCGAACAGTGCCTCAACCAGGCTCCTGGCGTCCGCCGGCATCACGCGAAGCGCGGCGATGAGCGGCAGCGTGACCTTGTGCTCTTTCAAGTCGAGCCCGGTCGGCTTGCCAACAGTAGACTCGGCCTCGGTATAGTCGATCAGATCATCGGTGATCTGAAATGCCATCCCGAGCTGCTCACCGTATCTGGCGAGGGTCTCCCGATGCTCCCTCGCGCCGCTCAATGCACCGATCTCACACGCCGCCGAGATGAACGACGCAGTCTTGGCGCGAATGAGCGAGTAGTACTCGTCCTCGGAGAATCGCAACGGATCGGTGACCGCGAGCTGCCTCAGCTCGCCGATCGTCATTTCCGTCGATGCGTGCGTCAGAGTCTTCAGCGCTCCGATATTGCCGATGCCGACGAGCCTTGTGAGAGCGATCGAGTAAAGGAAGTCTCCCATGATCACCGCGATCTGGTGGCTGAAAAGAGAATTCAGCGTCGGCATTCCGCGACGCAGAATCGAATGATCGATCGCGTCGTCATGAACCAGCGTCGCCAGATGAATGAGCTCGACTGCTGCAGCAAGTGTAATGGCTTCCGGCTTCGAAGCGCCGGTTACGCCACTGGAGAGGAGAACGAGTGTGGGCCGGAACATCTTGCCGCGCATCGCCATGAGGTGCGCGCTCATCTGCATGACGAGCGGGATTTCACTCGCGACGGCACTCCACATTTCCTCCGACACCGCGTCGAGCCTCTCCCGCACCGGCTCCTGAATTCGCTGGAGGGCGCTCAGCGGAGAGCCGCCCGTCGTGGTTCCGTTGGGCGCTGAAGCCGCACCCAGGGCGGTCATCTGGAAGCCTTATGCAGCAAAGCCAGGCGCCTGGCCGCATCGCGAAAGCCCATGTCCACCGAAATCACCCGCTGATAGAACTCCGACGCCTCTCCCGCCTTGTCGAGGTCCTCCGCCGCCCGTCCGAGAAGGTAGAACACTCCGACAAGGGCGTCCTCCTTCAATTCCGTCTCCTTGACGATGCGGTCCAGTACCGTCACCGCGACCGCCGGCTGTCCCTTTTCGATGAAGCATTCCCCAAGCGCCTCGGATGCGCGAACGCGGTGCGCGCTCCCACGGGTGGCTTTCTGGAAGGCCGTGATCGCCTCGTCCATCAGCCCCATTTCGCGGAACGCTATGCCGAGATCGTAGTGGCTGTCGAAGTCGGTATCGTCCACGCTGCGCGCGACACCGAGCTTGAACTTTTCGAGCATCTCCGCGAAATCCTTCTGCTGGTTGTCCTCCGGCGTCTCGTCGTCCGCGACCATCCTCGTAGACTGCGGGGTGCGCGTTTCCTCGAGCCACCGACCCAGATCCACATAGTCCGTATCGGCCGGTCGCTCCGTCGCTATCTCGTGCTCCATCGTCCCCCTGGAGATCACGTCGAGTCCAGCCAGCGGGTCATGGAGTGCCGTCTCGGCGAGAACCGGTATCGCGGCGTCGGCCTCTGCTTTGTCCGCCGGCGCGTCAGCGCCAGGCTGATCTGCCCGTTCCTGCCGGGGCTCATCGACGAGTGGCGCGAGATCAAGCGGTGCGAAGCTCTGCGCCGGGGCCGGAGGAGCTGAGGCAGCTGCGCCGGCAGCGATTGCCTCGGAAGGCTCGTCGCCAACAGGCGCCGGCGTCTCTTTCATCTTTTCTTTCGGCGCGATCACCTCGAGCTCGGGCGGTGCCGCTGGCGCGGCTTTCTTGACGACGGGCGACGGCTCGTGATCAGCCAGCGCCGTAAGCTCGAGCCCGTCGAGCGCTGTTGACCCGGCGCGCGCGCGGGCCGGCGGCACTCCCGGTTGGACCGCAGCTTCCCCAGCAGGTGGCGTCGCCCCACCGGGTGAGTCGTCGTTGTACCCGAGGTCGAGAAAGACGAGACCGTCCTTCTTCCTTTGTCGCGGAGTTGTCGTCTTCTTCGGCGTGAAGCCGGGATCGAGTGCCTTCATCCGCTCTACAGCCGCTGCGGCTTCGGTCGTCCGCCCTTCCGCGTCGAGCGTATCGTAGAGAAGCTGGAGCTGCTCGAGGGCCTCCGGCTTCCTGTCCGCCCGCGCCAGCTGTTCTGCGAGCATGAGCCTCACGTCGTCCTGGCCGGGGCAGAGATCAGCGAATTCCTTCAGTGCGCGAAAGGCCTCGTCAAGCTTCCCGGCTTTCTGCATCCGGTCGGCATACTCGAGAAAGTTCTGCTTTGCGTCGCTGTTGAAGCCCTTCTTCGCACTTATCAGTCCGAGCTTGTAGTAGGCAATGCTGCGATTCGGAGAGTAGCGGAGGATCTTGTTGCAGAGGGCGATCGCATTGTTGAAAAAGCCGCCGTCGGCGTAGAGGTCAACCGCCTTCTCGTAATAGCTGATCGCTTCTTCGGTGTTCCCCAGCCGGAAATGGAGATCACCAACGCGATTGTAGAGCGGAACGTCACGCTCTTCTTCGCTCGCCCGCGAGGCGCTGAGAACCTGCTGATACAGGTCCAGGGCCTTGTCGTACTGCTTCTTCTGCTCGAACTCGGCAGCTTTCTTCTTGAGCTTGGCGATGTTGGACATCTAGTAGATCAAGGGCTTGGTCACTGGGTCGCGATGCAAGTTACCGGCTCACTCGTAAGCATGACAAGGTTTTCCTCGCGCCCACGTCGCCTTACAACGACGATCACCGTACCAATACGGTATCTCCCGAATGTCGTCGGCGTCGAAAATGGCCAGATCGGCCGAGAATCCCGGGGCAATCTGACCGGTATGCGCGGCGAGCCCGAGCGCGGCGGCACCGTTGACTGTAGCGGCGATGAGGGCTTCGCTCACGCCCATGCGCAGCTGGCTCACTCCGAGTGTGAGAATCAGCGGAAAGTTGACGGTTGGCGAGGTGCCCGGATTGAAATCGGTGGCGAGAGCAACGGCCGCTCCCGCGTCGATCAGGGCGCGCGCAGGCGCCTGTCTCGTCCTTCCGAGAAACAGCATCGTTCCCGGTAGCAGCGTCGCAACTGTCGAGCTGCCCGCCATCGCCCGAATGCCGTGATCGGATATTGCCGCGAGATGATCGGCGGACATTGCGGCGAGCTGGACAGCCAGCTCCGCCCCTCCGTGCGGCTCGAGCTCATCGGCGTGCAGCTTGAGGCCAAGGCCGGCGCGGCGTGAGGCGGTGAGGATCGCGCGCGTCTCATCGAGAGTGAAGACACCGGGCTCACAGAACACGTCCGCGAACGTCGCGAGTCTCTCCTTTGCGACGACTGGCAGGATCTGATCGATGAGCAGCGCGACATATTCGCTGCGCCCGCGCGGACGACCACGGTACTCCATCGGGATCTCGTGGGCGCCCAGCCACGTCGCAACGACGCGCATCGGACCAGCTTCCGACAAGCGCGCGATGACGCGCAGCGACTTGAGCTCATCCTCGAGCGACAGACCATAGCCCGACTTCATCTCGATCGTCGTCGAGCCGTAGCTCGCGAGGCGTTGCACGCGGTCGCATGCAAGGGTGAAGAGCTCGTCCTCGGTTCTCCCGCGGAGGTCAGCCACCGACGAGTGGATGCCGCCGCCCCTCCGGGCAATCTCCATGTAGCTCGCCCCGGCAGAGCGCATCTCCTGCTCTTCATATCGCGCGCGACCGAACACAGCGTGCGTGTGCGAATCGACGAGACCGGGGGTGACCACCCTTCCGCCGCAGTCTACCTGCTTCGCCGAGGGGAACTTCCTGAGCAGATCATCCTGCGGACCGACGGCGGCGACCAACGCTCCTTCCACAGCGATCGCCCCTCCCTGCATGATCGCGGCGTCGCCCATCTCGGCGCCGCGCCGCGCTCGTCCCGGGCCGGCGCAGGTCGCGACCTGGGATGCGTTCAGAAATAGAGTCGTGTCCAATGTGGTCTAGGTGTAATTGATCAGGAGGTTGTTCACAGGTCGTAACGGTAGCAAGCTGGGGTTGTCTAGACACTCAACCGGCAACCGCCAGAGGACCTGTGAACACCCACAAGAATGCACGCCTGAGCTATGCCAGGCGAGCCGAGC
>JBGPLS010000130.1:0-9309 GCA_041486565.1 Gemmatimonadaceae bacterium
CACGACCAGCTTCACGGTACGCGAGCCCGGGACAGGAGTAACGCTTCATGGCGCCGATGGAGGCCATCGGACGGATGATTCTTACGGCGTATACGACCTGCCCGACATTGACGATCATTTCGCGGCCCTCGCGCTCGCCGGGGCCGGCACCGCAGCAGCAATCCAGTATCGGGAGTGGCAGACATGAATTCGATCAGAATAGTCCCCAAGGCGCCGTCCCGCATACCTCACCTACCGAACGACTTTCGACCCCCCGGCGCCGATTGCCCGCGCCCGGACACGGGTTTCACGGAAGCGTCACCATCCACGTTCGAATCCGGAATCGGCGTCGCAAGCTGGCCTTTTAGTAAACGAGATGCCTGACCTGAGATGCGCGTGCGCAGTGTCTTGAAATCACGATCACCAGGAGCCGTGACATCCACGCAACTGCCATGACAACCCCAACGCCAGACGCCGCCTCGGGCGTTGCTTGCCGGCATCTGCGACTTCGACGGCTAACGCCTCGAAGATCCCGCCGGTCTCGGGTACCGCTGGATGCACGCTCAGCCAGGCTCCGCCATCGCGAGCTCCATCGCCCGCTCCGCGTCGAGATTCTCCCGGTCGCGCCCCATCGTCGCAACCGCCATCGTCTTTCCGCCGAACCGGTATCTGACGGCGCAATCGCCATCGGCGATGCCGCCGTCAACCTGGATTTCGTCCCACTTCTCGGCGTGACCGGCGTAACGGATCGCGACGTCGTAATGGTCGCTCCAGAAAAAGGGGACGGCGACGAAGCGCTCTCCGCTTCCGAGCATGTTGCGAGCTGCGGTCTGGCCCATTCGCTCGGCAACGACCCAGTGCTCAACGCGCATTGCCTGACCGGTGTGGGCGTCAGGCCACCGCGCAATGTCGCCGGCTGCGTATACTCCCTTCGCGCTCGTCTCGAGAAAGGCGTTCACCACGACGCCCCGGTCCACCGTGAGCCCAGCCTGTTCTGCGAGCTGGAGATTGGGCCGCACGCCGATCCCCGCGACAACGAGATCCGCCGCGAGACGCTCACCGTTGGAGAGAACGACCGCTCCCTTCTCGACCGACGCTGCCGTCAATCCGAGATGGAACTTCACGCCATGTTTTTCGTGCACCCCCCGGATGAAGTCGCCAAGCTGGGGACCGAGCACTTTCTCGAGCGGGCGCGACTCGGGCGCGACGACGTGTACCTCGAGACCGCGACTCGAGAGAGAGGCGGCGACCTCCAGCCCGATGAAACTCGCCCCGATTACTACAGCACGCCTCGATTCGCCGGACGCGGCGATGATTGCGCGGCTGTCCTCGAGTGTGCGCAAGTAGTGAATTGCTACGCCATCCGCTGTTGGAACGTCGAGCGGAATCGGCGACGCTCCAGTCGCGAGCAGCACCGCACCGAAATCCCGACTCGTGCCGTCGGCTAAAGTGAGACGGCGCGCTGCTGCGTCGAGCCCCGTGACTGGATTGTCCAGGACCAGCTCGATCTCGCGCTCCTGATAGAACGACCGCGGATGCAGCGGGATCCAATCTTCGGGTGCGTTGCCGGCCAGGTAGTCTTTAGAGAGATTCGGGCGGTCGTACGGAGCGAGGCGGTCCGAATCAAAAACGGTGACTGAACCGGTGTATCGCTCGCGACGCAGCATCTCGGCGGCGGCGTTTCCGGCGGCGCCCGCGCCAACGATTGCTATCGACGCCGGCTGCAACCGCGGCGGCTTGCCGGATACTGACGCCGGCCGCGAAGATTCCTTCTTTCCGGCAACGACGATCTTGCCGTTGCGTCGCTCGACCGACCAGCACGCGACGTCATTGAGAGCCGGCGCTCGAATCGCCGCCCCGGTTCGAAGATCGAAGCAGGCGTGGTGCCATGGGCATCGAACAGTCGTCCCGACGAGAAGACCCTCCGCCAGCGGTCCGCCATAATGCGTACAGTTGGCCGACACGGCGAAGACCTCGTCTCCCGTCCTGGCGACGAGCACCGGCTCGCCGGCCGCATGTCCTTGAATCATCGAGCCGTCGGCCAGCTCGCTCTCCGCTATGCCATTGCCGAGGTCAGGACCCGTGAGCTCGCTGCTTTCCACTATCGTCTCCCCCTATGTGTGGGTCGGGCGCGGCCGAATCCGGAATTTTTAATGATGCAGCGGCCGCACGGTCACGGAGGAGTTCTCAGGGTTTCACTTTGCCCCTGCCGACCGACCAGACGTAGGATGCTACCGCCAGCGCTTGCGCGGGCGTAATACCGCCGGGGTATGCGACCATCAGGGTGGATGGCACGCCGTGCGTCGCCACGTAATAGATCGCGGCGAATTCGCCGTTCTTCGCATCTCTCCAGGCGTGCTGCTTCAAAGTCGGAGCGATCTGGGTTCCCTCGAGTTTTCCTCCGTGGCACGCAAAGCATGTTCCCTGGCCGTGAAAGATCGCCCGACCCAGTTCCACCATCGCTGGCGTGATCGCGCTCGTGTCCGGCACCGCCTTGGACGGCTGATGCAGCGCCAGTGCGGTGGTGACGGCAAACATCAACATCGCCACCGCGAGCAGCAGCGTTCTCATAGCTGTGCGGAGGCGGCGCGGATCAGATTCGCCGGCGTCAAACCGCCGAAGAGCGACGCCATATCTCTTCGAGCGATACTCGACCGGGTCCAGTCGAGGCGAATGTAAGACACGCGGCGAGAAGCGTGAGCTCGAATTCGTAACCGTATGGCGCGAAGAACCCGCCATACAAACGCGCAACGAGTATCGCAACCACCATCTCAAAGGCGAGCAACGCGCCAGCCAATCGAGTAAACACTCCGAGAAGGATTGCCAGTCCTCCGAGCAATTCCACAGTCATGACGATTGCCGCGCACACAACTGGCAGCGGAAGTCCGAGCTTCCCCATGATGTCCGCGGTCCCGTCGAGGCCGAAGACGAAGAACTTCTGCCCGCCATGCATCAGGAACACGAGTCCCACTACAATCCGCAATGGGAGCATCCCCCATCTGGCGAATCGATAGCCAACGGGATTCATCTCACCTCTCCGCGTCGAGACGTCTCTGTCACTGGGCGAAGGGTCGGACGCCGCTGTCAAAACGCCAGCCATGTGTAGAGGAAGAGCGTATTGTTGTCAGCGGCCTTGCGACCGGCTCCGTCGTAATCGTTTGATGCGCCATTGAACCGGCTGTAGGCGACATACTGAAGCCCCAAGCGCAAGTTCTGCCACGGGTTGACCGCAAATTCTCCGATTGCCCCCCTCGAGTCGGGGCTCCCGGTGCGACTGCCCGTAACCGGTGCCGGAGCAAAGAGCACATCGTCCCTCGTGCCCGTGGTCTGAAAGTATCCTGCGCTCAGCGAGTAGAACAGACTGGGCTCGAATGTGAGATTCGCCCGAAGCGTCGAGAGCGTCTCGTGCAGGTTTTCAGCTTCGGCCGGATCGGCCGCCTCGAACGCGGAAAGAGTCTGACGCTCGTGAATGTACGCCGCTCGTCCAATCCACGTGCCGAACGAGGCGCGATGCTCGATTTGCGCATCAACGGCGGCATCGGTGTAGTTGTTGGTGGGCCCGGTAACGCCCTCCGGATACAATCGCGCAGCGAAGCCGTAGGTTCCGATCATCCCATAGGTGGACGGCCACGCGTGCTGCAGCGCCACCCGCCAATATGGGATGACGCCCTTCGTTACGTTCGCAGCGGTCTCGCCGAGCGGCTCCTCCGCGCCCTGCGGCGCAGATCTGTAGGCCGTGAGCTCGGCGTACAGCGTATTGTCGAACAACGAGTAGGCTCCGAGCCCCGCTACCTGCTGTTCAAGCCCGCCATCGATCATCGTGCTCGCAGCGGGAGTCGGAGCCGCTTCGGAGCCCATGAACGGGAAGCCCCATGCGGGTACGGTATTCCAGGCATCCTGCACCGTCGGATTGTTGTGCAGGGTGAGACCGACGAGTATGTCGCGGTCTGCCAAGGTTGCGTGTTTCGCCCACCGCAGGTCGACGTTGTCTATGCCGATCGCACCATCCGCCGCCGCATACGTGAACTGGGTGAAGATCCCTACATGAGGAGTGATCTGGCCCGCGAGGAAAACGCTGGCTTCCTGCGGAAAGCCCACAGTCGCATTCTGTGTCCCGGGTTGCGCCCGCGAAGTTTGCGTCACCCCCGCCACGACCATCGCGGCCACCGGAGGAATCGTAGCCAGCTTGAGCGATTCGATGCCGGCGCTATCGCCTGGTTGACCTATCGTGGACAGCGAGGTGAGCGTGTAGCCATTGAGCTTGAACATCCGCCCGAATGGAGTGAGTTGCGGAAACTGGTAGTGACAGGCGCTACACGCCAGCTTCGTCTGGCGGGAAAAGCTCGGGACATAGAGTTTCGCGAGCGCTGCGTAAAGCGAAGCTGGAGCGACTGCATGGTCGGCGCGAATGCCGAGCACGGCATCAGGGAGACCGACTGTCGTTGCCAGCCTGTGCTGTCCGGTCGCCGCTGGAGGAAGAGCGCGCGCAGCGCCGGACACCAGCCCCAACCCGAGCAATGCGGAAAACACGCTGACACCCAAACTGACGCGTACCTGCTGATTACCCATGAGCCTGACCCCTGTCGAGGAATGACCGACTTGATTCACTATGCGCATTCGCACCGGCCACTAACATAGCATTGGGTCACAACTTTGCCCAATAGAGAATACCGGCTAGGTCTGCAGTACACCGCTTGCAACCACGTCAACGGAAGCTCCACCGCGTATGACGGGTTGCGAGGGCGAAACGTCTCCGACGACAACACACTTGTACCTCTACACCTGGCTGGTGTTCCAATCGGCTGGCCTGATGCATTCCGCGTCTTCGTTCGCCGGATTGTTGACGTGCCGGGTCACTTCGTACACTTCGAGGTCGTCGCTTTCATAAGCGGTCAACAGAGACAGCAGATCGCGCTCCCGCGCCGATGTCTCGAGCCACGCCACCGCCGCATCCTCGGTCAGAACCACCGGCATCCGATGATGATACGGTGACGTCCTCGATCCGGCCGCCGTGGTAATCACGGTGCACGTCTCGAGCGGTGATTCTCCTCCGTACCAGCGGTCCCAGAGACCGGCCAGACCAAATCCACGACCATCAGCGAGGTGGAAGTACATCGGAGTCTTTTCCTTCCCCGCTGTCCTCCATTCGTAATATCCATCAGCCAGGATGATGCAGCGCTGCGTCCGGAGCGAATCGCGCCAGGACGGTTTCTCGGCCAGCGACTCCGCCCGGGCGTTGATCATCCGGTTGCCGATCGACGGATCTTTCGCCCACGAAGGCACGAGTCCCCACTTCATCTGCCGCGCGACGGCCGCGCCGTTTCGGTCGCGAGAGACGGTCCACTGCTGCTGAGACGGCGCTATGTTGTACCGCGGGACGAACCCCGGCAGCACCGGAGGAAGACTAAAGCGCTCGAGGACGTTAGTCGGCGCGTCGTGGAGGGTTGATCGTCCGCACATGACCGATCCAAGATAATTCGCCGTTACGGCTCCCGCCCCCACCTGCTGGCCCGAAAAGCGCATCAATCGCGAGCATACCCTTTCACGCGAGGCTGAGATGGCAAAGTGCGAGGTTTGCGGCAACGACTACGACAAGTCGTTCACCGTGACGGCCGACAGCAGGTCGCACACCTTCGATTCGTTCGAGTGCGCCATACATATGCTGGCGCCGAAATGCGCGCATTGCGGCTGCAGGATCATCGGACATGGAATGGAGAGCAACGGGACATTCTATTGTTGCGCCAATTGCGCAAGTCTGGCTGGCGTCAAAGGGCTGGACGATCGGGTCTAGCAGAATCGGCTGAGCGCGGCTACAGCCGCGCTCGGCAACGATACCGGCGCTTAGCAGCCTGGGCTCCAATGTTATATTGTGACCATGAAGATCGATATCACGCCGAAGGAGAGCTCCGGAGTGGATCGCCACGTCCAGGTGTCGGTCCCGGTTGAGACCGTTCGCGACGCCGAGGACAAGGCAGCGAGGCGCTATGCGTCCTCGGTGCGCCTTCCCGGCTTCCGCCCGGGCAAGGCCCCTGCCGCAATGGTGCGGAAAAAGTTCGCCGACGCAATCCGCCAGGAGGCCCTCGAGGCACTGGTCCGCGATGCCTACAAGGAGGTCGTCGAGAAGGAGGACCTCAAGGTCGCCTCGCAGCCCCACGTCCACGACCTGAGCTTCGAGGACGGCAAGCCACTCACATTCGAGCTCCACTTCGAGCTCCGCCCCACCATGGACCTCGCCCGAACCTCCGGTTTCCGAGTCACCGGCCGCAAAGTCACGGTCTCTGACGAGCAGGTTGCCGAGCAGCTCGAGCATATCCGCGACCAGCGCGCCGCGTGGGTACCGGTCGAGGAAAAGCCAATGCCCGGCGACATGGTCAACGTTCAGATCTCCACTGGAGACCAAGCCGATGCCCCCGCCGGAGAGCGGTCGTACCCGCTCGTCCTCGGCACCGGCCAGGCAATTCCCGGAATTGAAGAGCTGATCATGGAGGCGACGCCGGGCCAGACGGTCCAGCGCCCCGTCCGCTGGCCCGAAGATTTTCCTGACGAAGCCCAGCGCTCACAGACGAAGACCGTCCGCATCACGCTGAATGACGTCAAGCGGAAGGAAGCGCCGCTCCTCGATGACGCATTCGCCCGTGAGGTTGGTGACTTCGACTCGCTCGACGCCCTCAGGACCGTTGTGCGCGCCGATCTGACCGAGCACGCGCAGCGCGAAGCCGACGCCGAAGTGCGCCAGAAGCTGGTGGACGAGATCATCGGCGCCAATCCGTTCGACGTCCCAAAGAGCTGGGTCCAGCAAATGGTTCAGAACTACGCCGAGGCGTACAAGGTTCCCGAGGAAGAAAAAGACCGCTTCGCGACCGAGTTCCGGAACATGGCCGAACGCCAGATCCGTCGCGACCTGGTACTGGAGACGGTCGCCGAGCGGGAGTCGCTTGCGGCGTCGGAGAAGGACATCGACGACCGGGTGGCTGAACAGGCCGAGAAGCGCGGGGTAAATCTCAGTCAGCTGTATGCCCAGATGGAAAAGAGCGGGCGGCTCAAGGAGATCGAGCGCAGCATCACCGAGGACAAGGTCTTCAAGTGGCTGATGGACCGAAACGAAATCCTAACCGAGGGCTGAGGAGCACTCATCCATGCCGACACTTTACACACCGTACGTAATCGAGCGCTCGAGCCGCGGAGAGCGGACCTACGACGTCTTTTCGCGCCTCCTCATGGACCGCATCATCTTCCTCGGCACGCCGATCAACGATGACGTGGCGAATGTCGTGATTGCGCAGCTCCTCTTCCTCGAGGCTGACAATCCCGAGCGCGACATCCACATCTACATCAACTCCCCGGGCGGGAGCGTTTCGGCGGGGATGGCGATCTACGATACGATGCAGTTCCTGAAGTCGCCGGTTAACACCAACTGCATGGGCCTGGCGGCAAGCATGGGGTCGTTCCTTCTGGCCGCCGGGAGACCCGGAAAGCGCTCGGCGCTGCCTCATTCGCGGATCATGATCCACCAGCCGAGCGGTGGAACCCAGGGAACGGCCTCTGATATCGAGATTCAGGCCCGGGAGATCCTCTATCTGCGCTCAAAAATGAACGAGCTCTTCTCGAAACATACGGGTCGGGCCGTCGAGCAGATCGAGCGCGACATGGACCGCGACCGCTTCATGTCTGCCGAAGAGGCACGTGACTATGGCCTGATTGACAACGTCCTTAATTACCGGGGACAGATGGAGGACGCGCTCAAGCGCTAGGCCTCCTCCGATAATGCTTGACCATATCCCGAACCGCTGTTAGTTCTTCACTAGCATGTGTTTCCGGCCGCCTGTCGGGTGGCCTGTAAAATCAGCCTGAATCCTTCGCTGTGCCTGACCGGCTTCCCGCCGGAGTGGCCGGCGGGTGATCCGGGCGTCGCCCCCTGTTGAATGTCTCAAGACAAGCATCTCCGCTGTTCGTTCTGCGGCAAATCCAAGGACTCGGTCCGGAAGTTCATCTCCGGACCCTCGGTGTACATCTGCAATGAGTGCATTGCACTGTGCAACGAGATCCTTGCCGAGGACGAGGAGCGCGAGGTATCCGAGGCAATCACTCAGGTCCCGTCGCCCCAGGAGATCAAGGACGTCCTCGATCAGTACGTCATCGGACAGGAGCAGGCGAAGAAAGCCCTCGCTGTTTCAGTCTACAACCACTACAAGCGCATCAACTCGAGCTCCCTCAAGGACGACGAGGTCGAGCTCGACAAGTCCAACATTCTCCTCATCGGGCCGACGGGCGTCGGCAAGACGCTCCTTGCTCGTACACTTGCCCGAATTCTCGACGTGCCCTTCACGATCGCCGACGCAACAACGCTGACCGAGGCGGGATACGTCGGTGAGGACGTCGAGAACATCCTCGTCCGGCTTCTCCAGGCGGGCGACTTCAACATCGCCGAGTGCGAGCGCGGGATCGTCTACATCGACGAGATCGACAAGATCGCCCGGAAGTCGGAGAATCCGAGCATCACTCGCGACGTCTCTGGCGAGGGCGTGCAGCAGGCGCTGCTCAAGATCATCGAGGGAACGATCGCGTCGGTCCCGCCGCAGGGCGGGAGGAAGCATCCGCAGCAGGAGTACATCCAGCTGAACACCAAGGATATCCTGTTCGTTTGCGGCGGCGCTTTCGATGGCCTCGAGAAGATCATCGAAGCGCGTACCGGACGAAGGCAGATCGGCTTCAACACCCAGGCTGGACTGAAGGAAAAGGACGTCACCAATCCCTTCGGCGAGGTCGAGCCGGATGATCTGCTGCGCTATGGGATGATCCCCGAGCTTGTGGGTCGCCTTCCGGTGACCGTCGCTCTCGACGCGCTGGACGAGAAGTCGCTGGTGAGAATCCTCAAGGAGCCCAAGAACGCGCTGACCAAGCAGTACGCGAAGTTGTTCGGACTCGAGGAAGTGAAAATCACGTTCGACGAAGGCGCGCTGACGGCGATTGCGACGAAAGCGCTCAAGCGCGGTACGGGCGCACGCGGACTTCGTGCAATCCTCGAGGAAGTCCTGATGGACGTGATGTTCGACCTGCCGAGCAGAGAGGACGTCGTCGAGGTAAAGGTGACGGAGTCGTGCATCACGAACGGCACGCAGCCGCTGCTCGAGATCTCGCCCCTCCGTCGGAAGAAGGAAGCGTAATCCCGGTACCCGTTACCCGGTTCCCGCTGCCCGGTACCCGCTGCCCGGTACCCGCTGCCCGGTACCCGCTGCCCGGTACCCGCGGCCCGGTACCCGCTGCCCGGTACCCGCTGCCCGGTACCCGCTGCCCGGTACCCGTTTCGGGCAACGGGTAACGGGTAACGGG
>JBGPLS010000131.1:0-9307 GCA_041486565.1 Gemmatimonadaceae bacterium
CTGCATCACGGTACCGACCTCCACTCCACGCTCCCTGACCCGGCCGGCGTTGGCGTACGATACGACGAGGGCGCGATGCCCGTCCACGGTCGTGAGGAGCGGCTGGGTCCCGGCGACGAGGGCGTTGAAGTTGCTGCGAAGCGCCGCTGCACCGCCAATGATCGCCTGCCGCTGAGCCTCGGGAATCGCCCCGGCAGGGAGCGCGGCCGCACGCGCGGCAATGGCGTCGAGGTATGCCAGGACGTTCGTGCCGCCATCGTCATAACGGTACTGAGGATAAGCCGGATTTACGTTCGGCAGGAGGTCGGTGACGAAGTTGCGCTTGTCGTTTTCAAAGACGTCGACGGTGACATAGCCGCGGGACGTCAGCGGTCCTTTGTAACCGAGCTCATACCCGGTGATCTTCTCCACGTCGAGGGCGGCATTCCCGAGCGCGAGAATCCTCGTCTGGGCGTCAAAGTTCCACGGCAGGTCCGTCGGCAATCCAGCCGTGCCGATGGCTCGCCCTGTGTTGAAAAAGCCCTCCAGCGCGTTCTCAAGAGCACGCGGGCTGGCGGTCGGTGCGCCGGCGTTCGCATGCAGGAAGAACTCCGAGTAGTTGGGCGTCTGGAATGCCCTGTTCACCGAGACGCGAAGCGAGCTGCTCTTGCTCGGTGAGAAAACCAGTGCCGCCTTGGGAGAGAACTGCGCCTTGAAAAGGTCGCCGTCATCCCACCGTGTCGCGGCCACGAGCTTGACCCTCGGCGACATCTTGACCTCGACCTGCCCATACGTGGAATACATCTTGTCGTCGCGGTCGTCGTTCTCGGGCGCGACCAGAGTCTGCGAGGTGTTCAGGTGAGTGTTGCGCGCCGATGCGCCGACGATCCACCGCCCCCGGTCGCCGGGAAGCTTGTTGTTGTACTGAGCTTCACCGTGCACGATCGCGGAATGCTCGAGGAAGAACGTGTTCGATCCCAACGACCATTGCGGCTCGCGCGTCTGACGTCCCGTGTACCACGTCTGAAGATTGAGTCGCTCCGAGTTCCAAGCTGCGCGCCCCCACGGACGCTGGACGCCCGCTGCCTGCACCCGTCCCAGCCCCGTGATGAACGTCTCATTGCGCAGATCCGTCAGGCCGCCCTCGATCGTGCCCAGCGAGCCGGTGGGCGCATAGTAGTCGAAGCGTGTCGACGCAGAAGCAGTCGAAACCGGAGTGCGATCTCCCAGCGCCGCGAGCGTCGTCGGATCGAGATGCTGGCCAATCAGCGGGCGGGCCTCGCGCGACTTCTTGACGACCGAGTCGGTGACCGGATCGTACTCGCGGACGATGTCGGTGCTGTCGCGTTTTGTGCGCGACAGTGCCCACGTATCGCTCTGGTTGTAGCCGAGTCCGACTTTGTAGCCGAAGCGTCCGGCGCCAAAAACGCCGGCGTTGCGCGCATCGATGCGCTTTGTTGCAAGCTCTCCCATCGCGACGGTGACATGCGAGCCGGCGTCCTCGCGGGCAGTGCGGGAGGTGAGGCTGAGAACGCCCGAAAATGCGTTCGCTCCGTAAAGTGCCGAGCCGGGACCGCGCACCATTTCTATCCGTGCGAAGTCGTCGAGCGACAGCCCCATCGCGCTCCACTCCGTGGAGCCGAGGAAGGCGATGGCCGGATCGCGGCCGTCCTCGAGCACGAGGACGCGTCGCGTCAACGACGAGTTGAAGCCGCGCGCGTTGACGTTGAAATCGGTGATACCGTTCTGGACGACATCCACGCCCGGAACGGTCGCGAGCGCGAGCGGCGCCTGTCCCGTCGGCGCCGTGGAATTGACAATCTCCGTAGGCACGACGGTGATCGCGGCCGGCGCTTCCACTATGCGCTCGGGCGACCGCGATGCCGAGGACACGACGACGTCGCTGAGCCGAACCGCGATCGCGTCGAGCGCGGCGTCAACCGTGGCCGTTGCGCCCGCAAGGACCACCACCGTGGCCCTGTAAGGGGCGAATCCGATCGCGCGGAACTCGAGAGTCTGCGATCCCGCGACGACGCCGGCGAGAGCGTAGCGTCCGTCAGGGCCGGTTGTGGTGTTGAGGTTCGTGCCGACTACCTCCACAGTGATTCCCGGCAGTCTGACGGTAGCGTTGCTTCGCGTGACGGTGCCGATGACTGCGCCGGTTGCCTGCGCATCGGCCGGCCGGGGGGAAAGCAGCAGCGTTGCCGATGCCGTGAGCATGAAGGCGGCCACTCGAAAACCGGTGTTACTCATTGGTGATATTATATTGCCCCTGACAGGTACCCGCCATGCTCGCGCGGAGGCGGGCCGTACTTTCTGGTTCATCACGGAACTCCGGGAATCCGGTGTCAGAGAGGATTAGACCCATCCAGTACGCGCGTTATGAGTTCCCAGTTGATTCCGTCGTCCGTTTTCCGTGTGTAACGACACGGTGAAACTGGTCAACTGAAAAACTGGAAACTCACGACGCGTAACTGAATGGGTTGTTGCGAGTTTTCCACCGTTGGAATTCTGAGTAATCCGTGCGGATCCTATTTTTGGAGGGCAAGGTCGCATGAAGAAAAAAGGACACCATACCATCCCGGACTTTTCGACGAAACGTCCGGGACCTCCGAGCGTGGATACCCAGCTGCCGAAAGTGAAGCCGGCGCCACTGGGTATCGCCAAGGGCGGCAAGCCTCATTCGACGTCGAAGAAATCGGGTCATCGCGGTTCATAGACCGGCCGTAGTGCGGATTCCCCGGGAGCGCTCTCATGTTGAATGACTTCAAGGCCTTCATAATGAAGGGAAACGTTCTGGACCTCGCGGTCGCAGTGGTTGTCGGTTCGGCGTTCGGGGTGGTGGTAAAGTCACTCGTCGACGACATCATCATGCCGCCCATCGGGCTTGCCCTCGGTCGCGTCGATTTCAGCAATCTCTACGTGATTCTCAAGGAGGGGACGAAGGCGGCTCCGCCATACGCGACCTTGGCAGACGCGACTGCCGCCGGCGCCGTGACCTGGAACTACGGCATGTTCATCAACAACATCGTCGCATTCCTGATTGTCGCACTCGCTGTGTTTCTGGCCGTCCGTTTCGTCAGCGCCAGGATGAAGAAGCCGGCTGCGGCCCCGACAACGAAGGACTGTCCCTATTGCGCGACGGCAATTCCGATCGCGGCGAAGCGGTGCCCGAACTGCACGTCGGAGCTTTAACTACCGTTGCCAGTTACCAGTTACCCGGTACCCGAAACGGGTAGCGGGCAACGGGTACCGGAATCAGAAGTCGCCGCGCCAATAGGATCTCAGCACCGCGCCGAATCCCGCCGTCACGGCGATGAACGTCGCCCCCGCGGCGAGTGATCTCAGAAGCGCGCCGATGAGCGGCATCCACGCGAACGCTGCCGCCACGATCCACAGTCCGACATATGCGGCGGCGCCGGTGAGGAATGCCCGCAGCATTGCCCCGCGCGCCGTATCGTCGCGCGACTTGCCGCCCGTGATTGCCGCCCCGGTCAGAAGCGCGACCGCGATGAACCCGAACATCGCAATCCCCGACACGAGGAACATGTAGGCGACAAGACCCAGCGGGATGAGCAGGATGCCGATGATCGTCACGCCGAGGAGAACGATCACGCCCACTGCGCCGGGAAGAATCGCCAGCTGCCCGAGAACTCCGCTCCACACTGACTTGCCGACGCCGCCGCGGATTGTGTTCACCACGATCTCGACCTTGTCGCCGGCGACGCTGATCACGGCGAATCCGATCACCATGACCACGAGCAGCCAGCTGATCGCGAGCCGCATCGGACGCCACGGACTGTTGGAGACGACGTAAGTGCGTGCGAACCCGGCGTGCGCTTCGCGGCCGCGGAACTCCCTGACCGGTCCGCCGATGCTGCCGCCCTCATTGCGTACCGTTCCGAGGATTGCGACGGCTTTGCCGTCCACGCGACCGCCCGGATGAACGATCAAGTCACCTCGAACGGCCGCTGCGTTGCCAGCCACCCTCCCGTAAACGTCAAGGTTGCCGCCGATGGCCACCACCGAGCTCGTGGTCACGTTGGGAGCGACGACCCGGCTGCCGCGACTGACGTCGGCCTGAGCTGCGAATGGACTGGCGACCAGCAGCCACGTCAGGAGGATGTGCATCTATGCAGCCTTGCGTGTGGTGGAAGCGGCGGCGCGCAGCACGGCTGTCGCCGCCACCGCGCCAAGAACAAAAGTCCCGATGGTCGCAGCCCCTGCAGCCGATCCGGCGGCCTGCACATAACCGAGCGCAGTATCGCCCAGTACCGATCCAGCGACCTGGTTGCCGAGCAGCGACATGAATCCGAGCGCCTGCTCGCCGAACACCCGGACGACGAAGAGGAAGAGGTCCAGGCGGAACGCAGCGATCAACGCCATCACCGACATCGTGACGGCGGCTGACGCGAGGAGGGCAGTGGCGGCGACGCGCACAGTCAGCGGACGGCGCATGTAGTGGACGACCTCTTCGCGCTGCGGCACCAGCTCCGGCATCGGAGTGCGGTGGTCCCGCGGCACGATGGCACCCGGCGCCGCTACCGCCTGAAAACGCGTCACCCCTGCCATGACCCTGTCGGCGAAACCTGGTGACGGGTCAAAGTACGGCAGACGCTTGAGCGCCTGCTCGATCGGGGCGAAATCTGCCGGTGTTAGATCATCTCTCAAAAGAACCTCACAGAGAGCTTACGGCTCGGAAAAGGGGTGGGTTTCAGGAATCCGGAACGAGTTTTCGACCCCCTCATCGAACATCGTCCAGCGCGGCGCGCAGCTCGTGCCGGGCGCGGTGGATGTAGGTCTTTACGGTGCCAAGAGGAAGCTTCACGATCTCGGCTATCTCCTCGTACGATCTGTCTTCGACATGCCTGAGCATGATGCAGGCCCGGTATTCGGGCCTGAGGCCGGCGATCGCCCGCTCAATGGAGAGACCCAGCTCCTTGGATTCGAGCTCGGCGAGGGGCGATTCATTTCCCGATGCGAGGACGATCGACGTCGCCCGCGCGCTCTCGGCGGTCACCGCGTCGGGCGCGCCCTCGATACTGATCGTGTCCAGCCGGCGGCGGCGAAGGTGATCGATCGTGAGGTTGTTGGCAATCTTGAACAGCCAGCTCGAAAATTTGAAGTCGGGGCTGTAGCGGTCGATGTTGTTGAGAACCTTTATGAATGTCTCCTGCGCCAGATCTTCGGCGGTCTCGCGGTCGCGTACCATGCGGAACACGAGCGAGAAGACGGGGCGCTCATAGCGGGCCAGGAGCTCGCGGTAGGCGGCTTCCTTTCCCTGTTGCGCGAGCGCGACGACTTCTGGGTCGGAGAGCTTCGCGAG
The DNA here is from genome assembly GCA_041486565.1 of Gemmatimonadaceae bacterium. Classification (GTDB taxonomy): domain Bacteria; phylum Gemmatimonadota; class Gemmatimonadetes; order Gemmatimonadales; family Gemmatimonadaceae; genus UBA4720. Next base: position 5,306 of record JBGPLS010000131.1, read on the forward strand.
CTGTTCCCGCGGTGATCCGGACGGAATGGGCATTGGCGCCGTCAAAGTTAGCTTGCCCCTATGCCGGGCGCCCGTCAACTTTCACGCAATGGCGATAGCAACTGACGACGCCACCGCGCTCAGGGCGGCGGCTGGCGGCGCGGAGAAGCGTGCCTACGTGAGGCAGATCTTCTCCGAGATCGCGCCCCGGTACGACCTTCTCAACCACGTCCTGAGTTTCAACATCGATCGCCTCTGGCGGCGCAAGGCAATCGCCGACCTGGGCGTCGAGCGCAATCCGAATGGCACATATCTCGATCTCTGCGCCGGGACGATGGACGTGAGCGTCGCGATTGCCCGCACCGCCGGCTTCCGCGGATCGATCGTGAGCGCGGACTTTGCCGAAGCGATGCTGCGGAACGGGCTGAACAAGATCGGCGCTTCGAGGATCGTGCCGGTGGCCGCAGACGCACTCGAGCTGCCGCTTGCATCGGAATCCTTTGCTGGCGCGATAGTCGCGTTCGGGATCAGAAATGTCGCTGGACTCGATGCGGCACTGTCCGAGGTACATCGCGTGCTGGAACGCCGTGCGCGTTTCGTCATCCTCGAGTTTTCGCGCCCCGATTCCGATCTGCTCAACGGCGCATACCAGCAGTACTTCACGAAGATTCTTCCGAAGATCGGAGCGCTGGTGAGCGGGCATCCCACCGCATACAGTTATCTGCCCGAATCGGTGGCGAGCTTTCCAACGCGCGATGAGCTCGCGGAGTGCATGAGGGCGGCAGGTTTTCTGAATGTCACCTGGCGGCCGCTCACCTTCGGCACCGTCGCAATCCATTCGGGGGAGCGAAATTGAGCCTCGACAGTCTCGGGCAGTTCATCGACGCGATAGACGGCGCAGGGGAGCTGGCGCGAATCTCCCACCCTGTCGCGGCCAAGCTCGAGCTGTGCGAGATCGCCGATCGGGTGATGAAGAGGCGCGGCGGAGGCCGGGCGATGCTCTTCGAGAACGTGACCCTCGACGACGGGACGCGGTCGGCCTACCCGGTGGCGATCAATCTCTTCGGATCGATGACACGCATCGCGCTCGCTCTCGGAGTGGAGGATCTGGACGAGATAGGCGGGCGAATCTCGGAGATGCTGGCGCTCAAGGTGCCTGACGGATTGATGGCAAAACTCTCGCTGCTCCCGCGACTGCTGGAGATCGCGAAGTTTCCACCGCGGGTGAAGGGGGGAAAGCCGGCCTGTCAGGAGATCGTCTGGAAGGGCGATGAGATCGATCTCGGAAAACTGCCGATCATCACCTGCTGGCCCGAGGACGGCGGCCCGTACATCACCCTTCCGATGGTTATCTCGCGCGATCCGAAGCGCGACATCAGGAACGTCGGCATGTACCGCGTCCAGGTGCTCGGCCCGGACACGCTGGCGATGCACTGGCAGCGCCACAAGGTGGGAGCGGCGCACTGGCGCGAGATGGCCGCCGCCGGCCGGACGATGCCGGTGTGCATCGCCATCGGCGCCGATCCGGCGTCGGTCTACTCGGCGTCCGCTCCGCTCCCGCCGACGGTCGACGAGTTCATCTTCGCTGGATTCCTCAGGCGTGAGCCGGTCAGTCTTGCAAGAGCTCTGACATGCGACCTCGAGGTTCCGACGGAAGCGGAGATCGTGATCGAGGGCTACATCGATCCGTCGGAGGATCTGGTCATCGAAGGACCGTTCGGCGACCACACGGGCTTCTACTCCGAGGCCGATCTATATCCCCTCGTCCACGTCACGGCGGTGACGATGCGAAAGTCTCCGATCTACGCGACCACGATCGTCGGACGGCCGCCGATGGAAGACTACTACCTCGGCCACGCCACCGAGCGGATCTTCCTGCCGCTATTGAAGCTCACGATCCCGGAGATCGTCGATTATCACATGCCGCCCGAGGGAATCTTCCACAACCTAGTGTTCGTCTCGATCGACAAGCAGTACCCGGGGCAGGCATACAAGGTGATGAACGCGATGTGGGGGCAGGGACTGATGTCCCTGGCGAAGGTCCTCGTCGTGCTCGACAAGGAGGTCAACGTGCAGGACGAGAAGGAAGCGTGGTGGATCGCGCTCAACCACATCGACCCCGAGCGCGACGTGCGCTTCTCGATGGGGCCGATGGATGTGCTCGATCATTCCGCCAGGGCGTTCACGTATGGCTCGAAGATGGGGATAGATGCGACGCGCAAATGGCCGGAGGAGGGATTCACCCGCAACTGGCCGAAGCTGATCGAGATGGACGAAGCCACCCGCCGGCGCGTGGACGCAATATGGGGCCGCCTGGGGCTGAAACGCTGATGGCTACGTCTCCGGCGATGGAAGGTCAGACATTCCGCGGCGTGTCGGCGCTGGTGCGATACGTAAACCTCGTCAAGCTGCCGCACACGGCGTTCGCGCTGCCGTTCGCACTCGTTGGAGTGACGCTCGCGAGCTATGTCGCCCCGGTTACGGCAAGGAAGGTCCTGTGGGTGGTGATCGCATTCACCGCCGCGCGCTTCGCGGCGATGGCGTTCAACCGGATCGTGGACCGCGACGTGGACGCGCTCAATCCAAGAACGAAGTCGCGCGAGATTCCATCGGGTGCGCTCTCGGTGACCGGCGCGGCAACGGCGGTAATCGCGGCATGTCTCTTGTTCATCGCTGCCGCGTGGCAGCTCAACTCCTTATGCCTGGCGCTATCGCCGGTCGCCCTTGCGTGGGTGCTCGCCTACAGCTTCACCAAGCGCTTCACGCGCTTCTGTCATCTCGTGCTCGGCGTTGGATTGGCGATCGCCCCCGTCGGCGGGTACCTCGCCGTCACGGGACAGTGGAGCGAGCCGTGGTGGATGCTCATCGCGCTCGCCGTCGCAGTGGCGACGTGGGTTGGAGGGTTCGACATACTCTATGCCCTCCAGGACATCGACTTCGATTGCGCGCATGGACTGCACTCGCTCCCGGCATCGCTCGGCGAAGGCATCGCTCTCAACATCGCGCGATCATTTCACGTGACGACGGTCCTCTGTCTTGCCGTCGTCGGGCTGGCTGTGGGAGCGGGCTGGATCTACGTGGCGGGAGTTGCCGTCGCCGCTCTTCTACTGTTGTATGAACACTCGCTGGTGAAGTCGGGTGACCTGGGCCGGCTCGATGCCGCGTTCTTCACAATGAACGGCGTGATCAGCATCGCGTTCTTCGGTTTCGTTTTCGCCGAGCGGCTGGCTTCATGAGCGAGCGCGCGCCGCTGGTGATGGGGATTACCGGCGCGTCAGGCGCCCCCTACGCAGTGCGACTGCTCCAGTGCCTCGCCGCGTCGCGTCAGAAGGTCCAGCTGATCGTGTCGTCGCATGGACTGCGACTGCTCGACACCGAGATGGACATCGGGTCGATCGATGTTCTACGAGGCGCAGTGGGCGCCGAGGGTTGGGACACGTACGTAAAGACGTACGCCAACGAGGACCGCGGTGCGCCGCCTGCCTCGGGCTCGGCGCCGTCGTCGGGGATGGTGGTCTGTCCCTGCTCGATGGGAACGCTCTCCGCGATAAGCGTCGGGGCCTCGAGGTCGTTGATCGAGCGGGCGGCCGACGTGGCGCTCAAGGAGCGCCGCAAGCTCGTTCTGGTGCCGCGTGAGACGCCCCTCAGCGCGATTCATCTGCAGAACATGCTGAGGGTGACACGAGCGGGCGCGGTCGTGCTTCCAGCGACGCCGGGTTTCTACGGCAAACCCGAAAGTGTGAACGATCTCGTGGATTTTGTCGTTGCCCGTGTGCTCGACCAGCTGGGCGTGGCGCACACGGTCGGTAAGCGTTGGGACGGGAAAAAGGCGAAGTAGTGCTTTCGCGGCGCGAATTCGTGGCGCGAATCGCTGCGATGACCGGCACGACGGCGCTCGGTTGCTCCGATTCTCCGGAAACACCGCCGACAACGCCGACGCTCGACCACATCATCGTCGTCACGATGGAGAACCGCTCGTTCGACCACCTCCTCGGCTGGTTGCCAGGCGCGGACGGAAGACAG
>JBGPLS010000132.1:0-9170 GCA_041486565.1 Gemmatimonadaceae bacterium
CGACGACATCACCGACCCCGCGCCGGCGACTGCATTCGCGCACCTCGACGCGACTGTCGTGCTTTCGCGCGCGATCACCGAGCTCGGTATCTATCCGGCGGTGGATCCGCTGGCGTCGTCGTCGAGAATTCTCGACGCTCAGTTCATCGGCGACCGCCACTACAAGGTAGCGACCGACGTTCAGCGGATTCTCCAGCGGTACAAGGAGCTGCAGGACATCATCGCCATTCTCGGAATGGACGAGCTGTCGGAGGAGGACAAACTCGTCGTGGGCCGTGCGCGGCGTCTCCAGCGCTTCATGTCGCAGCCGTTCGCGGTGGCGGAGCAGTTCACGGGAATCCCCGGAAAGTACGTCAAGCTCGAGGAGACGATTTCGTCGTTCGAGCGGCTCGTAGCTGGCGAGTTCGACCAGTTGCCCGAGCAGGCGTTTTTTATGGCGGGCTCGATTGACGAGGTGGTGGAGCAGGCCAACAAGATGGCGAAGGAGTAGGGGCGGGCGTGCTCAAGGTATCGGTGATCTCGCCCGAAGCTGTGCTGTTCGAGGGTGACGCACAGTCCGTAGTCGCGCCGGCGTTCGACGGAGAAGTCGGCATTCTCGGGAGTCACGCGCCGATGGTGACTTTGCTCGGCAAGGGGGAGCTTCGCCTGGGCGGCGGCGCCGCCGAACGCCGCTTCACCATCGAGGGCGGTTTTCTTCAGGTGGCGGATGACGAGGTACGGGTCGTCACCGAGAGAGCCAGCCGGGTCTAGCTACCGGGTCTTGATGACTATCGCGCCAGCAATGGCCTCAGAACCCAATCCGCTGAGCACTGTCGAGGCGCGGGCGGCATCGAGCCACTGCATCGACTGAATTCCGGCAACGCTTTGCATACGCAGGCTGGTGATGTCCCCCAGCCGCTGGCCGTCCAGGTAAACCACTATCACCTGACTTTGGATGCGGCCTCCGGCGATCGAGCTGGTGCCACGCGCGCGCATCCAGTTCGGACGCAGCCGGGTTACCGCCTCGAGAGCGTTGCTTGCCCCGGAACTGGCGATTTCATCCCCGGTAATCAGGTCCGGCAATCGCCCCGTACCGGAGCTGCTTCCGGTTGAAGCGCACGCGGCGAACGAGACCGCCAGGGCAAGGGGAATCAGTGAAAGGAAACGCGACAATGGGTCCTCCGGGGATCATGGATTCGGGGCGCGCTCGGCGCGACCCTCTGTTATCCAATATCGGGAGTGGTCCAGATGCGGGCAAGCGCCACTATTGTAGCGCACAAGTACTTTCAGTAGTTTCAAAGAGCGCGACAGGCGGGCGCAGCGCCGTCGATCTATCGGTTGCGATGGCTTGCGCCTCGATGGTCAGGAGAATCGGATGTCCTGGAAAGAGAGATCTTCTCGCCTCAGCGAATATTGCGTGGTACCCGCATCGCTCCTGACGGTGATAGCTCTGGCTGCGACTCCTCTTTCCTCGGCGGCACAGGCAATCCTCACCGGCTCCGTCACCGATACGTCAGGAGTTCCCATTTTCGGTGCGAGAGTTACAGTCGCGGGTAACACCGCCGAAACCGAAACAGACGCGAGGGGAAATTTCCGTCTGGTGAATGTCCCGATGGGTCAGACGTCGGTAAGAGTTCGCAGGCTCGGATTCGTCCCGTTTGAGGTGGCGCTGCAGCTTGCGCAAGGAGCTGGGGCGGAGGTAAGGGTTCGCATGACACCCGTTGCCGTCACCCTGCCAGCGGTGGTGGTCCGACCGGGGCGCGTGACCTATACGGGCCGGCTCGCCGGCTATTACGCAAGGCTCGAGAAGAAATCTTCCGGATATTTCATTTCGCGCGAAGACATCGATCGCGAGCACCCGAGCACGACCGGTCAGCTTCTGCAACGCGTCCCGGGAATCCGAGCGCTGCGGGGCCGGGGTGGAATCACCGCTATCAGAATGCGCGGCCGGACGTGTTGGCCGCTCGTCTTTATCGACGGTACGCCAATGCCCGCCGGAGACGTCGATCTCGACGCCTTCGTGCCAAGCTCTATTCAAGGTATAGAGCTTTATCTGGGATCGACCACCGCGCCCTTGGCTTACATATACGACCGGAGCCTTTCGAGTTGCGGCACAATTCTGATCTGGTCCCGCGGACCGGATACGGACCCTGTTCACTCGACCCCCTCGGCCGCCGCCAATCTGGAAGATCTGATTGCGCGGCTCGCCGTCTATACTCCGGAGAAGGTGGATCGCCGAGCGCGCCTGGATAGTTCGCGGGCGCTGAATCTGAGATTTCCGCCCTCGCTATTCGCTTCGCGAACGCGAGGACTTGTTGTCGCTGAGTTCGTGGTGGATACGCTCGGTCGGGTCGAGGACGGCACAGTGGGGATCGTGTCCTCCACCGCCCCGCTGTTCACCGATGCTGTCCGAGTAGCGCTGGCGACCGCGACTTTCATCCCCGCGTTGAAGGAAGGACGTCCGGTTCGGCAGCTTGTCCACCAGCCATTTGAGTTCGACGTCGGGTCGGCGGTCGCGCAGCGGCCCTAAGCAAAGGAACCCGGCCATTCGCCGGGAGATTAGGAATTGGACACCTGAAAGCTCTTGCGCGTTGTTTTTTCCAACTGTACTTTCTCGAAGAAGAGCAGGACTATCGGCAGCTCACAGGATGTTGATACAGGCAAAGTTATGAGGCATGGGCTGTCCGGAGCGAAGGACAGGAATGCTGATATTGGTGTTCGTTCGATCGGACGAGTCAGTCTGGGAGAGCGGATGCGCTCGTCTATTGTTGCCAGTTTGTTGACCAGCATCCAGAAGTTACCAGCTCGCCCACATCTTCAACAAAGGAGGGATTTAACGTTGGTTGCCTAGTAAGTCCTCGGTGCCCGACCGTAGGCACCGGACGAGGTCATTGTTCCGTTTTCAAAAATCACATCAGAGGTGCGCATGACCAGAACATTCCGTTCTATGAAGAAGCTGCTATTTGGAACACTTGCAGTGCTCGCCGTTGTGACACCAGCCCTTGCACAGGGTCAGGCAGCGGTGCTCACCGGCCGGGTAATGTCGGACCAGGGCCAGCCGCTCGCCGGCGCAACCGTTCAGATTACCGCATTGAGCGTATCAGTTCAGACTTCTGCGACGGGTGCATTCACGCTCACGGTGCCTGCCGCTCGCGTGTCGGGCCAGACGGTGACTGTTCGCGCCAGGGCTATAGGGTACCAGCCGTCGGTCAGTGGCCTCTCGCTCCATTCCGGAACGCAGGCGATTAATTTCACTCTCGTGCAGGACGTTACACAGCTGAGCGCCATTGTCGTGACCGGTGTTGCGACCGCGACAGAGCAGGTCAAGCTGCCGTTCACCGTCGCGAAGCTCGACTCGGCGCAAATGCCTGTTCAGGGAGCCAACCCTCTGTCCCAGCTCCAGGGGAAAATCCCGGGCGCGACAGTCGTCGCTTCCTCGGGCCGCCCCGGAACCGCGCCGCAGATTGTGTTGCGCGGACCTGTTTCGCTCAACGCCAGCGGCAGAACCCAGCAGCCGCTGTTTCTGCTGGACGGAGTACCGCTCCAGGGATCGCTGCCGGACATTAACCCGGCCGACATCGCGGATATCGAAGTCGTGAAGGGCGCGGCGGCGGCGGCTCTGTATGGAGCGCGTGCGGGCGCTGGTGTCATCAACATCAGCACGAAGAGCGGCAAGAATGCCCCGCCGGGAATTCGGTTCAGCGCGCGAACCGAGGCGGGCCAGAGCGACCTCGAGCGGGAATTTCCTCTCTCCAAGGCAACCACTCTGGTGCGGGCTCCTGCCAGCAACCTCTTCTGCGCAAACTTAGCAGTCGGGGGCTCGCAGTGCGGCCGCTACATCGACTGGGATAAGGAAGTTCAGAGAATCAACAATTCCGGCGAGGATTTTTCACTTTCCCCGCAGCAGTTCCTGGGCGACCTCGGATTTGCCAGCGCTCCGACATATGAGCGAATGACCGGCACTTACGAAACGACGCCATGGCCTGTGCTCAGAGATCCTGTCAGCCAGCTTACAACTAACGCCGCGTACGTCAGCAGCAGTCTGGATATGCGAGCGAAGGTCAACAACACCGGCGTCTATGCCAGCGCGGCAAATCTTACGCAACAGGGCCCGGTCCAGTTCATCGGCGGTTTTGTCCGCAACTCCGCACGTGTAAACGTGGACCAGCGCTTTGGCGACCGGGTTTCGATGAACATCAATACGTTTTTCAGCCAGAGCGTGAACCACGGCGCGAACATCGATGCCCCGGACGGGAGCAGCACTTTCTTCTCGATCACCCGTGCTCCGTGGATGGCGAATCTCCTGGCCCGCGATAACCTGGGCCGGCTCGTCGTCAACCACAATCCGCTCAGCAACTCCTCACAGAATTACAACCCCTTGTACGACAACCAGTATGACAAGCGTACTGACAGGGCTACCAGATTCGTGGGAGGTATCCAGGGACACTATGCGCCGCTCGACTGGCTGAATTTCGATGGAAACTTTGGTTACGACCGGTCGTCTGGTAACTTCCAGCGCCAGTGGGATCGCGGTTACCGCACCACTTCGCCGGATCCGAACACTTCCGCCGGTGCGGTGCAGGAAGGAAGCAACGACGACGCGCAGTATACGACCAGCCTGAGCGCCGCCGCCAACAAGACTTTCTTCAGCGACCTCGCCGCGACCTTTACGACGCGTTATACCTTCGGGGATCAGCGGACCAGCAACCAGGCTCTCTACGGAGAGGATCTTGTGGTGTCCGGCCTGGAGACACCGGACGCAGCCACGAAGAACTATAACATCAGTGGTGGTGGTCAGCAGACTATCCGCGACATGGGGTTCTTCTTCGGCACGGACTTCGACTGGAAGGATCGCTACATTCTGAGTGGACTGCTCCGCCGGGACGGCAGCTCGCTGTTTGGAGCTGGAAACCGCTGGCAGACATTCGGGCGTGTCGCGGCGGCCTGGATCACGTCGCGCGAGCCCTGGTGGCCGGCGCCTAACGCGATCAGTCTGTTCAAGCTCCGCGCTTCGCAGGGCACCACCGGACAACGTCCACGGTTCAGCGCGCAATACGAGACTTACACCATCGGGACCGGTGGTACACTCAATCCGGATCAGCTTGGCAACCGGTTCCTCAAGCCCGAGATCAACAAGGAGCTCGAGCTTGGAACGGACCTCGAGTTCTTCAATCGGATTGGGCTGAACATTTCGCATTCGAAGGCAGTCATCGACAGGCAGATCCTGCCGGTGCCGGCATCTTCGGCGTCAGGATTCTCGACGGTATGGCTAAATGCCGGTGAGATCACGAACAAGACGTGGGAAGGAACGCTGACGGTTCCAATCGTCAACCGCGGATCGCTGAACTGGACATCGCGTTTGATTTACGACCGCACGCGATCCGTCATATCCCGCCTGGACGTGCCCCAATTCACCGGTGACATCACCGTCGCGAATACTTTCACCGTCTTCAAGTTCCGTCAGGGTGAGGAAATCGGGACCATGTACGGAGCCGCTTTCGTGACTCAGTGCAGCCAGCTCCCCTCGAATGTCGTGAGCAACTGCTCGATGAACAGGACGGACGCCAACGCGGCGTATCGTCCCAACGACATGGGATTCATCGTATGGGTCGGAGAGGGCCACCAGCAGACTGAGGGAATCACCAATAATCTCTGGCGTGCCCGTCTGCCGCGTGGGACCGCAGCCTGTGTCAAGGCTGTCAGCTGTGCGACTCCGTGGGGCAACCAGGTGAATTGGGGAATGCCGATCACCGTGCGTGATTCCAACAACGCCGTTGCCAGCGTTCCGCTGGGCAGCGCGTTGCCCAAGTACCACTGGGGTCTTTCGCAGTCGCTCGACTTCAAGGGCTTCAGCCTCTACGGTCTGCTCGATGCCGCCAGAGGTCAGAAGATCTTTAACACACAGTACGCCTGGTCGCTTGGTGATCTCACGAGCGACATCATTGACCAGACGGGTAAGTCGGTGGAAGACGCAAAGCCTGTCGGTTACTTCTGGCGTCAGGGCCCGTCGGCGTCACCGACGAGCGGAAGCTCGGCGGGTGTTGGCGGCCTGTACGATGTTCTGCGGCCGAACAACTTCAATGTCGAGGACGCGAGCTACGTGAAACTGCGTGAGCTTTCAGTCGACTACAGGGTGGGACCGGTTTTTGGAAGTGGAGACTGGAAGCTCGGTGTGGTGGGCAGAAACCTGAAAACCTGGACCAACTTCCGAGGGTTCGATCCGGAGGCGGGCACTACGACGGGGCCGTTGAATTCGGCCGTCCTGTCGGGCGCCGCATCATATAGCTATCCGAAGCTGAGGACCTTCACGGCTCGACTTTCCACGACGTTCTAGTACTGGCCAATTATTCAGCGGTGGCGGCGAGCCGGCGATTTGCCCGGTTCGCCGCCTCCCCACCCTTCAGGAAGACCAATGAGGCATTTGATGAATACTATAAAAGCTGTCAGATTCTGGTCGGTTATCGCGGCGGCATCGGGCGTGTTCGCGCTTGGCGCCTGCAGCGCGGACCCGCTAGCGGTCGACAACACGAATCAGCCTGACGTGCCGCGTGTGCTCAGCACACCGCGGGGCGCGGAGGCGGTTGCCGGCAAGCTGTTCCAGCAGATGTGGAACGCGCAGCAGGACAATTTCAACGTCGGCGTACAATCGCTGGTCATGTCGTTTGAAAGCCACTCCGGTCTCGCGAACTTCGGATTCGGCGCCAGAGCCAACATCCCTCGCCAGACGGTCGACAATGCGCTGGGAAACTCGGAGCAGAACGAGATCTACAACGACTTCGATAAGCTGACCCGGAATACGCGCAGCGCGGCCAACGCAGTCGCGGCCCTTCAGGCATTCGTCGCAGCCAGCAACAGTACGGGCTCAAAGGCTCGGGATGCCCGCGCGATTTCCTTCGGGTTCTTCAATCTGGGATATGGTCTTGCCAACACTGCATTGATGTATGATTCCGCCGCGATCATCACTCCAGCGGTTCCGTCGGATGTGGTTCCAGCTCTTTCGTCTCATGAGGCGGTAATGACCGTCGCTCTCGCGCTGCTGGATTCGGCGATTGCCGTGTCGAACAGCGCCGACGCCACCAATGGCACCGAGGGCTGGCCCCTGCCGCCGGAGTGGGTTTCCGGAAACACGGGCATTTCGATAGCCAGATGGCAGCAGATTATTCACTCGTATAAGGCAAGATTCCGCGCTGGAGGTGCTCGCACGCCGACGGAACGAGCCGCCGTCGACTGGAATGCGGTTGTAGCTGATGCCGCAGCCGGTATCACTTCCGACTTCAATGTCAACGCAGACAATGCTGCCGGCTGGGGCGCACAATGGCGAACCCAAATGGCTGTGGACGCCACGTGGAGTCAGATGACTCCCATGATTTTGGGAATGGCGGATACGACGCTTGCATACGATGCATGGCTCGCTACCGCGCTTAATGACAGGACGGCGTTCCTGCTGCGCACACCGGACAAGCGATTCCCTTCGGGAGAGACGCGTGGGGCGCAAAATACAAGTTCCGGCACTCCAAGCAAGGCAGGTACGCCCCCGGGGAGCATTCTTTACTTCTATAACCGACTCCAGGGTGACGACAAACCCGCCTTCGCCTGGGGAAACTGGTATTACGACAACCAGCGGTTCTGGGGAATCCGGGCAGCCGGAGGCAACGGCCCGGTAGTGGCTTTGTCGAAAGCCGAGAACGATCTGTTGCGGGCGGAAGGCTTAATGCGCACCGGGAAGACCGACCAGGCAGTGCCGCTGATCAACCTGACGCGTGTTCGGGCAGGCTTGCCAGCCATTCCTTCCACAACCAGCAATTCGACGATCGTTCCGGGCGGAAGTGCATGCGTGCCGCGAGTGCCGCAGCCGCCGAACTTCACTACTACCGCCTGCGGTACCGTGTTTGAGGCGATGAAATGGGAGAAGCGTGTGGAGACGGCCTTCACCGGCTATGCCCAGTGGTTCATCGATTCCCGGGGGTGGGGCGATTTGACGCGCGGCACCACTCTGGAGTGGCCCGTTCCGTGGGAGGAGCTGTATGCGCGCCTGAATCTGGCTCTTTATACCACCACTACCGTGGCAGGAGCGGGAAATTACGGCTGTCCGGGTCCGCTTTCGGCCTGTCCGTAAAACTCCTGATTCGGGTGGGCTGAAGCGTGATTGGGCGTCTGTTCGTGCTGGCGGTATCAGTGGCAACTGTTTCAGGCTGCTATGTCTACACGGCAGCGCCCCCTGCTCCAGCGGCGGGTACGCACCTTCTGCTGGAGCTTAACGACGTCGGGAGGGTCGGCCTTGGGGACAGTATCGGCTCCTCGGCACAAATGATTGAAGGAACATCGATTCAGAGTTCGGATTCAGCTTACGCGCTGCGAGTTTCGAAGGTTGGTTACATGAATGGGCAGTTAAATGACTGGACCGGAGAACGGTTGGTGGTTCCAAGGATCTTTGTCACAAATGCCAGGGAACGGAAGTTTTCCAGAAGCCGCAGCGGGATTGCGGCGACCTTGGCTACCGCCGCCGTCGTCACGTTCATTTCGACTCGTGGGCTATTGGGGTTCGGGTCCTCACCCAGGGACCCGGGTGGACCCAAGCCGGGCGAGCAGTAGTGTGCTGGCTGAATGTGTTGATACACTCGAAGGTTGCTTTTACCAATAAATCCGGAGTGCTCCTAATGCGTTTATCTCGTTTTGTAATGCTGGGCCTTGCCACCGCTGCCTTGAGCGCGTGTGACAAGAAGAATGAAGTAACCACGCCCACTCTTCCACCGCTGTCGTTCGTGCGCTTCATCAATGCGGTGGCCGATACGGGAGGGCTGGACGTTCGCGCCGTGGACCAGGTGGAGCTCTCGCCAGTCGGGAACAACCTCACGTTCCGCACCGCAACGACATATTTCCAGACGCAGGCCGGCGTCCGACATCTGCGTGTATTCCCCACCAGCACCGACATAAACGTCACCTCGCAGGTGATGGCTGACGCTCTCGTCACGCTGCCGGCGGACAGTCATTTGACGCTCCTTCTGGCCGGAAGCGCCCGTGCCGGAGCTGTGAAGCTATGGGTCATAGATGACAACGCCCCGATACCAGCAGCGGGCCAGATCGGCGTCAGGCTGCTGAATGCCGCCGGAGGAGTGATCGACGGTCACGTCGTCGCCACCGCGACTACGGCACTCCTTGCGACACCCACCTTCAGTAGCCTCGGCTTGCTC
>JBGPLS010000133.1:0-9159 GCA_041486565.1 Gemmatimonadaceae bacterium
CTGGGTCTATGGCTCGGATGAGCTGTATCTCCTCGCCCAGCGCGACCTGCCTGAGGCCGAGCACTACGGCGATTTTTCGCAGATCGAAAACGGCATCGGGGCTGTTGCTTCCTTACGGTCGCGTGTAGCCGCCGGGGTGTCGTTGTTGCCTAGGATTGATGGCAGACGCATTGGCGTCGTGACGGGCAAGGGGATGGCTGATCTCATGCCCGAGCTTCTCGACTCGCTTCGTGATGCCACGGGTGCCGAGTTCGAGCTGATCGTGGCCGAGAACTCTCTCTTCGGTCCGACAATCACCACGGCTGGACTACTGGTTGGCGCGGACATCCGTCGCGTGCTGAGCGACCGCGGCGATCTCTCCTTCGTGCTGATACCGGCCGAGACGATCAACGAGGACGGTGTGTTCCTCGACGACATTGATTTCGAGGAGCTCAGGGCTTCGTTGCCGGTTCCCATCTTCCCATCGTACGACTTCATCGACATTCTGGCTGCTGAAGCCGAGGCGGTAGCAGCGTGAACGTTCCAGTAATCGCGATCATCGGACGGCCCAACGTCGGCAAGTCGGCGCTCTTCAACCGCATCGTCGGCGACCACAGCGCGATCGTCAGTGAGGAGCCGGGCACGACGCGCGACCGTCACTTCGCGCTCGCGGAGTGGAACGGCCGGAAGTTCTGGCTGGTGGATACCGGCGGGCTGGCCGACGACCCGCACATTCCCATGGATCTCGAGATCCGTCGCCAGGTGCTCGAGGCGATCGGCGAGGCTGACCTTCTCCTGATGGTGGTCGACGCAAAGGTCGGCCTCCATCCCAGTGACTCGCGGGTCCTGGAAATCCTCCGCGAGTCACGGAAGCCCTGGCTGCTGGTCGCCAACAAGGTGGATGACCCCCGGAGTACCGACTATTACGAGTTCTACTCACTCGGCGGCGGCGACCCACTCCCGGTTTCCGCGGTGAACGGGAAGAACTCGGGCGATCTTCTCGACGTCGTCGTGAGTCACATCCCGGTCAATACCGAGGAGGAAGATGAGGCGCTGAGGGTCGCGGTGATCGGCCGCCCGAACGTCGGTAAGTCGTCGCTCGTCAACCGCATACTTGGCGAGGAGCGACTGGTGGTATCGGAGATTTCCGGGACGACGCGCGACGCGATCGACACTCCGCTCAATTATCACGGGCGGACGATCATCTTCATCGATACAGCCGGCCTGAGGCGCCAGTCGCGTGTTGACGACGGGATCGAGTTCTATTCGGCGCTTCGCGCCCGCCGCGCCATCGATCGCGCGGACATCTGCATTCTCGTCATTGACGCCACTGAAGGTCTGCACAACCAGGATCTCAAGATCGCGGCGCTCGCGTGGGAGACCGGACGAGGACTGATTATCGTCGTCAACAAGTGGGACATCGCCGAGAAGGAGACGAATTCAGCGCACAAGTTCCAGAAGGAATGCGAGGAGAAAGCTCCGTTCTTCAAGTTCGTGCCCTTCATCTTCCTCTCGGCATTGACGGGCCAGCGGGTGCAGAAGGTTCTCAGCACGATCCTCGACGTCGACGCAGAGCGGAAGAAGAGGATCACGACGTCGCAGGTCAACACCACGCTCGAGTCACTCGTCGCAAGACGGCAGCCGCCACAGGCTGCGGGGCGCGAGATCAAGCTCAACTACGCGACACAGGTCGAGACTGCGCCGCCGACAATCGCCGTCTTCGGGAACAATCCCGATCTCGTCCAGGAGCACTACATCCGCTACCTCCACAACGGATTCCGCGAGGCATGGGGATTCACCGGCAGCCCGCTGCGCGTGGTGATGCGGAGGAAGTCGGCGTAGGTGCATCCCGTCATCGCCGTGGTGCTCTCGTATCTCGCTGGCTCGATACCGTTCGCCTATCTGGCGGGAAAGGCGCGCGGAGTGGACCTGAGACAACACGGTTCCGGAAATCTCGGTGCGACCAACGCGCTGAGAGTGCTGGGTCCTGGCACCGGCGGACTTGTTTTCCTCGGCGACACGCTGAAGGGACTGCTCCCGGTTCTGCTCCTGCCGCCTGTAGTGAAAGTTGATCGGCCCGATCTCTGGGCGATCGCGTTCGGAGTCGCCGCAATTCTCGGTCACGTCCGGCCGATCTTTCTGCTCGGCAAGGGCGGAGGGAAGGGAATGGCGACGGCAGGCGGCGCGTTCCTCGGCCTCGCCTGGCTGCCGGCTCTTATCTCACTCGCAGTCTTTGCGCTGGTGCTGCTGGTGACGCGGATCGTAAGCGTTGCGTCTCTCCTCGCGGCGCTCGCCTTGCCTATCGCGCTTTTCTTCCGGATCGGACCGCGCGCGCCCCTGTTCGTTGTCGGCTGCGCAATGACGCTGTTCGTGATCTGGACGCATCGGGCGAACATAGGACGCATCCGGCGTGGCGAGGAGCCCCGTATCGGCGCCAAGCTCCAGGTGCCTGTCCAGTGACAAGATGTGCCGTTGTCGGCGCCGGTGCGTGGGGAACCGCGCTCGCCGACCTGCTCGGCCGCAATGGTCATGACGTTCGGATCTGGGCGTACGAGTGGGATGTTGTCGAGGCAATCAACAGGTCGCACGAGAACCGCCGGTTTCTCAAGGGACACCAGCTGGATGCGCGGGTTACGGCGTGCGCGGACATCGCCGAGGCGCTCGACGGTGCGGAGCTCGTCACGCTGGCGACTCCGTCGCAGGTCCTGAGAAAGATTGTCGGGAGCGCAAAGGCGTCGTTTCCAGCGCGTGCACCGGTAGTTGTTGCATCGAAGGGAATCGAGGTCGAGACGCTGGCGCTGATGACGGCGGTCGCCTCGGACGAGCTCGTCGATTCGACGGTGGTGGCGATCTCCGGGCCGAGCTTTGCCGTGGAAGTCGCAAGCCGGCAGCCGACCGCGGTGGTGATCGCGTCGGTGAGTCCCGATGCGGCCAGGTTTGCGCAGCAGACCTTCAGCTCCGCCGACTTCCGGGCTTATACTCACGCCGACGTTACGGGAGTCGAGATCGGCGGTGCCCTCAAGAACGTGATGGCCGTTGCCACAGGGATTGCCGAGGGGCTGGGACTGGGGTTCAACGCGCGCGCCGCCTTGATCACCCGAGGACTGGCTGAAATGACTCGGCTCGGAACCAAGCTGGGCGCCAGAGCGACGACGCTCGCGGGACTGGCCGGCCTTGGCGATCTGGTGCTCACGTGCACGGCTCCACTGAGTCGCAACCGGAGCGTCGGTATCGAGGTCGGGCGCGGTGTCCCGCTGGATGACGTGCTCGCCGAAAGAGAGACGGTTGCAGAAGGTGTCGTCACAACACGCAGCGCGCGCGCACTTGCAGCGCGGGAGGGAGTTGAAATGCCGATTGTCGACGCGGTCTACCGCGTGCTGTTCGAGAGCCACCCTGCACGCGATGCCATCGGAGCCCTGATGTCGCGCGAGCTGAGATCGGAGACGGACTGATGAGCGCAACTGAACCGGTACGCGAATTCTTCTCGATGGGCGACGTCTGCAACCTGACAGATCTCAAGCCCCATGTGCTCAGATACTGGGAAAGCCAGTTCCGCTTTCTCCATCCGGCGAAGAATCGTTCAGGCAACCGTGTGTACCAGCGGCGTGAGATCGAGCTGATAATGCTGGTGCGCCAGCTCCTCTACACGGAGAAGTACACGATCGACGGAGCACGACAGAAGATTGACGAGTATCGCAAGAGCGGCGAGCTGCGGACCATCGCGCGCGGCGCGCTCGACGGGCAGACCATCGAGTCGATGGAGTCGGAGCTGACCGCGATCCTCGCCGCGCTGGACGGGGAAGCCGGCGACGAATGATCGAGCCGCTGGTGGTAATCGTCCCTGCATTCAACGCCGAGAAAACGCTTTCGGCAGTGGTGAAGGGACTTCGCGAATGTCTCCCCAACGCCCGCATCCTCGGCGTGAACGACGGCTCGACCGACGGCACCGGTGCTTTGCTCCGCTATCTGTGCGACGGCGCGATCGAGTTCACTGAGAACAAGGGGAAGGGAGTTGCGCTGCGTGCCGCTTTCGCAGCCGCGCTCGAGACCGACTGCCGCGCGGTGCTGTCAATTGACTCCGACGGTCAGCATGATCCGGCATTCGCGCCCTCCATCGTCTCGGCGCTCGATCAGTTTCATATTGCGATCGGTACACGCGACCTCTCGGGGGAACAGGTCCCGAGGCTTCGCCGGATTGCGAACTTCCTTTCGAGCGCCGCAACGCGGCTGGTCTCGGGCGGCGCAGTGCGCGACAGTCAGTCGGGTTATCGTGGCATCAGGCGGGAGGTTCTCGAGACCGTACACGCCGAGGGCGACCGCTACGAATTCGAGACTGACTTCATAATTCGCGCGGCTCATGCCGACTTCACCATCACGAACGTGCCGATCTCGACCATCTATGGGTCGGCCAGCTACTTCCGTGAGATTCGTGACGCCCTGCTGGTCATTCGCGTGCTTTGGAAGCATCGGGCGGGGGCGTTTCGTCGCGCGTTCAAACGTCCGGTCGCAGAGTCGAGCAAGGCCTGATGCGCCTTCTCTGCACGAACGACGACGGGATCCTTGCCCACGGCCTCGCATGCCTCGTCGCGGCGGCCGAACCGCTCGGCGAAGTCACCGTCGTCGCTCCCGACCGCGAGCAGAGCGCGACGAGCCATTCGCTGACGCTGCACCATCCGGTGCGTCCCATCATGCGCGGGGAGAGACGCTGGCAGGTTGACGGGACGCCGACGGACTGCGTCATGCTCGCTGTGGAAGCATTGATGGATGAGCGGCCCGACTTCGTCCTCAGCGGCATCAATCACGGACAGAACATGGGCGAGGACGTGCTCTACTCGGGAACGGTCGCGGCGGCGATGGAAGGCATCTCGATCGGCATCCCGTCGATCGCGATCTCGTTCGCGGGTGGCGACCTTCGCGCCGACGTCAGCATGCTCGATTACCAGATCGAGCCGCTCACGCGGCTTCTCAAGCATCTCCTGAGCCTCCGCGCATTTCCGCCCAAAACGCTCCTCAATGTCAATCTCCCGCCGGTGCACGGCGACGACATCAAGGGAGTCAAACTCACCAGGCTCGGACGCCGGGTCTATTCGAATTCCATCAAGCCGATGCTGGATCCCTGGGGTCGTCCGATCTACTGGATTGGAGGCGGCTCCATAGAATGGTCGGGACATCCCGATTCCGATTTTCGCGTCATCGAGGAAGGCTACATCTCGGTGACGCCGCTCCATCTCGACGTCACGCATCACGCGATGCTCGACTCACCGGAGAGCTGGTGGCAGGAGCTGTAGACGCCCAGGAGTACCGTGGGGCAAGACGGCGGCTCGTGTCGCTGCTTCAGGATCAGGGAGTCCGCGATCTCTCGGTGCTGCACGCCATCGACGAGATTCCCCGCCACGTCTTCGTCCCGACAGCAGTGCGTCACCGCGCGTACGAGGACTCGGCGCTTCCCATCGGGAGTGGTCAGACGATCTCGCAGCCGTCCATTCACGCGAGATATCTCGAGCTGCTCGCGCTGACGGGCAAGGAGCGGGTGCTGGAGATCGGCACAGGATCGGGATATCAGACAGCGCTGCTTGCCAAGCTCGCGTCGCAGGTATTCACAATCGAGCGAATCGGGGCGCTGCTGGAGCGGGCGAAGGAGGTGCTGCAGCAGGTTGGCGTGAGGAACGCCTCGTTCATGCTCGGCGACGGTACCTTCGGATGGCCCGCGTTTGCGCCCTACGACGCGATCCTCGTCGGTGCGGGGGCTCCCGAGATTCCGCCGGCGTACATCGAGCAGCTCGCCGATGGCGGACGGTTGCTCATCCCGCTCGGCGGACGCGACGAGCAGATGCTTCACCTCTTCACGCGAAAGGGCGATACTTTGGAGAAGAAGGACATCGCGCCGGTGCGGTTCGTGCCACTCGTTGGAAAGCACAGCTGGGAGAGTTAGCGAATGGCGAATTCGACAGGGAAGGGGGAGCGACCGCAGTTGCATCGGCCTTTTGCCCAGCCCGATCCGGCCAGGAAGACGACCCCGCCACACGTCGTCGAGCAGACGTGGCGGCGCGAGCTGGAGCACTCGAGCGCGCCTGAGAATTCGCAGATGCAAAGCGAGCCGCGACTCGCTGACCAGCTGCCGCCAATCGACCAGTTCGTGGACGACCTTCCGCCGATCGACGATTTTCTGATGCCGGCTGAGCTTCCCGCGAACGCGCCAGTCTGGCCTCAGGTCGGGCCTCGCTTGCCGGTTGCGAGAACATCGCCGTCCGTGCCGCTGGAGATGGACACGGAAGGATGGGCGGTCGCGGATTGGCAGTCGTACGATTGGGGTGGACTCGCCGCACTCGGCGCACCCGAGCCGGAAGCTGCACAGGCGCACGCGGAGTGGACGTCAACCAACTGGGATTCCGCCGCGCGGGGTTTGCAGGAGATCGCCAGCCGGCGGAATGAGCCTTCAGGAGACGACGTAGCGGCCGCGCTCGACGAGATCGCGCAGCGGATCAGGTCGGGAGAGCTGTCGCTCGAGCAGTTCAGAGGAACGCCTCCGGAAGCGGCGATCGCGGCTGCGTTCGGATCCCTGCTGCGGAACAGGGGGTAGTCCCGTGCCGGCGATTCGTCTCCGGGTACGCGGCCGCGTGCAGGGAATTGGTTTCCGGTGGTTCGTTCGAGTTCACGCGCGGAGACTTCGGCTCGCGGGCTGGGTTGTGAATTGTGCCGACGGAAGCGTTGAGCTTGCGGCGTCGGGCGATCTGGAAAACCTCGAGGAGCTGACGCGCGTTGTGAGACAGGGCCCGGATGGCGCTGCCGTGACCGCGCTGGACGAGCTGGCTCCAGTTGAGGATCACGATTTTCCGTTCGCTGTTCGGCGGTGACCCGTCACTGAGGTACGGCGTCCCTTGTACCATCGCGCGAGGAACCGTAACGTAATAGTCTCTGTGCGCTGGGGCTCCTGCGTGAGCGCACTGGCCCGAGTGCGGAAGGCACCATGACCAGGAAGTACGTTGTCCTATCGCTGGTCCTGATGATGGCCGCTGCGGCGGCGTCGGGTCAGCAGGCGGGTCGATCCGCGGGGAGTGGCCTTGTCGTCGGCCTCGAGTACGCGGTGGTGAACAACCCACAGCTCGTGGCGGCGATGGCACGGGACTTTGCCCAGACCGGGATGCCTGGCATGAAGCTCCTGGCCGAGGCCACGGAGTGGGGCGCGATGCAGCGAGGCCCCAACCTCCCGATTGACTTCTCCAAGCCGGACCTGTTCGTGCGCGAGTACCAGAAGAGCGGATTCACCGAGCTCACCATCGCGCTGAAGCCCCACAGCGTGTGGGGCTCCGTGGATGTGAAGCAGCTCAAGTACACGAACGCGAGTCCGAGGCCGCAGTACCGGGCCGATTTCCAGCGATGGGTTGCATCAGTCGTTGAGCGGTACGACGGGGACGGCGTCGCCGACATGCCCGGATTGCGGTGGCCCGTTCGGTACGTGGAGATCGGGAGTGAGTTCTCGAGTTACGAGCCGGAACCGGTGGCCGACTACCTGGAAACGCTGCGACTCGCGTACGAAGCGGCGCATCGCGCCTCGGATCGGGTGCTCGTGGCGCATGCCGCCTTTCTCATCACGCCCGTGAACATGAACGTGCGGAATTCGGCCGACTACGACAATGTATGGGCGAAGACGAAGCGGGCTGACACACACCACGACCTCGCCGACATGCGGGCCGTCCTCGACCATCCCGAGCTATTCGACGTCATCAACTTCCATAATCTGGGCGAGCCCTACGAGATCGAGCACGTTCTGCGCTGGCTTGCGTACGAAACCTCCCGGAGAGGGTACACCAAGCCGGTGATAATCAGCGATACGGTCCCGACGTCATACATCGGGTGGGGGCCGGCCACGGTATGCACCGGAAGCCCGTTGGGACTAATCGGCGCGCCCGCAACCGAGGCCGACCGCTGCCGGCTCGCGGCGTACTTCACGAAGCTGGTGAATGGGAACGCCGCGACTTTGGCATGGACGCGCGGCTTCGTAGCCGCCGATCACGTCCAGCGGACGATCATTGCGGCCGAACAGGGCGTAAGGCTCATCAACCTATCGTTCACCGCCGATATCCCACTCGCGACCGGCAGACTCTTTCGAGCTGCTGCGGGCATTTCCGCCTGGGGCGGTGCGGTCAGGCCCAATCCCTTCACGGGCCAGGTGTTGGAGCGGTATCCTCTCTTCAACGCCATCAGGCAGATGATGGGACACCTCGCGTCGTACCAGTCTGTTCAGCGGGTTCCGTACCCTGATCCCATGGCGAGGGTCTACCGGGTCACCGGGCCCAGCGGCGTTTTCTGGATCGCCTGGCGTGATCCGCGTGCGGCGCTGCTGCCGGAGGACGGAGAGCCCGGGCTGGATGTGCAGCTGGACGTGGGTGCGCCGACTGCTACGCTCGAGCCGGTCATAACACAGATGGGCCAGACCCAGCCCACCCGCTCGACGGCGCGCACGGTGGGCGGCCGCTTGACACTGCGCGTCACGCATCGGCCGGTGTATATCCGGACGCCGTGAGAGAGCGAAGAATCGCCTGAGGGGGACTTGCTGATTGCACCCATAAACGATTCTGGAAACAAAGCCCCCCACAAATTCACGCGCATCGCGGCAGGTATCGGAGTCAGCGCGTTGACCGCTGTGATGCTCATCCTGGCATTTCATCCATACAACGTCTGGTTCCTGGCATTCTTTGCGTTCGTTCCCGTGCTGATTGCCCAGCATCGCATCCTGCCGCGTAAATGGTCTGGTCTTGCTCGGCGATTGGCTGGGCTGGCTGAGTTTGGCGGGATTCGTCATTTTTATCGTGTTGCAGGAGAAAAATAGGCGGCGGCAAAAAGCTCAGAGCTGATCATCAACGCTAAGAGCGGGCCAAGCCTGGCTTGCCGCCCCGCACAGAAGCATAGGCCGTTAGCCTTCACTCGGAGCATGGTATGCGGATGGTTCTGCTGTTCCTCGCAACAGTCCTGACGGTCGTGGACAACGCATCGGCGCAAGCGGCGATGATGGCGAACTCCGATGTGGAGCGTCGCGTCGAATCGCTGCTCGCACAGCTCACAGCCGATGAGAAAATCGGCCTACTGGGTGGGGTCAATTTCTTCGACGTGCCCGGTCTGCCGCGCCTCGGCATCCCGCAGCTCGGCACCGCCGACAGTCCGTTCGGCGTGCGCGCCACC
>JBGPLS010000134.1:0-9060 GCA_041486565.1 Gemmatimonadaceae bacterium
CTGAAAGTCCACCATCGGATAACCGGCGAGAATGCCGTGCACTGACGCTTCCTGAATTCCCTTGTCCACGGCGGGAATGAATTTCGAGGGAATGGACCCGCCGACAACGGCATTCACGAACTGGTAGCCGGCACCGCGCTGGGTTGGACCCATCCGAATCCAGCAATCGCCGAACTGGCCGTGCCCGCCGCTCTGCTTTTTATGCCGTCCCTGTCCCTGCCCCTTGGTGGCGATCGTCTCGCGATACGCGATCTCAGGCTTCTTGAGCTCGGCCTCGACTCCGTACTGCCGCTTGAGGCGGGCCATCACGACGTCGAGGTGCCGTTCGCCGAGTCCGGCCACGATCGTTTCGTGCGTCTCGGGATTGTAGTGCGTCTGGAAGCTGGTGTCCTCGTCGTGCAGGCGGTGGAGTCCCTGCTGGAGCTTCTCTTCGTCACCGCGCGCCGTCGCGTGGACGGCGTACACAACCCTTGGCTCCGGGAAGTCGATGCCGACAAGCCGTACCGGATGCTCGCGCGTCGACAGCGTGTCGTTGGTGTGAGTGTTCCTCAGCTTGGCGACACACCCGATGTCGCCCGGGTGGAGCAGCGCCACCTCCGTCCGCTCCTTCCCCTGCGGTACCGCAATGTGCGCCATCTTCTCGGCTGCTCCGCGGGTCGCGTTGTAGACTTCCTGACCGTTGCTGAGACTCCCTGAAAACGTGCGGAAATAGGAGACGTCGCCGACGTGCGGCTCGGAATGTGTCTTGAAGACGAGGGCGGTGAAGGGAGCGTTGTCGACGGCGTGGATCTCGACGGTGTTGTCGCCCTCCGAACCGACGAATGCGTGGACTTCTTCCATCTCGAACGCGGTCGGCATCAGCTCGACGATCTTGGTTAGCAGCGCCTGAGTCCCGTAGGTCAGCTCCGATGAGCAGCAGAAGAGCGGAAACAGCTCCTGTCGCTTCATCGCCTCCTTCATCGCGTTCAATGCGTCGCCGCGCGCGATCTCCTCGCCGCCGAGGTACTTCTCGAGCAGAACGTCGTCAGTTGCGGCGATCGTCTCGATGAGCTGCTCGTAGTATTTGTCGAATTTTGGCTTGTCCTCGGCGGGCACATCCACCTCGTCGTATTCGCCGAGCTTCGTGCCTTTCTTGAAGAGATGCGCCTTCTTGTCGAAAAGATTGAGGATGCCGTGGAACTCCGGTCCCTCGCCAATCGGCACTTCGACAGGAATCACGCGCGGCGTGAGCTTCGACTTGATGCCTTCGTAGACCGAATCGAAGGAGGCGTGTTCCTTGTCGATCATCGACGCCACGAAGAGAATGGGATCGTTACGCGCAATCGCCTCGTTGAACATCCGGGTCGTCCCGACCTCGACACCGGCCGTTGCGCTGACGACGACAAGGGCGCCGTCGGCAGCGGTCAACCCGGCGATCGCGTCGCCCTGGAAGTCCGAGTAACCGGGGGTATCGAGGAGGTTGATCTTGGAGTCCATCCACTCTGCGTGGGCGCACGCCAGACTGATTGAAAAACCGCGCTCCGTTTCTTCTCGAGAGAAGTCGGTCAGCGCGGTTCCGTCACGAACAGACCCGTGACGCTTTGAGGATCCGGACACGAAGGCGAGGGCGTCTACCAGTGTAGTCTTGCCGCTCGCGCCGTGTCCGACGACGGCAATGTTGCGGATGTCTTCGCTTTTGTACTCGCGCATAGTTAGGGGCTCTGATCGGCGAGGGTGGGGATTGTTCTGCTGTACCTCGCCACTTACTGCATGGTCCATACTCGCGGCGGGGGGCGCCTCATAAAGGTGGCCGAGGAAATGGGGGGGTGGCAAGGCCCCGGCGAGCCGGAGCCGTCGACCGTCAGCTCCTCAGCAGTATCATCGAGTAAACGGCCAGGTTAACGCCCGTAACGACCAATCCGATAAGTATGTGGTATCGGCGCGAGTGCTCGGCGGCGAAGCGGGTCCGCAGGACATGATGCTGGAGAAACCCCTCGGGGTACGGCTCGACTCCGCCGCGTTTCCAGAAGGTCTTCTCCCATGGAGTGAGCGGGCAGCCCAGATTGAACACCAACGTTCCAAACGCCCACACGACGGCCGCGAGATGAACCCACATCAAACCTGGCCATCGGAACAGGAGCAGGCTCCCGAAGACGACGAATGCGACATACGTGACGTGCAGCATGACCATGAGCCTCGCCAGCGCTCGGTCAATCATTTGGGCTCCGTTGCCGGGCTAACCCAGACCTTGCCGTCGCTGAAGTTCCTGGCCTGCACGAGCCCGAGCGCATGGGCGATCGAATCCGGGGGTGGGTAGTCCGTATTGTACGCCGTGAATGCCACAAAGGCTCCATGCCTCTCTCTGAGGATCTTGCCGAACTCGCGCAAATCGGTGGTGTCCAGCGACGCCGGAATGTCCCGCGCGATGCGATGCGTGTGGAAATAGACGGCGGCCGGCCAGTCGGTGAACAGTGTCCAGCCCGCGCTTCCGGTTCTCACCCACTTGAGCGTCGGTGACGCCCGCCAATCCGTAGAAGCGAAATCATACCCGATCGTGACGGAGTCCCACGCGTCCGCCGAGCTCACGGCGATCGATCCCACGACCCAGAGGCAGAGGAGGGCAATGACTGTCGCCTGTATCGGCCTCGTCGCCCCGCCGAGAAACGACATTAGCGCGACCGCGATTCCGACTTCGGCGAGCAGCACGGCCGGTGCGAGGAGGCGGAAATCGAATGGGATCGCATCGCCCACAAGTAACCGCGCCGAGAGAAGAATTGCGACATAGCACGAGAGCAGCAGTATGTCGGCCCGCAACAGCAGGAGCGCGCCCGCGCTCCGGCCGACGCGTGATTGCGCCGCGATGCGCCGCCATGCTGTCACGACGATGACGGTGATCGCGACAACGACAGAAATGGCGACGATCGCCTGAAGCGACGGTGATTCAATTCCCGGAGCAAGCCAGTCGGCGATCGTCTGCGCTCCCTCGCGCAACGTCGCGCCGAAGTGCCCGTAAGGCGCGATCCCGGCCCCACCCTGACCGTCTGGTACCCGTGCGCTCCGAATCAGCCACCCGCCAAAGCCGATCACCGGCACCAGCGCGGCCTTTCCCGCATCCACGAAACGCTGTCGCAATTGCTTCTGGCCGCGGAAGAAAAACCATAGAACGACTGCCGCCGGCGCGCAAATTCCCGCGTAGCGAACCATCGCCGCCGCCGCTGCGGGGATTCCTGCGACCAGTGGATGCCGTGGACGACAAACCATAGCCCACAGCGTCACGAGGAGGAGAGCGAGGAACAAAGGCTCGCTCAATACAGAGAGATGCACCCCGACAATCGCCGGCGTCACGAATACCGCGACGACACCTGCGACCGCCGGTGCTGGACCTGCAACGCCGTTCAACAGGAGAAAAAGAACGGCGGTCGAGGCAAAGGCCGCCGTCGCGAGCACGATCCGCGCGCTTGAAAGAGGTGAGACGCCAAGACTTTGCGGGATAGCCATCGCCGCCGAGAATCCCGGAGGCCAGGTCGTGAGCGCGGAAGTGGAATCTTCCGCGTCCCAGGTGCTCGACGGAACGCGCAATGATCCGTGATGTGCCAGCGACGTCGCCGCTCCGAGGTATCCAATTGCGTCTGGATCGAGGCCGGGCCCCGCGCCGCTCGTGATGGCGATCACGAGCAGAGCCGCGGCACAGCCGACTCCCGGCGCGAGCCACCTGTACCGCCTGTTGCCGTCGGCGTCGGCTCTGGAATTCAGGCGGGATACCGCCGAAGATTGAGCATCTGCTTCAGGAGCATATTGCAATGATCCTCGTCTTCATAGTCATCGGATTCCTAGCCGGGATTCTCGCCGGTGTGTTCGGAGTTGGCGGGGGCATCATCATCGTCCCCGCCCTGATCTTGCTCGCCCGACTTACCCCGCTCGCCGCCATCGGGACCTCGCTTGCCGCTCTTCTGCTACCGGCTGGAGCATGGGGCGTATGGGAGTACTACAAAAGAGGAGACGTAAATGTTCTCGCGGCACTCTGCGTGGCCCTCGGAATCTTCTTCGGCGCGTTCCTCGGGGCAAAGCTCGCGCATTATCTGACTCCGCTCGAGCTCAAGCGGTCGTTCGCCGTGTTCCTGGTCCTGGTCGCGGGACGGATGTGGTTCTCGTAGCCATACTCGAGTCAGACTCCGAACTGCCTCAAGTGATGGTCGAGGTGCTTATAGCTTAGCGCTCCCCATGCTCGGCGCGAGAGCTTCCCGAACGCCGGATGGCGCGGCAGCGTAGTGTCTCGCGGCCGGCTCGCGAAGGTCTCCATCAATTCTCTGAGTTTCGCGCACTCCGCTTCCCAGTCGTCCGCCTGTCTGCCCTTCAGCTCCGGAGCGGTTGGCGAATTCTTCGGGAAGGGAGGGCCGTAGATGATGAGCTGCTTGAGCGGCGCGAACCTTATGGGAAGTTTTCTCTCTTCGGCTTTCAAGTCGCCGATCGCCATCCGGAGCGCGTCGACGACATGTGCCATCATCTGTCTGGCATTCATCCGTCCCCAGACGGCGACTGCATCCGGCCTGAGCCGGTCGAGGCGATGTGAGATCTCCTGTCTGGCGTCGGATTCCCAAAGGTTTTTCACAGCCTTGCCCTCCGGAGTTACGGGATAGGACTGCAAAGCTAGAGTGCCTCACGAGCCCAGGCGAGGTTCTTGTATTCGGTATTTGTTCGGGTTAAACTAAAGCTAAGACCATGTCCGCCCTCCCGCAACTCCGCTCGCTGCTCGAGCAGCGCTTTCCCGATGCGACTCCGGTCACTCATCGCACAGCAGAGCCGGTCATCACTGGAGTCGCTCCACTCGATGCGATTCTGCCGGGCGGCGGTCTCCCCCGCGGTCGTCTCTCGGTGTGGCTGCCGAGGGGAGGAGTGACCGCCGTGCTGCGCGCGGCTTGTCACACCACCGTCGCCGCCGGGGAGCGTGCCGCCTGGATCGACGCGCTCGGCACCATCGCCGGCGAATTCTGGGAAGAAGGGCCGGTGCTCGTGCGCCCCGCGAGTCGCCTCAATTCGCTTCGGTGTGCGGAGGAATTGTTGCGCTGTGGGGGCTTCGCCCTGTTAGTGCTCGCAGGTGCCGAGCCCGCGGGGACGGAGATGGTCCGCCTCTCGCGTGCCGCGCGCGAGGGAGGGAGCGCGTTCGTGGCGCTCACGTCTCACACCTCGATGGCGAGCCTCCGCCTCACGTCGCAGATCCTTCCACAGAGCTATCGCTGGCGGAGAAGTCCCTTTGGAGATCCGGCCGAGGCGAGGTCAGCGATGATTCGCGTGAGGGCTTACTCGCTGGGATGGAATCGGGAGACAGAGTTCTCGATTCCCGTGGAGAGGTTCGATCAGAGAATCTCTCTCGAGGCCGGGTTGAAGGATCGCCGGGGCGTCACGAACTGAACCGCGAGAGGATCGGACCCATTCAGTATGCGCGTTATGAGTTTCCAGTTATCCCGTCGCCCGTTTTTCCGTGAATAATGACCTGGGACAGGTCGGACTCGAGAACCTTGGCGCAGACGGGAAAACGGGTCAACTGAAAAACCGGGAACTCACGACGCGCAAACTGGATGGGTTAGGTCCCGCACCTGGAAGGCGGAGCCTTGGCCGTCGGCGCCACCCCGGCCATGTACAACCTCCGAACAGTCGGCACCGGCACCGGACCGTAGAGCAGCACTACAACCCAAGTCTCTTGAAGTACTGCACCGCTCTCTCGTGCTTTTCGGCCGCAGCGCGCGACTTGAATGTGCCGAGGTTTTTTCGCTTGCCGGATTTGTCTTTCTTCCTCGAGTAGAGCCGGTACTCCCCCGATTTGAGTTTGCGGATCATTCTGTCCTCCTAATGAAAGGCTTATCGCGGGGTTCCGGGGATCCAGTGCCAGAGGGAATCGGACCCATTCAGTATGCGCGTTATGAGTTTCCAGTTATCCCGTCGCCCGTTTTTCCGTGAATAATCACGGTGAAACGGGTCAACTGAAGAACTGGACACTCACGACGCGCAAACTGGATGGGTCGTCATTACCCTCTTCCATTACCGGATTCCCCCATCAAGCCATCATGCTGCGCAAAGGCCGCTCCCATCGGGCGTCATTCTTGCTTTCGGTATATGTTCGGGTTAATATGGCTGCCCCTCTTTTATGACTTTCATCTGTCTGTGGAGCTCGAGCTGGACCCCGGAGTCCATCACCGGACTGGTCCCGGCACTCCTGAAAATTGTTCCTCGGCTCACTCTCGAAGTAGAGCGGCGGCTGATCTGGGCCGATTCGCGGAGCCTGGCAGTGGGTGAGATCGCCGATAAATTACTATCATCATTAGGACAGCAAGGCGCCACCAGTGCGCATATTGGAGCTTCGATTGTCCCAATCATCGCTGAAGTAGCAGCGCGATATCCTTCGGCCACCACCATAATATCGCCCGGCAGGGAGAGGGAATTCCTGGACCCCCAGCCGGTGACAGTGCTTGGCCCTTCGCCTCACCTCGACTCGCTTTTCGAGGGGGTCGGTATCGAGAAGTGCGCCGACCTCGCCCGTCTCGAGGGCGAATCGGTCGAGGTGAGGTTCGGGGCCGAGGGCGTCCAGTTGTGGCGGCTGGCGCGTGCGGACGACCGGCGGAGGATCTTCAGCTCTCCGCCGCGGTCCCTTCCCGAAGCGGCGCTCGACTGGGTGGACTACACGCTCACCGATCCCGAGCGTCTCGTCTTCGTCATCAACGCCTTGGTGGACAACGTCTGCACCTCGCTCACCGAGGGAGGCCAGTGCGCGCGCGAGATGACTCTCGTCTTCTCGCTCGCCAACAGGACGAGCTACGAGCATCTGGTGCGTCCCGCGCGCTCCACGTCGAGCCGGAAAGCGTGGATGCGTCTCATCCGCACGCACCTCGACACCATCGTGCTCGCCGACGGGGTAATCGGGATCACTCTCAGGGTCGAGGCGGTGACCGGCGAGGTCGAGAGGCAGGGTGACATCTTCGACCGCGGCTTCGCCACCGCGCGCGCGACCGAGGAGACAGTCGCCCAGCTACTCGACGATCAGGGAACGGTGATCGTGGTCCCATCGAACACCCGTCATCCGCTTCTCGAGAGGCGGACGAGCTGGCTCGTGCAGGAGCCGGCGCACGCGGCGCGCACGCATCTCGTGCGCGAGTCAAAGGCCGCGCCGCGCTTCACTCTCCAGATTCTTCAGACTCCGCGACCGATCTCGGTGAAGACAGCGAAGCGGCGCGATCACGATCTGCCGGTCAGATATCGCGACAACGGCGGATGGGTGACGATCGAGTCGGCCGCCGGTCCCGATCGCGTCTCGGGGGGACAGTGGGAGGAGCCTTACGCGCGCGAGTATTTCCGCTGCGTTACCGAGGAGGGGACGCTCGTCTGGATTTTCCGTGAAGTGACGGAGGAGGGAGAGTGGTACATGCAGGGATGGTGGGACTGATCTGCGACCGTGGGATTATGAGTCCGCTGCTCCGGAAACGATGTCGCGAATCCCGGAAGTGAGCCTATGCTGAAGAATTTCCATTCCTTGACATTACGTATATACCGAAATAATGTTTACCTGGGATCCAGGGAAAGCTGCGTCAAACCTCCTGAAACATGGGGTTTCGTTCGAGGAGGCGATTTCCGTTTTCGACGATCCGCATCCGATGGTCGTTGAAGACTCAGCTCACTCTCAGATCAAACAGCGTTGGATTCTCATTGGGTACTCGAGCAATCGGCGCGCACTGAGCATCGCGTATACCGTTCGGAGGACAAATGAAATCGAAACCATCCGTATCATCGCTGCGCGTCCCGCGAGCAAGAGAGAGCGCGAGACAGCCGCCCGACAGCGAAATCGATTTTTCCGATTTTCCTGAGCTCACGGACGAACAGCTCAGTCGATTGCGACCAATCGGCCGGCCTCCGGTCGGGGACGCAGTAAAGAAATCAATCGCAATACGCATCAACCCGAACCTGCTCGCCAAGCTTCGCTCGATGGCAGCCCGGAAGCACATTCCATATCAGACTCTCATTCACGATATACTCGAGAGATCGGTTGCTCAGGCATCACGCCGGAAAGCGTCACGCCGCTGATCGCGACTGAAAAAATGCGGATCGCCATCGCGACCGATCCCCTTCGCCTTGGGCTTCGCGTATCGGACGATGGAGCGCTCGTCGGCGCCGGTGGGAAGGCGTCGCCGTGATGTACTATGTCGGTCCTCTGTTCAAGGCGCGTGACTGGGAGGCGACGGCGGTCCCGGAGCTGAGGGTCCATGCCGCACACCTAGCCGGGTGCCTGTGTGACCGGGACTTGGATCGCCGCTCTCTTAGCGCGGACAGGGGCGCGGCGTAGCAGAGACCGCGACGGTCGTAATCTGAGCGCTGTCGGGGACGGCGCGGGCATCGCGCTTCAGTCCCGAACCGCCCCCCGGCATCTTCGGCGGATAGGCAGTGGTTCCGAAGACGACGCCGGGAAGAGACGCCGCCCAGACATCGATGCCGGTTGGACCAAGGTCGCCGCATAGCCGGCCGTGGCTTTTTCTCAGCTCCCCGACAGTGGCACCGATGCCGACGCCGCCCGTTGTCCGGAAGAAAGGATCGCTGCTCGTGGCGGTTCGAATTGCCTGCTTCGCTTCGTCAACGAAAAGGAGAATGGGCGCCGATCCCTCGCCGACCGAGATCGCTCGGCCATTCGACGGCTGGCCTTCGTCCTCGCGGAGCGCGGAGTCGCGAACGGCGCAGAGCTTGTTCAGGTCAGCGAGTGACATACCGACCTGCGCAGGTCCGATTCCCTTGGCGGTAATAAGCGTTGAGCCTGGCCGTCTGGGGCAAACCTGGGGGAGGGGATGACTCGCTTGGCTGTGCGCGGTTACCGACTCAGGTGCGGCTGGCACGCCAACAACTGCCGTGTCGGCCGCATTCTGTGTGGAATCGACACGGTTGCAGGCGACCGCTGCTACGGCTCCAATCATCAGTGTCATTATGCGACACCAAGGCAAGGACTTGCTTGATGGCTGACAGGATTTCGATGTCATCGGTGCATCCTATTTCTTCACGTTCATCTGGTCGAGTGCGGCGCGGAGTCCACGTGCCAGACTCGCCGCA
>JBGPLS010000135.1:0-8959 GCA_041486565.1 Gemmatimonadaceae bacterium
GAGCCTCCTTTTCGAGGTGGCGCTACTCCAGCTATCCCAGCAGTTCCTCTCCGATTCGGGCTACGTCGTTCACCAGCGCCTCGAAGTCGGAACGTTGGCTGCGATGATTCACGTTCGCAACACGGAGCGCGAACTTCCCGCGAATGCGCACACCCGACGGGACGGCCAGACCATCCTCCTGAAGCCGAACGAGAATTCTCTCGTTGATTTCATCGAGTTGCGCATCGGACACGCCGGGCCTCACGTACCTGAAGCACACAACGTTGAGCGGCACCGGTGCAACCAGCTCCAGATCGTCGCGCGCCTCGACGAGCGAAACGAGGTACGCGGCCTGGGCGACATTCTGATCGACCATCCTCCCGTACTTGGCGAACCCGTACGTCTTGATGCTCATCCACGCCTTGAGCGCCCGGAAGTCCCGCGACAGGTCTATCCCAAGCTCGCCAAACCTGTGCTGCCCGGTGGCGATGCCGCCGTGAAGAGTCGAGAGATAGCTCGCCGGAATCGAGAACGACCGGTGATGAGCATCCGGGTTTCTGCAGTAGTGTCCGGTTGTTTGAGCGCACCATGCTGGTAAGCGCGTGCGGTGTAGACTGTTAGATCCCCTGTGCGACGAAATCGACTTGAAAATGGCCAGTAGCTTCCAGCCCTACGCTCTCAGCGAGGGGATGTTTTATGTACTCTGGCCGCACGGTGTTCTCGCAGGTGATGGAAGCACTCCCGTTGCGCGAATTTCGCACATCTGTGGCGCGCTATGATGGGGATCACAACGTCCGGTCATTTTCCTGTCTGGATCAATTCCTCACCCTCGCCTTCGCACAGCTCACCTTCCGCGAAAGTTTGCGGGACATCTGCGCATGCTTACAGGCGATGGCGCCGAAGCTCTACCACATGGGCATTCGGGGCACGATTCGCCGCAGTACGCTCGCCGATGCGAATGAGACGCGCGATTGGCGGATCTATGCCGACTTTGCGCAGTGCTTAATCACCATTGCGCGCCCGTTGCACGCGCACGAAGACCTGGGACTCGATCTCCAGCGGACGGTGTATGCGCTCGATGCGACGTTGATCGAACTGTGTGTGTCGCTCTTTCCGTGGGCGCGTTATCGCGAGACAGTCGGGGCCATCAAGCTGCACACGCTTCTCGACCTCCGTGGACCGATTCCCTCGGTGATTCACGTGACCGACGGGCGTGTGAACGAGAATATAATGCTCGACCAACTCACCCCCGAACCGGGCGCGATGTACATCATGGATCGTGGCTATGTCGACTTTGCGCGGCTCTACCGCTTCACGGAGGCCGGCGCGGGCTTCGTCATTCGTGCGAAGAAGAATCTCCACGCCGCGCGCGTATACTCGCACTCCGTCGACCGCACGACTGGACTGCGCAGCGACCAGACGGTGCGTCTCATCGGGCATTACAGTCATGCGGGCTATCCGGTGCACCTGCGCCGCGTCCGCTTCTATGATGCGGAGTTTGCGCGGCCGTTCATCTTTCTCACGAACGCCTTCGACCTGCCTGCGCTGACGATCACCACGCTCTACAAGCGCCGCTGGCAGATCGAGTTGTTCTTCAAGTGGATCAAACAACATCTGCGCATCAAGGCCTTTTACGGCACCTCGGAAAACGCGGTGAAGACGCAAATCTGGACCGCCATCAGCGTCTATGTTCTGGTGGCCATCGTACGGAAGCGCCTCCGGTGCGAACTGCCGCTCTACACCGTGCTACAGATTCTCAGCGTGTCCCTCTTCGAGAAAGTTGAGCTGCCACAACTACTTAGCACGTTCGATCCGTCGCAGCTCGATGATAATTTCGCTAACCAGTTACCGCTGTTCGACTTATAACCGGACACTACTGACTGCGGATTACGAACTAACTGCGGACTACGAACCAGTCCGCAGTGGTCCGCAGTCCGCAGTTAGTTCGCAGTCCGCAGTTAGTTCGCAGTCCGCAGTTAGTCCGCAGTCCGCAATGGTAGTTGTCGGCTTGTCTCCCCCTTCACGCCGACTGATATTCCGGTATGTCCTTCGAATCAAATCTCAAGCGGCTCGAGGCAATCGTCGCCCAGCTCGAGAGCGAACGGCTGGACCTCAACGCCGCCCTGGGACTGTTCGAGGAGGGCATCGAGCTGCTACGCCTTGCGTCCGGTGAGCTCGAGGAGACCGAGACGCGCGTGAAGGAGCTGATCGAGCGCGCCGACGGCGTTCTGGAGCTGCGGGATCTCGGCGCCTAGCGCGCTCGCGATGCCCGGCGTCGAGCTGCGCGACGCAGTCGAGTCCGCGCTTGGCCGCGTGTCGCGGGAGAATCTTTCCGCGCTCCCCGCTCCGGTCGCCGATCCGATTCGATACGCCCTCGAGGGCGGCGGGAAGCGAATGCGTGGAATGCTTGTCCTTGCAGCATACCGCGCCGCCGGTGGTGTCGCTGATGCATCGGGACTCGCCGCCGCCGTCGAGGTCATCCATGCGTATTCACTGCTCCACGACGATCTGCCGTGCATGGATGACGACGACATCCGGCGAGGAAGGCCCACTGCGCACCGCGTCTTCGGCATTCGTCCTGCGACGATCGCCGGGGCGGTCATGATCCCCCTCGCGGCGCGACTGGCCTACGATTCCGCCCTCGGCCTCGTGTTGCCCAGCGAGACGTGCTGTACGATAGTTAAGGGATTGATGCGGGCGGCCGGGGCAGGCGGAATGATCGGCGGGCAGTTGCTCGATCTCGAGGGCGAGGGGGCGGCGCCCTCGCGCGACGAGCTCGACGTCATACACGGCGCAAAGACGGGCGCACTGATCGCTGCTTCGCTGGAGATCGGCGCAATTGCCGCCGGTGCGAGTGGAGACCGGTTGAGCGCGCTCGTGGGTTACGGCACGCGAGTCGGGCTGGCATTTCAGATCATGGATGACGTCCTTGACGTGACTTCATCGACGGACAAGCTGGGGAAGATCACAGGCCGCGACGCGGCGCTGCGAAAGAGCACGTATCCGGCGCTTCTCGGCGTCGATGGAGCGAAGAGGAGGGCCGGTGACCTGGCAGCCGCGGCGTGTCAGGAGCTGCGACTGCACGGCATGCTGACGACCCAGCTCGAACAGCTGGCTGAATTGATCGTTTCGCGAACTCACTGATAAAGAACGCAAGCCTGATGACCATACTCGACCGAATCGAATCTCCCGAAGACCTGAAGCCGCTGACGCGCGATGAGCTGCGCGAGCTCTGCGCGGCGATCAGGGAGCGACTCATCGAAGTCTGCTCCCGCACCGGAGGCCACATCGGGGCCGGGCTTGGCGTCGTGGAGCTGACAGTCGCGCTGCACGCCACGTTCGATGCCCCGCGCGATCAGCTCGTCTGGGACGTCGGTCATCAGGGCTATCCCCACAAGCTCCTCACCGGCCGCAACACGGGCATCGAATCGCTGCGCCAGGAGAAAGGGCTCTCGGGATTTCTCAGGCGGGCGGAAAGCGAGTATGACACCTTCGGCGCAGGCCATGCCGCGACCGCGATCTCTGCCGGCCTCGGCATGGCGACCGCGCGCGATCTCAACGGCGAGAATTTCCGCGTCGTCTCAGTGCTCGGCGACGGCGCTCTCACCTGCGGCCTCGCCTACGAGGGGCTGAACAATGCCGGAGCATCGGGACGTGACTTCATCGTCGTTCTCAACGACAACGAGATGTCCATCGCGCCGAACGTCGGCGCGATGTCCAAATACCTGACGTCGATCCAGCGCAATCCCCTCTACAATCGCGTCCGCTCCGCCATCGGCTCGGTCGTGGATTCGGCGCCGGGTCCATTGTCGGGAGTGGGCACCCTTATCCGGAAATGGGAGGAGAGCCTGAAAACCTTCCTTACCCCCGGAGTGCTGTTCGAGGAGCTCGGCTTCCGCTACTTCGGTCCGATCGACGGCCACGACATCGATGCGCTGATCGAGACGTTTACCGCAGTACGCGGCTTCACGGGGCCGCGCCTCGTTCACGTGATAACGCAGAAGGGAAGAGGATTCCCCGCCGGTGAGCACACTGAGAAATGGCACGCCCTTCCTCCGGGACACGACCCGGCAACGGGGAAGCAGCTCAAGGTGTCGTCGGCAAACGCGGCGTACACCGCCGTATTCGGCAAGGGTCTCTCCGAGCTCGGCGATGAGAACGAGAAGCTCGTCGCCGTGACGGCCGCGATGCCGAGCGGCACTGGCACCGGATTGTTTGCCAGCGCTCATCCCCGCCGGTTCTTCGACGTTGGAATCGCCGAGGGACATGCAGTGACTTTTGCAGCCGGAATGGCGACTCGCGGTGTTCGGCCCGTCTGCGCCATCTACTCGACCTTCCTCCAGCGCGCCTACGACAACGTGATCCATGACGTCGCCATCCAGCACCTGTCCGTGGTCTTCGCGATGGATCGCGCTGGTCTTGTGGGCGAGGACGGTCCGACGCACATGGGGCTTTACGACATCGCCTACATGCTCGCCGTGCCGGGCATGACTCTCGCCGCGCCGAAGAACGGACGCGAGATGCTTGGCCTTCTCCGCACGGCTGTGTCGCACGAAGGCGGGCCATTCGCGTTCCGCTATCCACGAGATGCCGCCCCCGACATTGTCCCGCCGATCGCCGAGATCGAGGCTGTACCGTACGGAACCTGGGAGATGCTGAGGCGCGGCGCGGGAGTCCGCGACTCTGGTGGCGGACTCGCGATTCTGGCGGTCGGGACGATGGTGCTTCCCGCGCTTGCCGCGGCCGAGATTCTCGCCGCCGATGGACTCAGCGCCTCGGTCGTCAACTGCCGCTTCATGAAGCCGTATGACGCGACGATGCTCGACGAGATTCTGGCGGAGAACCGGTACATTCTCGTGGTCGAGGAGGGGACGGTGGTGAACGGCTTCGGGGCATACATGTCGTCGGTCGTCGGCCGGATCAATCCGGCTGTCCGCGTAATGGCGCACGGAGTTCGCGACGGCTTCATCGAGCAGGCGCCGCGCGCGCGCCAGCTTTCGGACGCCGGGCTGGACGCCGGCGGGATCGCCGCTCACGCGAGGGTGCTGCGCCAGACAGACGCTCGCGGCGCGCGTCTGCGCGCTATCTGATGCGCGTCGGTGTCATCGGACACAAGGGCTACGATGAGCTTCCGGAGATGTTGCGGACGCTCCACCGGGAAGCGCCCGCGCTCGACGTCGACCTGCTGTTCGAGGCGGAGCTTCACGAGCTGGCGCAGGTCGGCGACAGACTTGAAGACCTGAATGCGATCGATGCCCTCATCACTCTGGGTGGAGACGGGACGCTGCTTCGCGGGGCTCGGCTTCTCGCCGGGAAATCAATTCCCATACTCGGTGTGAATCTCGGCCGGCTCGGCTTTCTCACCACCTGCGGGAGCGAGGACGCCGGGACAGCGCTCCGCCTGCTCGCGACCGGCAATTACATGGCGGAGGCGCGCATGGCCCTTGCGGGCCGCGCGGTTGACGGCGCCGGGTCCAACCGGCAGGAATGGCTCGCACTGAACGACTTCGTGTTGCACAAGGGCGGCTTCGCGCGCGTCGTCCGCCTCGCCGTCGCCATCGACGGCGAATCCATCGGTGTGTACGCCGCCGACGGAGTGATCATTTCGACGCCGACGGGATCGACTGCCTACAGTCTTTCGGCCGGTGGCCCGGTGGTCGTGCCGACGCTCGAGTCCATCATATTGACGCCGATCTCGGCGCACATGCTTGCCGTGCGCCCGCTCGTGATTCCGCCCGACGCCGAGATCAGCGTTGAAACGATTCAGAACCCCGAAGAGCTGATCGTCACGGTCGACGGCCAGGTAGGGACGAATCTCGCGAGCGGTGAGAAGCTGGTAGTCCGTCGCGCACCGAATCCGGTGCTCATCGTGCGCTTCCCGGGGACGAGCTTTTTCGAGAGGATGCGAGCGAAGCTGGGTTGGGGCGGCCTGCCCGATTGGGACCAGCCGCAGCAATGCTGATCGAGCTCAGGATAAAGAACTTCGCGATCATCGAATCGCTGACGCTGCCTCTCTCCGCCGGCTTCAATGTTCTCTCGGGTGAGACTGGCGCGGGAAAATCCATCATCGTCGGCGCGCTCGGCTTTCTCCTTGGCGAGCGCGGAAGCACCGACCTGATCCGCACCGACGCGGAGAAGGCGACGGTGGAAGGCGTGTTCGACACGTCGGATTCCCCTGCTGTGGCCAGGATCGTCGACGACCGCGGGATCGAGGTTGACGACGGAGTGCTCGTTCTCAAGCGCGAGATCTCGTCGGCGGGACGCGGACGCGCGTGGGCGAACGGCTCGCCCGTCACCGCCACGGTGCTCGGCGAGATCGGGCGTCTTCTCGTCAACCTCCATGGCCAGCACGAGGCCCAGGCGCTGCTCGACGGTGAGTCGCAGCGTGCCATTCTCGACGGATTCGGCGGCGCGTCGCAGCAGGCGTCTCTTGTCCGCGGCTCGCACGCGGAGGTTACGACGCTTCGGCGCGAGATCGCGACGCTCACGTCCCGGCGCTCCGAGGCGGAGCGCCGCGCCGATTACCTGAGGCACGTCGCACGCGAGATTGAGGACGCGAAGCCGGTTCCCGGGGAGGATGTAAAGCTGGAAGATGAGGCGAGGGTGATCGAGAATGCCGACGAGCTCCGGACGATCGCCGAATCGGTGAGTGCCGTTCTCTCCGCAGAGGAAGGGACTCTGGAACGGCTCGCATCGGTGAATCGCTCGCTTGGAGCCATCCGGCGAATCGATGCATCTGCGGCGCGTTTTCAGGAGCTTTTCGACGCGGGATTCTACGCCCTCGATGAGCTATCACGGGCGGTGGCCGACTATGCGAGCTCGGTGGCTCTGGATCCTGATCGGCTGGCGACAGTGCGCCGTCGGCGCGAAACGATCTATTCGCTGATCAAGAAATACGGACCGTCGCTCGAGGATGTCGTTCAAGCCGGGACGAAGGCGAGGGAAGAGCTCGACCTCCTCGACTCCGCTGCATTCGACGTCGCGCAGCTCTCGGCGCGGGAGAAGGCTGCCCGGGAAGCGCTTGCGGCGGCGGCCAAGCGACTGACCGCAATGCGTGTTTCAGCAGCGCGACAGCTCGCGAAAGCCGTTGATGTGCTGCTTCCGGAGCTGGGAATGCCGGGAGGAAAATTCTCGGTCGTCCTGTCCCCCAAGCCGGAAAGCGACGAGCGCGGCGCCGAGGACGTCGAGTTCCGAATCGCGTTGAACGTCGGGCACGACAGCAGGCCGCTGGCGCGTGTTGCGTCGGGGGGCGAGCTGTCGCGGGTGATGCTCGCGCTCAAGACAATCCTCGCCCGCGCGGACGATGTGCCGACCCTCGTGTTCGACGAGGTCGACTCCGGCATCGGTGGAAAAGTGGGGCTACAGGTTGGTGACACGTTGCGGCGTGTGGCCGAATATCATCAGGTCTTTGCGATCTCTCATCTGCCGCAGATCGCGGCGCGGGCGCACAATCACATCGTGGTGTCGAAGGCGGCCAGGGGCGGAGTTACGACGGCGGACGTCGCCGTGCTCGACGGCTCCACGCGCGTCACGGAAATTGCGCGCATGCTCGGCGGAGATCCCGAGAGCAAGTTGAGCCGGGCGCACGCGAGGGAGCTGCTCGAGACCGCCGCGACAGCGTGATGCGACGACGAGCGCAACGCTTCGCCGGATGGGCATCGTCGCGATGATGCTTCCGCCGCCTTCCGTTCCCTGGCAGATCACCGGTAACCACTGGCTGTCTCTGCCGTGCATCCATCCACGGGATGCTTCGATTCATCTCGCCGGAGTTGTGCACGCCGGTGCGAAAGCGGCGATCGAGCTCGCGGGGAGCGAGAGCTATCTCGATGGGAATGGCCCTCCCTTGATTGCGCTCCGAATTTCGATTGGTGGTGAGACGAAGCAGCTTGGCGCTGACGGCATGGTGTGGGAGCGTGAGCTGTCGTGGCTGCCGACCTTTTCCTGCGTGGTGGGCGACATCGCCCTGCGAGGGACGATCTTTGCGCCTCACGGTCCCGACGCGGATCTGCCGGGCGCGGTGATCGCGGTATCTGTCGAGAATCGCGGAGCGAGCGCTGTGACCGTCTCGGTGGGCCTCGCCGGTACGCTCGGGCACCGGCAGCAGCGGATTCGGTCGCCCCGCGTTTTCGACGATCGTCACTCGGTTAGCCTGAGAGATGGCGTTGTAGTCGTGGAGGGGAAGGGCTCTCCCGGATATTGCGCGCTCGTAGTCGCGGCGGATCAGGAAGGCGCATTGTGCGCAGTGGATGAGTCGAACCTGTCGTGGGAGATCGCTGGCGATTTTTCCCTGGCGGAAGGCGAGAGCGCCGAGAGTGCTTTTCTGATCGCATGCGGTACCGAATCTGACGGCGCGGTCGCAACACTCGGCGTGATGCGACGGCGGGGATGGCGCGAACTTCTGGCCGTGACGCGGGCTGCACTTCAGAAAATCGAACAGGCGACGAGCGAGCGCGGCGTCGATCGGCTGATCAACCGGAACCTGCTCTTTGCCTATTTCACCGGCGTAGCGCGCGCGATAGACGACGGGCGAGTGTATCCCGTGCGCAGCAGGATGCCGTGGAATGGCCGGGGGTTGACGACGACCGACTGGGACACGCTCATGTGGCTGCTGCCGGCCGTGCAGCTGGCCGACGCCCGCCTGGCGCGCGAGGTCATCCTTCGGATGTGCGAGCTCCACGGCCACGCGCCTGGCCGAGGCGTTCATTATCTGGATGGGACGATGTTCGAGCCCGGCTTCTCTCTCGAAGGCGCGGCGTCGTACGCGATTGCCGTGGACGAATACATCGTGCAGACCGGCGACGACAGGATAGTGGAGGAGCCGGTGCTGGCGGAGACGCTATATGGGGCGCACGAGGATGTCGAGAAGCGCCGCCACGCAAAGATCCCGCTCTACTCGACTGAGCTGAATCCCGGAGGAGGAATCCCGGCGCATCCGTACACCGTTCACGGAAACGCGGTGGTGGCCTTCGCGCTCGAGGTA
>JBGPLS010000136.1:0-8779 GCA_041486565.1 Gemmatimonadaceae bacterium
CGCGGCTTTGGCGTGGCGTGCGGCATTGACGCAGGCACATACGTGGCGACAATGGCCGAAGTGAAAGTGGACAAGGGCACCGGCAAGGTGCAGGTCGTCCGCGTCGTGTGCGCGCAGGACATGGGGATCGTCGTGAATCCCGAGGGTGCCGCGCAACAGATGGAAGGTTGCATCACCATGGGACTCGGCTACACACTGGCCGAGGAAGTGCGCTTCAAGGACGGCGTCGTGCTCGACACGAACTTTGGCACGTATGAATTGCCGCGCTTCTCGGCGGTGCCGCGTATCGAGACGGTGATTCTGGATTCGCCGGACCTCGCGCCTCAGGGAGGGGGCGAGCCCGCGATCATCACGACGGGCGCGGTGGTGGCGAACGCGGTGTTCGATGCGGTCGGCGCGCGCGTGGTGCAGTTGCCGATGACACCGGCGCGCGTGAAGGGCGCGATGAAGGGATAAGAGCGACCGGCGGGCTGTCCGGGCGCCCGCCGAGCTGCCCACTGTCCGCTCCTCTCAGGGCAGGCGCCAAATATTGAGGACACCGCTGTCGCGACGTTGATTCGCGTCGCCTTCAGGAAGCGCGATGCGCCCGTCCACGACAATCGGACTGTTCCAGTGGCCGCGTCCACACTCCAGTGTCGCCACCTCTTTTCCGGTCTCCGGCACGTAAACACGGAGGCCACCGCCGGGATCGTAAACGTAGAGCAGTCCGCCGGCGATCACGGGACTCGTGCCCCCGTTTCCATTTCGCCACACCTGGTGAAGGCGACCACCGCTGAAAGTCCATGCAGCAGTTCCGCCGTTGTCGGCGGCGAAAAGCCAGGTCGTCGAGCCGGCGCGCAACACTGCCGGCGCAGTGAACAGATCAGTGCCTGATGGTGTCGGCACATCCTGCGCTTCGCCGCCGCGGCGAGGCACGGCACCACGCGTCCGCCCGAATCCGACTAGTCGGATCGATCCATCCTTGCCGCCTTGCGCGATATATCCGGCGCCAAGGAGCGCGGGAGAGGTCGAGCCAAGATCGGCGTCGCGCGCACTCAACTCGTCAGTGTTCGCCGGCGTGTAATTGTCGAGTACGTTCGTCGCATTCGAATCGAGCGCGATCGCAGCGTCGCCCCAGTTCGTCTGCCCATCCCATCGGGCGTTGCCGGTTGCGATGAAAATGTCTCCCGTGGTAGAGTCGATCACTGCCCCGGCACGGCCCCAGATAGCCGAGCCGCTCTCGTCGCACGAACTCGGTTGCATGAGCTCGTGCCGGTCGCTGCAAAGCGAATTCCATACGTGGAGAAGACGGCCGTTCGCCGCATCGAGAGTCGCGACGTGTCCCTGATATGGCGGTGCGTCACCGATATATCCGCCGGTTACGGCAATCACTCGACCGCGATCATAGTTCAGCGCGGAAGCAATCTTCTCACGTTCGGGCAGAAGGGTGATGGCTGTGCTCCACACGGCGTGGCCGTCGGCGACCGCGATCTTTTGAATGTGGCCATCGGGTGAAGCGGCGTAGATGAACTGCCGATTGGGGTCCGCAACGGGTGTCGCAGTCGTGATTTGCCTCGATCCGGCCCACTTCTGATATCCCTGCGGCGTGTATCGCCACAGAATGGTTCCGTCGTCGGCATCGATCGCGAGCGTTTTGCCGTAGGTGGTCGTTACGAAAAAGACGTCGTGCGTGCCGCCGTTGGCGCGGACATCGTGGAGATAGATCGGCGATGCATCCACCGTCCCATCCAATGCCACCTGTTGCCGGGGCAGCGTCGCGACGTTACCCGCAGCGATTCCGGTTTCGTCCGTGGCGACGCTCGAGCGGCTCGCGTCCCAACCGAATCGCGTCCAGTCATGGCTTGTGGCGAAGTGCTCCACTCGTGGCGTGCGCACTGCATCGCGCTCTGCGGAGTCACGGGACGCTGGCGCCACGCCGCAAGCTGCGGCCGCGACAGAACAGACGCTGGCGCAGGTGGGTCCGAGCGCGTAAAGAACCCGATTCAGCATCAGTGGGTGAAGGCCGCGAAACTATGGTGGCGCAACTTTATCACGTATACGCTCAATGCCGAGCGTAAATGGAGTCGGGGCCTTTTTTCCTCCAGGCGATCACGTCATACGGCTCCTTGGCCAATCCCTGCTCCATGCCGGGCGCGCCGATCGGCATGCCTGCCACCCCGATCCCGGCCAGCACCGGCCGCTCACGGAGCAGTCGCTGAATGTCTTCCGGGGGAACGTGTCCTTCGATGACGTAGCCGTTCACGACGGCTGTGTGGCACGTGCGGAGCGAATCTGGGACACCGTACTGATCCTTCACCGGCGTCATGTCGGCCGTGTTCATCACACTGACTTTAAACCCGGCCGCCTGGAGTCGCTCTATCCATGCCTCACAGCAGCCTCAGGTGGGATCCTTGTAAACAGTGATTGCGGGGTTGTACTGGCCGGTTGACTGTGCTGCAGCGATCGATGTGCCAGGCGCACGCGCCTCGGCGGTCGAACGTGCAGGGGTTCCCCGGTCGCAGGCGACCGAAGTCACTGCACCAAAGAGACCCAGCGCTGAAGCGAGTCGAAACCGCGTGAGCGAAGGAATCATCAAAGCCTCCGAGTTGACGTAAGAGCCTTCAAGATACTTCTGATGCGCGCCTGCCGCGCGCTCTTGTTGGAATGAACTGTGGGCCGAAGGAGGTGACAGCTTGTAGCCTCATTCTTGAAGAAATGACTATTCCGGACGATTCTCCGGTCGCGTCTTCGACAGGAGCTTGGGAACAAGAATGAATGCGATTCCGATGATGGCGAAGGCGATGAAAAGCAACGAAGGGCCGGAATACCGCAGATCCTCGACCAGTACCTCGAGACCCGTTCCTCCCAGGAGGACCCAGGCCAGCCAAGCCATTTCATGGATCGCCCAACGGCGAGCGCTGGCCGCCAAGGCAACGGCCGAGCAAGCGAACACCGCCGTTCGAAGGATGGCGATCCCGCCCTGTTCCAACGGATGGCCGAGAAGGTGGGTGATCAGAACCACTACAAGGTAGATGGTCGTTCCACCAAGCAGGAGCACCAGAAGTCCTACCTGACCCAGCCGGGCCACGCGGGTCATGAGGACCACCTGAGATTCCCGCTTGCGATTCAAGGTGAGCGCACATCCGACGGAGGCCAACAGTACCAACCATCCAATCCACCCGGACTCCCGGACATGGGCTGCCGCATCGCCCAGGAGATACGATCCGGCATCCTTCAGCAGGCCGGAGACCCAGGCGGCTCCGAGCAGGTAAGCGAATCCATGAAGCAGCAATGCGGGGTGGTTGAATCGTCTCCCCAAAAGCGTAACGATCACAGCAAGCGCACAGAATGAAAGAATGAGCAGCGTCACTCCGAGCAGAAGGGAGAGACCCGCCAGCGTGAACACCAGCGCCAGAGCCGTATAGAAATAGAAATTCACGTTCTTCCCGTGCGTTCGGCTTATGAATGCGTAGGCCACCGCATAGGACCCCGCGCCGAGAGCCAGGCTGATCACGCCGAGCGGTTCAGCTGCTGCGTGAGCCGCTCGTACCACCACCACTGATCCACCGAGGCCCAGAACAAGGCTGGCGGCTGTTTGGAAAATTTCGAAAGGCAGAACTTCACGGCCGCGAACGAGGGTTCGCACAGCGAAACTCGCGATGTAGCTACCCACCAGAACCATGAGCAGACCTATGACCATGGCGGGTGGATCTGGTCGCTCCGGCCCAGCAGCCCGCAGCACGAGACCGAGCGCGACAAAATCCACGACCAGGGCCGCGGGCCAGCGTAGTAGCGTCCAGTGCCGGTCGTATCCCAGCCACAACGTGGAAAGACCCAGCACTAACAGGAAGGCCTCGATCGCGAGCACCGCGCCGGTATTTGCGATGAGAACCACTGCCGTGATCAAGGCGGCTACAGTGATGATCCAGGCCATGATCTGATGGTTGAACCGCCAC
This sequence comes from Gemmatimonadaceae bacterium, assembly GCA_041486565.1. Taxonomy (GTDB): domain Bacteria; phylum Gemmatimonadota; class Gemmatimonadetes; order Gemmatimonadales; family Gemmatimonadaceae; genus UBA4720. The sequence goes on from JBGPLS010000136.1 coordinate 3,936, forward strand.
GCGATCGCGAGCGCAAAAACGACCATGAAACCCAGAGCAATGGCACTCGTCTGAGGTCCGAGAAAATGGAAGCGAACCGTTGCTTCGAAGATGAGAGGAAAAGCGATGACCGTCGCGACCACGACATGGAACGTTGCATCGCCCTTGAGACCCTTACTCGCTGCACGTCCTGCGGCAAGGATCCACAAACCCGCGTAGGCCATTCCCAACGCAACACCTGCCGCTGCAGGCAACACGCGGCTTTCAGTTATCGCGCGAATCAGGTACGCGCCTCCGAGGATGATGAGGCTCCTTCCTGAAAGCGTAAGAAGAGAAGTGAAGTTGAAAGCGATTGTTCCCAATTCTGCATCTTCACCCGGAGTCTGGGTCGGCGAGGCGGGAGCGCCGGGGAGGAGTACGCCGGCGTCCATGCGCTTTTCCAGCCTCTCCACCTTTCGCTGCAAGTCCAGCAGTTGCCGCTCCAGCGCCGCAAGCCGATCCGCCATGGGGTTCTCCCTGCGAGTAGACAAAGACTCATCGACCGATGTCGGCCGTCGTCCCAAACGTCGCGCACCAGGGCCTGGCGTCGCGAGAGGGGAATCCCTTACGCGGATACTACATCCGTAAACTCATCCCCGAGATTTTGAAAGCAAAAAATCCCCGCAATGCAAAGCATTGCGGGGACTTCATTAGAAAGTCGGGGCGACTGGATTTGAACCAGCGACCTCCTGCTCCCGAAGCACGGAAATACATTAAGCAACTACTACATTCTGCCGGACTCTTCAAATCTCCGGGGTCACCGATGTTGGTGACGCGCTCACTTTTGAAGCCGTTGTTGTCGAGTCACCTGCCCGACGCTGCCATGGCCTTCAATGCGAGGGCGGCACGCTCCCGATACTTCGCCTGAATTCCCTTCTGTTGCTCGGCCAGGTATGCAGCCTTCGTAATCGCGCGCATTTGGTCGAAGGCTTCCTTTCCCAGCTCCTGCGCGTCAGGCGTCCGAAGATAAGCATCTCTCGCCTGCCATGTATTCTCGAGCCCCCGGTCGAACGCTGCCAACACCTGTGATGGAGGTCCCTCCTGCTGAACGGCAATCAGGTAAGGGCGTGTCCGTCCGTTCGTCGCGAGAAGCGCGCGTAGCGCAACACCTACCTCGCCGAGCTCGCAGTCCGTCTGAAGGTACGCTTCGACGCTGCCTCGCGTGCGTCCATCGAGCGCAGCGTACGCACGATCGACGTTTGCGCGGCCAGTCGGAACTTGAGCCGACGCCGGTGCAGCGACGCTCGCCGTGAACATCACCGCGGTCAAGAGGCAAATGCGCATCGTTCCCTCCCAGGGTGGGTTGGTGTAGTTCAGTTGGCTGGCCACGAGGCGCCGTCAGCCCAAATACGTTTCTGGACTGCTGGACAACTCGGGTCGGTGGTGGACGTTGCTAGCGCTCCGCACCCGCGCGTGATCCCGGTCCGCCCGCCTAGCGTGTTGACCGCCGACCCGGCGTTCGTCATCGCCCTGAACGTTTGCCCCTCGGTGAGGAACGCGCGGAAGTTGCTGGAGTTATGCATGACATTGGTGTTATCGAAAAAAGTCGTGGAGTCGTTCACATGTGCAAGCCCGAAGGAGTGCCCGATTTCATGCGAGAAGAGATGGTCGAGCACGTTCGCCCCCATTGCCACCACATTGCCGCCACACCAGACTCCGTTGCTCGTCGCTGCGCCTGAGCCGAAATCGACTGTGTTGACCCAGTAAACGTTGACCGCGTTCGCGTCGAAGCCGATGTCTGTCTTGATTCCGCCGGCGAGACCGCACGTAAACGCGGTATACGTTACGGCCTGCGGGTCTGCGGTGGCGTCCGTGATGCCGAACGCGCTGAACGCGGTTCCCTGACGCTCATCGCGCCAGATCTGGGATGTACGAATGCAAGCGTTGATCGCACGCGTCTTGGCGCCGGCGAACGGCCCCTGAACGATCCAGTTTTGAAACTTCACCTTGTACTTGGGCTCGAAAGCGTGAGTCACGTGCTCGTTACTCGAAGACCAGGCGACGGGAGTCTTGATGGTCGGGGCATGACCGACGGTAAAGGCGACCACGTCCCCGCTGCCAGCGTCATATGGACCGACTGAGATCGACGAGCCGTCCGATCCGGTCGCGCGGTCGTACACGTGCGCTGTACCCGAGGCCGTGCCGCTTGTCAGCCCACCGTCCTCCATTCCGTCACCCCCGCTGACCTGCACAGTGTCCCCGCATGCCGCCGCCGCCCCAAGACCCAGGACGAGCGCAAGCGCGAGAATTCCTTTCATCACACTCATGGCGCCTCCTTATGCAGAGTGGTGTGCGGACATCTGAGTCTTCCCGAGCAGCTCGCACAGCCGAGTGCGACTGCGATGCCCTCGTGGCGGCCTGGCTAACTCGTTAGGTCAAAATCGGCCATTTGTAAATGTCGATTCTATATCGCCCAACTGTGCTTTTTGTATCACGTCGGCCAATTCGAACCTGTGCCACATGTACGGCGTCGACGTCGATGGCGATTTCCCGTTCCAGCGGATCGCATCCTGGTGATCTACAGCGCGGGACACCTGGGCTGGTTGCGCCAGGACGTGGCCTCCGATCAAGCCCTGCGCCTGCGCAAGCTGGAGGAATTCGTGCCCGCCTCTTGAAACTTTTCGAACCCTTTGACGCGAAAGGATATCCAAGAGGGACGAGCTCTTGGCCCACACATTCTTCTTCCGGACGTACCGCTCATGATCGTTGCCGCGTTCCTGGCGCTCGCACTGAATCTTCAGGCGACCCAGGAGGTATCCATCCGCGCCAATGCGCAGGCCTCCGCTCCCCTGACGATCGCACCCCCGACAGACAGTAGCGTGACCGCCCTGCGCGCCGCTGTTCCGCCGGTGATCGATGGCAGGGCCGAGGATCAGGTGTGGGCCTCGGCACCCGTGATTTCCGCCTTCAAGGAGTGGCGGCCAACCGAAGGAAAAGAGGCGCGCTTCAAGACCGAAGCGAAGATCGCCTACGACGCGTCGAACCTGTACGTCTTTGTACGGGCGTTCGATCCGCATCCCGACAGCATCATCAAGCTCCTGGAGCGCCGGGATAGCTTCACGTCGTCCGACATGATCTGGGTTTTCATCGACTCCTACCACGACCGCCGCACGGGTTACGAGTTCGGCGTAAACGCTGCAGGTGTGAAGACAGACGCAACCATCTACAATGATGGAAATGAAGACTTCGCCTGGGACGGGGTGTGGGACGTCGCTACCCGGATCGACTCGCTTGGCTGGATTGCCGAGTACCGGATTCCGCTCTCGCAGCTGCGGTATAGCAGGGATCGTACGCACACTTTCGGCATCGTTATCGATAGGGACATCTTTAGATACTCGGAGCGCGAGAGCTGGCCGCTGATCAGGCAATCAAAACCCGGGTTCGTATCACAGTTCGGATCGCTGCATGGGCTGGACGATCTGGAAGCACCGCGCCGGCTCGAGGCGACTCCATACGTCGTAACCAAGAATGCGACCGAGATCATCCGCAACGCGTTCGAACAGCGATCGAGTGTGGCCGCCGGTGGCGACGTGAAGTACCGAATCGCTCCGAACCTCACTCTCGACGCGACCATCAACCCCGACTTCGGGCAGGTCGAGGCGGACCCGGCGGTGCTCAATCTCTCCGCCTACGAGTCTTTCTTCGACGAGCGGCGGCCATTCTTCGTGGCGGGCCGCGGACTGTTCCGACTCGATGTCAACTGTAGCCAGGTGAACTGCAGCGGCGAGGGACTCTACTACAGTCGTCGCATCGGGCGAACGCCCGAGCTCGCCGGCATCTACGGTGACACCGTGCCACTGCAGCCAATAACGATCATCGGCGCGGCAAAAGTGATTGGCCGACTTCCGCGCGGTTTGACGCTCGGCGTGCTGGATGCCGTGACACAGAGAGAGGCGAGCCCCGGAGACACGACTTACGACCCGGCAACGAACTTCGCCGTCGTGCGCGCGACCCAGGATTTCCGACAGGGAAGCAGCACCATCGGGGCAATGGTCACCGGCGTGAATCGGAGACTTGATCAATGGTCGTCCCCATACCTTGCTTCGACCGCGTACGCCGGAGCAATGGACTTCCGGCATCGGCTCTTCAAGAACAACTACGAATTCGCCGGATCTTTCGACCAGAGCCGTGTGCAAGGCAGTCGCTCGACGCTCCTCGGCATCCAGAGAAACGGCGTGCACAACTACCAGCGCCCCGACGCCGACCTGCCGCTCGATTCGAGTCGCACCGTACTGGGAGGCGACGCAGAGGAGTTCAAGTTCGGCAAGATCGGTGGACAGCACCTCATGTTCGAATCCGCATATCAGCGCCGCTCGCCAGGATTCGAGGTCAATGACCTTGGCTTCCTGCGGCGGGCAGACCAGGTGTCATGGAACACCTGGGCCGGATTGTTCGATCGGAAGCAGCGGCGGTTCTACAACAGCTTTCAGCTGAACAACAACTGGTGGCAGTACTGGACCACGGACGGGTTGCCGCTCGAGGCGGCGTACAACACCAACATGCACGTCACCTTCAAGAACAACTGGGGTTTGCACACCGGTGGCACCGTGGGCCAGCTCGGCACGACGTACGACGATCGGGCAGCGCGAGGCGGGCCGGCCATTCGCCAGGATCGGTACGTCGCTCCGTGGCTGTTCATCGTGGGCGACGATCGCAGGTCGATCGTACCCTTTATAGGCGTGAACTATTTCAGGGGAGAGGGGGGCAGGAACTGGTCGTGGAACCTGAGTCCCGAGATCGACTACAAGGTTCTCGGCAGATTCAGCTCTGCGCTCTCATTCAATTGGAGCCATAACATCACGGACAACCAATTCTATGGGAGGTTC
>JBGPLS010000137.1:0-8762 GCA_041486565.1 Gemmatimonadaceae bacterium
GACGTCGAAGTAAGGTCACCGGTAGTTCTTCGCTAGCGGCCGGTCGCTGTGCTTCTCTGTCAGGCTGGCCGCTGTGTCTCTCTCGTTTTGCTTGTCTCAAAGCCTGGAACCGGAAGACCCGGTAGCTTCGCGTCTCAAATTGACCCACCACGTGACTAACGGTTCGTTTGACCCGAGGTTTGACCCGAGGGGCAACGAGGGATTAACTTTCAAGGCTACCCTTAACCTGTCCGACATCCGCGCGGGGGCGTCACCGGTAGTTCGGTAGACGGGTCCCGCGCTTCTTTTTGTGGAATGATAATATGGCTTTCCCCGCAACCCAGATCCGGCGCGGCATGGTCCTCGTTTTCGAGGGCGATCCCTGTCGCGTAGTCGAGTTCCGCCACCACACGCCCGGCAACCTCCGCGCGATGGTGCAGGCGAAGCTCAAGAATCTTCGCTCGGGCTCCAGCTTCGAGCATCGCTTTCGCGCCGCCGACACGGTCGAAAAGGCGTCGATGGAGACGCACGACCTGGAGTTCATGTACCAGGGCGGCGACACGTATCACTTCATGAACACCGAGAACTACGACCAGATCGAGATGGACTCCGAGACGCTGGGCGACTTCGCGCAGTGGATGCAGCCGGGAATGAAGATCCAGGCTGAGTACTACAACGGAAAGCCGATCGGCATCAATCTTCCGAACTCGATGGTGTTCGAGGTGGTGGACACTTCGGTGGTGATGAAGACGGCGACCAAGACGTCGTCTACAAAGCCGGCGAAGCTCGAGAACGGCGTGATGATCAACGTCCCGGAGTTCATCCGGACGGGCGAGAAGGTGCGCATCAATCCGAGCACCGGAGAGTATCTGGACAGAGCAAAGGAGTAACTACCACTGCGGACTGCGGATCAACTGCGTTCAAACACACTGCGGCCAAGCAAGCTGGGTCCGTGTTGATTCACCTTCCGGTAGCGGTTAAGATGCAGGACGCTGGTGACATGGTGGCTGTAGCTCAATTGGTTAGAGCACCGGACTGTGGCTCCGGGGGTTGCGGGTTCAATTCCCGTCAGCCACCCTCCCGCAAAGGACTTGGGGTTTATGCGAGACCGGAAGCGGAACGTAGGTCCGTAGCTCAATTGGTAGAGCACCGGTCTCCAAAACCGGCGGTTGCAGGTTCGATTCCTGCCGGGCCTGTCGATTTATAAGGCCTGCTAGTACTGCACCCGCAACCCCGCGTTGATCACGCGGCCTTCGAGCGGCGCCCAAACGTCCGTCGTCCACCGTTCCCCGCGAGCCGGCGCGGGACGAAGGATGGGATCGAACTGCGTTTGACGCACGCCGTTTAAGTCCTCTCCATGTAGGAAGACGATCAGGCGTCCGAGCTGCTTTTGGATCAGCGCGTCAACCGTGAGGTACGGCTTGCTCACCGAACGATACGGATCGTCGGCGATCGCTTGGCGCCCGGTGTAGTAGAGCTCGAGGCCGACGATCGCGTCGTGCTCTTCCTCGTACACGCCCGAGAGTCCAAACGCGTGACGCGCGTTGAGCGGCAGCGCGCGCCGCAGCCCACGATCGATGTCCAGCTCCGACGCGTCGATGTACGTGTACATGCCCGTGAAGTGGACCGGGTCGATGCGATAGCGAGCGTAGAGCTCGGCTCCTCCGGTTCGCGTCGCGTCGGGAGCGTTCACGAGCTCGACGTCGGTCGCGGACCCCGGAACGGCGCGGAGCGCGAGTGGATGATTGACCACCGATCGGTGCGCGGACGCGTGCAGCTCCAGTAGACCGATCGTTCCTCCCACGTCGAACGACGCGCCCGTAGCGCGTTCCGCGCTGCGCGGCGCCGGACGTAGGTGCGTAAGGCCAATAGCCTCGGTCTCCTCCGTGAAGGGAGTCGGAGCAAACACGCCGCTTCCAGCCGACAGTCGCGCGTTCCAACTCGGTCCGGCGCGGAACAGCATCGAGATGCGCGGGCTCAGAAAGGTGCCGTACTCGTTATGAAAGTCGGCCCGCGCACTCGAGCTCACGCCGAACCACGTAACCGGCGACCATGTGTGCTCGGCGAAGATCCCGGGCGCGACGTAGGTGTAGTCGTGTACGCGGACATCGAGACCGGTATACGCATCGCGCTCCAACGCGGCTCCGCCAACCAGCACCTGCGAACCGCGCGACAAGGTGAACGCCATCTCGCCGAACAGTGCGTTGCGCCGGTCGCGCTCGCGGACGGTTCCGTACCAGCGGGTCCGCCATTCTTCCGTAGTCGAGCCGCGCACAGTGACCAGCGCGTTGGAATCGAGCACGAAGCGCGCGACCGTGCCGACATCGGCCCGCCTGGTATCCGCGTCGTCGCGGTACGGCTGACCGTTCGGCAGGCTGCCCCCGGACACCGTTCCCCCGGTGCGGTTCTCAGAGGTGAATCCGCTCGTCACGAACCACGAGTTTCCCTGCGCTCCCGTCCAAAAGAGACGCGGCCGGACCACGACGCGCTTGTACCCGTTGAGATCGGCCCATCCGTCTCCGTCGCCGTCTTCGAGACTCTGATAGTGCCCGCCGGCGACGAGCGTGTAGCCCCACTGCGGATTGAGCGTGTGCGTCTGCCATAGCACGACATCGGATCCGCGCCGCGAGGTCTGATTCACCACGATCTCCCGCTGCGACGTGGGCAGCTCCGACACCAAATTGACCACGCCGCCGAGCGCGGCCGGACCGTACAACGCGGACGCGACGCCTTTGATGACTTCGACACGCTGCAAGTCGATTGGAGGAATCTGGAGCGGTCCAAGTCCCTCGGTGGTCACGCCGAACAGGGGCAGACCATCCGATAGGATCTTCGTGTAGCGCCCGCGCATCCCTCGGATGCGAACGCTCGATCCGCTCGATCCGGCTGACGTTCGCTGCACGCGCACGCCACCCGACTCGGTCAGCAATTCCGCAATGATTCCCGGCGATCCACCGATCTGCTCCTCGACATCGTCTCGACCGGTGACCTCGACGCGCGTCGGCTCATCGGACACCCGGCGCTCGTTCCGGGTGGCCGCGATCACCACTTCGGGCAACGCCGCGCCGTGCAATGTCACGTTGACCTCGTTCATGCCGGCTCGAACCGTCAGCTGAAGGCTCTCCGGCGCGAAGCCGATCTGCGTGACGTTCAGCATTTGCGCGCCGGCGGGCAGCGTCAACGACACGGCGCCGGATCGATCGGTGACAGCGCGGGTGGTTCCGCTCCTCACCGTCGCGCCGGCCACGGGCGTTCCCTCCGCCGTGACGTGCACGACCACGGTCCCAGTCGGTGTCTGCGCCTCGAGCCATCGAGGCTCCGTGAGGGCGCCCACCACCGCGCCCAGTAGCAGCATTGTTCGGACACAGCGAATCGCGGCGGCCAGCGATAACGTGCTTCTCATGAAGGTGCGCGACGGTTAGCCATCCACGGCGAGGATATTACGGCCAGGGCCTCGAGGCTGCCAGAGACTCATGCTTTAGTCGGCGTACGATTGCCGCCGAACTATTACGCATTTGTGCGACGCGGCGGGGGTACCACGTGGGCGAGGTGCGCACTATCTTGGGAGTCGCTCCCGAAAACATCACGGACCATTACGCTTTCAGTGAGCCGACGCCGGAGGCGCAGCGGCGCTATCGTCTAGGGGACTAGGACGGGGCCCTCTCAAGGCCCAAACACGGGTTCGAATCCCGTTAGCGCTATAAGACGATTACGGACTGCGGACTTAATTGCGGTTAGTTTGAGGTTCACAGTCCGGAGTCCGGAGTCCGGAGTCCGCAGCCCGCAGTCCGTAGTCCGCAGTCCGCAGTGGTTGTTGGCCCCATCGTCTATCGGTCAGGACGGCACCCTTTCACGGTGCAGAGAGGGGTTCGATTCCCCTTGGGGCTATGGTTGTGGTGATGTCGCGCAGTGAGAGAGCGCGTCGTTTGAGGGGCCGTAGCTCAGTTTGGTTAGAGCACTCGACTGTCACTCGAGAGGTCGCGGGTTCGAGCCCCGTCGGCCCCGTTTTATTTCGTAGTCCGCAGTCTTGTTTTTGCCCTGGTGGTGAAATTGGTAGACACGCCATCTTGAGGGGGTGGTGCCGAAAGGCGTAGCGGTTCGAGTCCGCTCCAGGGCATGGCAGTGCAACGAAAGGGCGAGTTCGCCACCGTAGCTCAGGGGTAGAGCTCTCGATTCGTAATCGAGTGGTCGTCGGTTCAAATCCGACCGGTGGCTCTGGGCTACAAGCTGATCACGGAAGACTTGACCTCGGGAGCGTGACGCCCTCGCAATCCAAGCGGATCGGCATTGCCCTGCTGATCGGAGCTGCGGCCGGATTCTTCACCTGGCTCAACCTCCACATGCAGTCCCCCTCCTCGATCGCCAACGACTTCACGTGGCATTGGCGGGCTGCACGCGCGCTGCTCGACGGACAGAGTCCGTACGATGTCATCAAGGCGACGGGCGCTTATCCCTTCAACGCCGGTTACAAGTATCCACTGACGGCAACCGTGATCGTCCTTCCGTTGGGCTACTTCTCTCCCAGGATCGCGGCGGGGTTGTTCATCGGCGTCAGCTCGGCACTCCTCGCTTTCGGATTGACGCGACACGACTATCGGAAGCTGCCGATGTTTCTGAGCGTCCCCTTCATCTGGTCGTGTTATCTGGGACAGACTTCTCCGCTGATGTGCGCGGCGATGGTGCTCCCGGCCGTCAGCGGATTGTTTGTGGTGAAGCCCAATCTCGGACTGGGGGTCCTCGTCTACCGCGCGCGGATGCGTCCCGCTCTCATTGGCGCAGTGCTTGTTCTCGCTCTCGCATTCATCTTCGATCCGCTCTGGCCGATCCACTGGGTGCGGACGCTCGCCGAGCGGCAGGTCGGCCTCTACGCGACTCCAGTCACTCTGATGGGCGGTCCGCTTCTTCTCCTCGCCCTGATGCGCTGGAGACAACCCGAGGCGCGGCTCCTGCTTGCGATGTCGATCGTTCCGCAGACCTTCTTCTTCTATGATCAGCTGCCGTTGTGGCTCGTCGCGCGGACCCGTCTCGAGACGATGGTGCTCAGTCTCCTGAGCGCCGCCGAGCTGGGCGCGGTATGGCTGTTGATTCCGCGCGGGCTCGGCGCGCCGGAAACGACGAAGACGACCAGCCTCCTCGCCCTGGCGTTCTGTTATCTGCCCTGTCTCGTAATGGTGATGCGCCGGGCGAATCAGCCGGAAGAATCCGTCTCGTGATAGACCCGGGGTTTCCCTGGGGCTCCAACAACCCAACGCGGCCGCAGCGAGTGATCGTCGCTGCCTGCATCGCGACAGTGGCAGTGCTGATCCTCGCCCGTGAGTACGCGAGGGACCCGGCGTTCCACTCCGACTTCGGACTGGCCTGGTTTGGTGCCTCAGCGCTGCTTCACGGGAGCGATCCCTACCTCGGCCCGGGAGCCGCATTTAACTGGGGCAGGCCGTTCTTGTATCCGGGGACTGCCCTTGTCGCTGCCATCCCATTTGCCGCGCTGTCGGAGAAGGCAGCATCGATGACGTTCCTCTGGATCTCGGCCTTTCTGCTTGGATATGGCGTAACGACAGGGAGCTGGCATCGCCTTCCAATGTTCGTGACCGAGGCGTTCGCGTCGTCCGCGCGACTGGCGCAATGGTCGATGCTGCTCACCGCGGCGGTTTTCATTCCGTGGCTCGCCTTCTTCACTGCTGTCAAGCCGCAGGCGGGGCTTCCGGTTCTTGCGGGCTCCTCTTCGCGGGTGGCAATTCGAGCGGCGGTGATCGGCGGCGTCGTGCTCGTCATCGTGAGTCTGATTCTCCTTCCGTCGTGGCCCGGAGAGTGGTGGACGGCGATGCGAACGGCTGAGCGATTAACGCCGCACATAATGAGGCTGGGCGGACCATTCGTGTTGCTCGTGCTGCTTCGCTGGCGGCGCTGGGAGGCGTGGCTGGTTCTCACTCTAGCGTGCATGCCTCAGACGTGGGGCTGGTACAACGTCTTGATGCTGCTCACCATTCCGGCGACATACCGCGAGGCCGTCGTGCTCGCGCTGGTGTCGGCCGGCGGAGCGATTCTCACCGGGTTCATCGTGGATCCCAATACGGCGGAATCATTCGAGAAGGGCATAGGCGCAGTGCAGGTGGCGACGGCATTCCTCCCCGCGACTCTCGTCGTATTGCGCCGCCCGAATGATGGAGCGACGCCGGTATGGCTCGAATGGATCATGCGGCGCGGAAATCCGAACCCGGGACGGATCACACGATGACTGGTAGTGTGCAGGCCGGCGAGGCGGCTGTGCGCCCGGCAGTTGTGCCCACGATTCGCGCTCGCATCCTCGTGGCGATTGCGATCGCAACCGCCGCCGCGTCGCTCACCTACATCGAGCATCTCCGGATGCCCGGCCATCCGGCGGATTTTGGCATCGTCTGGTTTGGCGCTCGGGCGTTGCTTCATGGAGCGAATCCATACGGACTCGTCGGCCCGTCGCTCGTCTACGACTGGGAATGGAGGGAGCTGTATCCGGCGACAGCGATGGTCGCGGCGATGCCGCTTGCGATTCTGCCTCAGCTCGCCGCGGCGGTGACATTCGTCTGGATCTCGTCGGCTCTCCTGGCATACGCCATCACTGTCGACGGGTGGTATCGTCTGCCTCTCTTTCTCTCCTCGGCGTTCATCTTCGCGGCGCGTTCAGGGCAGTGGTCGCCGCTCATGACCGCGGCGCTCTGCATTCCTTCGCTTGCGTGGGTGTTCGCCGCCAAGCCCAACCTCGGACTCGCGCTCATTGTATCCACACGCTCGAAACGAGCGATCATGATTGCGATAGTGGGTGGAGCGGTGCTGCTGCTGATAAGTCTGTTCCTGCTGCCGCGGTGGCCCGCGCTCTGGATCTCGACTTTGCGCACGGCGCATCACATCAGCGCCCCGATCGTACGCCTTGGCGGAGTGTTCATTCTGCTCGCTTTGCTGCGGTGGAGAAGGGCCGAGGCTCGTCTCATCGTCGCGCTGGCGTGCATGCCGCAGACAACGCACTGGTACGATTCGCTCCCTCTCCTTCTCGTTCCAGCGACATTCCGCCAAAGCCTGATTCTCTCTTTCGTGTCATCAGTGGGCTTTCTCTTCGAGCGGTTCATCGTTGCCGGACAGAAGGAGATCCCGTTCAATCATGATGTCGGAGCGCTGATGGTTGCGCTCATGTATCTGCCGGCGACGATCATGGTGCTGCGCCGGCCGAATGTGTCGGAGTCCAGCCTCCCGCAAGTGGAGCTGGGTTTTTCGCGTCCGTCGAGCGAGGCTCCCTCAGATCTCGCGCGATAAGCCGTCTGTCGCGAAGCGCCTCGCCGTCTCTGCCGCTGTAGGCTGCGGCGGTGCGCTGCTCCTCCTTCGCGAGTATGTCGCGAATCCTCTGAATCACTCCGACTTCGGCCCTGCCTGGTTCGGGGCGGTGGCTCTGCGGCACGGGGCGAACCCGTACCTTCTCGTCGGTCCGCAGCACGCATTTCGGTCGGAGTGGAATCTCACCTACCCGGCGACGTCGATGGTCGCTGCGATGCCGCTGAGCTTTCTGTCGGAGGAGTGGGCATCACTTCTCTTCATCGCGCTCTCGACAACTGTGCTCTGCTTTTTGCTGACCGAGAACGGATGGGAGCGGATGCCGCTTTTCCTCTCCGCCGGATTTATCGCCGCGGCGAGAGCGGGGCAGTGGTCGCCCCTTATGTCAGCCGCGTGGCTCAGCCCCTTGCTCGCCTGGGCGATCGCGGCCAAGCCGAACACCGGAGCGGCGCTCGCCCTCGCTCGCGGCTCGCGGAGATGGCTCATTCTCGGATTGAGCGGCGGACTGCTGCTGCTCGTCATCAGTCTGTTGTTGATGCCTGATTGGCCTGCGTACTGGATCGCGTCACTTCGCGCCGGATATGGGATCACGCCGAGGGTGCTCGATAAGGGCGGCGTGCTACTACTGTTGGCGTTGCTTCGGTGGCGGCGTCCGGAGGCCCGCTTGATCGCTGCGCTCGCGCTAATACCGCAGACGCCAAACTGGTACGAGGTGCTGCCTCTTCACCTCGTGCCTTCGACGTACCGGCAGAGTCTCGCGTACTCGCTGGTCTCGTCGATCGGCTTCGTCGTCACCTGGCTTCTCGTGCGCAACGACCCTCCCGGCAGGTACTTCGACGTCGGATCGATGATGGTCGCATTTGCGTACCTACCCGCTGTGCTGATGGTCCTTCGCAGGCCGAACGAGAGCCCTACCTGAGCCACCCCTTTTTCTTCGGCTCTTTCTGCAGCTCTTCGAGCTCTGCCTCGCGCGCGGTGAGCTCCTTCTGCAGCCGTGCGTTCTCTTCCTGGAGGTCGGCAAGAAAGCGCCCTCTCATCTTGGCGTTCTCGAATGCCTCGAGAGAGGCGCGCATCAGCTCGATGTAGCCCTGAGCGAGTTTGGGAAGCGCATCGCGGGCAAAGGTGAGAAACTCCGCCTGGTACTCGGAGCAGGTCTCGCATTCGGCTGGATCGTGCTCGATGAGTGGAGAGAGCGAATCGAGCTCCAGCGCCTTCTGGGCGAGGGCGTGAAGGTCGCCGTCCATGGCCATTCAGGTAATATGTATGGCGGGGACAGCGGGAGGGGAGGGATGCGGTCAACAGTACTTGATAGGCTAATCCGCTCGGCTACATTGACTCTGTCCCACCATTCGCGGGCGTAATTCAGTTGGTAGAATGCCAGCTTCCCAAGCTGGACGTCGCCGGTTCGAGTCCGGTCGCCCGCTCTACGCCAAAGGCCCTAAGTATCTGCACTTACGGCCATTTTCGTTTTTCTGAACCGGTAC
>JBGPLS010000138.1:0-8725 GCA_041486565.1 Gemmatimonadaceae bacterium
TAAAGTGGGTGCTCGAAGTATTGCTCACGGATCACCCGGCTGTCACCGTGGGAAGAGCCCAGCTCATGTCCGTGCCTGAATTGCTCGAGGCCCAGCACGTGGCGTCCGCCCAGCGCGAGGTGGTAGAGCGTCGCACTCCCCATTGCGCCAAGTCCGACGACGATGGCGTCGTAGGAGCGCATCTCAGGTCACTGAATGGAAGCCCATGCTACCCGGCCGGTGGTTATTAGTATCAAGTCGATACTAATAACGCTTTCCACGTTCTGCCTACTTGCCGCCGGGCGGCTTCGCCAGCGCCTTGATCTCTGAGGGTGGGTCGATCGCTACTCCGACGCCCGTTCCCACTTCCACCGCGGTGATCGTCATCACCTGCTGTTGTCCCATCATCGACTGGACGGTCTTCGTCGCCAACGTGAAATCACCGAACTTCTTGTAGTCGGTGTAGAGGCTGGTGACGGGAATCGCTCCCATCGCTGTCTGCTGAACGTTCCTGGAGCCTACCAGAAGACCGGAATTCGCGCTGTAGCAGTCATAGGTTTCGCGGCCCGACTTCCAGGTGAGCTTCACCAGATAGCATTGCTCACCGCCCATCGTCGTGTCGGCGACTGTCTGCAGCGAGGCGAACAATTCGAGAACGCGAGCCGCGGCGCGGAGGTCGGCCTCTTCCCGAATCTCGTCGAGCTCCTTGCCGGAGAGGATTCGCGGACCCTGCATCGGATCCACCGACCAGGCTGTCGTTCCGTCGTAGCCGACCTGAATAGCCCCGACGCCGGGAATCGTGGTCACCATCTGCATCTTGTTGGGCGCAAGCTGAAGCATCTCGAAGGTGGCATTGATGCCGGCGGCCGACATCAACAGGCCACCGCGGGTCGTGATCTGGGGCGCGCGAAGCATCGCCGGACCGCCGATGGCCGTGGCGTACTTCGCCAGCAGCGTCGCCGCCGGTGGAAGTGACGCGGACTGTGCCCCGGCAGTGGCGGCGACGAGCGCCGTCAATGCAAGGGTGAGACGAAGGGTCTGGGTGCGGTTCATTGAGTTCTCGTTTGGGGGGCCAGGTAAAGACGATAATGAAAGTCACTGGGTTACGCCCGATGTTTGATCTTAGCGGCTTCCGTCGGCCCGGATGGAGCCGGTAGAAGTTATCCACTTGATGGCGGCTTCGAGCGGGGCATCGATGTTGTTTGAAAGATCCTTCTCAGTCAGCGGGATGATCTGGTCGGGTACTACGCCTGCTCCCTCGATTCTGTTGCCCGTAGGGTCGGTGAAATCGGCGACCGCGTGGACGAACACGTCGCCGGACGGCAGGACCTGCATCAATGCCGGAAGTGCAGCCCCGGCGCTTCGCTCGCCGAACACACGCGCCCGGCCGAGCCGTTGCATCCCGGTCGCAAAGATCTCCGAGGTGCTCGCCGACATCGCGTCCACGAGAATCGCCACCGGTCCCCTGAACGGCCTGCTCTGAACGCCGTTTACGCGAACGAGCCGTGGATTGATCGCGAAGTTGAGCGACAGGTCGCGCATCCGCATCGTGCCGAGTGACACTGAAGAGTCAACGAAGTAGCCGGCGAATCCCATCACCATCGCGCCGACCCCGCCGGGATTCCCACGGATATCGAGCACGATACCTCTACAGTCGGCAACACTGTCAATCGCTCGCTCGAGCTCGGGGGCGAGAGCAGGAAGCCAGATGTTGAATGCGATCGTCCCGACGCAGTTGCCGGTGTGGGTGCTGCCGGCAATCATCACCGGAACTCTGAATACTCGCACGACGCCTGCGACCGGCGGAAGATTTCCGAACTTCGAAATCGTTCCCCGAGCCGGAACGGCGATGAGAGAACGCTCGAATGCCTCGCTCTGTCCCGGATTCACGACGCGAATACGAACTTCGCCGCCAACGGCAGGCGAAAGCTGGCCGTTCAGCTTGAAGTCCAGCTCGGCGAACGCTCGCTGGCGGGAACCATCCGGGAGCGACAGCACTTTCTGAATCGACGTCCTGACCACCCGGTCGTTGAGCTTCTCGACCGATTGTCCCGGAGCGATGCCGGCGAGCGCAGCCGGGCTTCCGGGCTCGACCCGCCAAACGAGTGCCCGGTCGCCGGTAATCCGAACCGACGCGCCTGTCGTTCCTTCGCCCGCGCCGGCGCTGTTACCATCGGATCTGACTTCGCTGGCGATGCGGGCCGGTATGATGTAGAAATGTGAATCGGGTATCCGCCTGAGGGTCTCAACGATCAGGCTATCGAGTCCCTCGCGTGTGGTCACCGCCACCGCTCGCGGGCGAACTGAATCACGGACGGATTTCCACCGCGTCGCGACGAACGCGGTGTCTACGTAGGTTCGTTCGACCACCGTCCAGACGCTGTCGAATGTGGCGAGGCCAATACCTCGACCAAGAATCTCCTGGGCACGATCTGGCACCGGGGCGCGGGCGACGGGAGGCGGGATACATCCGCCCGCCGCCCACAGAACGCCGATCAGCAGCTGGTTACGCAGACTCATCGCTTCCAATACGCACCGAGCCTTCCGATCAGGCCAGCGTAGACTTCGATTCCATCCCACAGATTTTGAATCCGGAGATTCTCGTTTGCCGCGTGCTGGTTGTCGTCGAAGTTGGCGATTGGAAGAACTATCACCTGCGTGTGGAGAACCTTCTCGAACAGATACAGCGGTCCGCTTCCGCCCATGGTTGGCATGAGGAGCGGCGCCTTCCCCAGTCCATCGCCCACCGCACGCACCACCGCACGCGCAAATTCCTGATCTATCGGCGCTCGGCTCGCCGCATACCCGCCAGTGGACCAACGCATCCGGGCCACTTTCGGATGCGCCAGACGGACTGCCATCGTCACGCTGTCGGCGGTCACGAAATATCCCTGGCCACGAATGTGGGCATTCACGAGATCGCGAACCCGTTCCGGTTTCTGATTGGGCACGAGTCGAAAATCGAATGACGCGCGGGCTTCGGTCGAGATGACGTTTGCCGCCAGGTCTCCGACCGCACCCACCTGTATTCCCCGGACGTTGAGCGCGGGCAACATGATTCGCTCGGCGAGCTGCGCGTCCTTTGCTTCCGTGTGTACGAGGCCGAGCGACCGGCGCAGCTCGACATCAACCGGCGGAATCGCCGAGATCGCTCTGCGCTCCGCAGCCGAGATCGGCCGCACGTCGTCGTAGTAGTGCGCGATCCTGATGCGGCCGTCATCGTCACGCATGCTGGCGATGAGATTGGCGATCATCGCACCCGGGTTGGGCGCCCAGTTTCCGTAGTGACCGCTGTGCAGCGGACGTGTCGGGCCATAGACAGTCAGCTCGAGGCCGGTGACTCCGCGGACGCCGAGCTGCACCTGCTGCAGCCCACTCTGATGGTTGGGTCCATCGCAGAAGAGCCACGCGTCGGCGGCCAGAACGTCGCGGTGACGCCCCAGCATCTGCTCGAGATGCGCTGATCCCGCTTCCTCCTCTCCCTCGAAGAAAAACTTGAGATTGACCGAGGCGCTGAGCGCCGCCGCGCGCATCGCGTCGAGAGCAGTGAGCATCGCGATGATGCTCACCTTGTCGTCGCCGGACGACCGCGCGTAGAGCCGGGCCTCACCGTTGACATGTGCGCTGTCGCCGGCCGGCATCGGAATCGGGACGCCGCCCTCAGCAAGCAACTTGTCGCGCAGCGTCGGCGACCAGGGTGGTGTCGCCCACTGCGCGGGATCTACCGGCTGTCCGTCGTAATGCGCGTAGAGTACCAGTGTGTGCGTCGCCCCGGGAACCTTCAGCTCGCCGAAAACTGAGGGTGGCGCGTCGGGTACCTCGAGCAGACGCGCCGTGACTCCTCGACGCTGGAGCATTTCAACGAGCAGGTCGGCGTTTCGGCGGATGTTGGCGCGGTCGCTGGCAAGGTTCGGAATTGCAAGCAGATCGGTGAACTCGCGCAGGATCGCGGACTCGTGCGCAACACGATAACGATGCGCCGCTGAGCGGAGCGCGGCAGCGGCGGCGGGCATTGGGCTCGCCTGCGCGCCGAGGGCGAGTGGAAGCAGGAGCGGGAGAGATCGCGTCCAACAACGCTTCAATGACTTATTCATGCCCAAAGATGGGCTGAACGCTCGCAGCGATGCCAGTTTCTTGCTAGCGACTGTCTGGCGGCCCGAATACGTATGGATAGCTTTGCATCGGACAGCCCACACTTTCTGCGAAGGCGAGAATGATCTCGGACGCTTCCACTCCGGCCGCACCTGAAGGAACGCTCGAGCGGGACGACGCAGCCATCGAGAAAGCGACGATCCGGATGGTGAGCCTCAGGCTGCTTCCATTTCTGTTCAGCCTATACGTCTTCAACTTCCTGGATCGATCGAACGTCGCCATCGCGGGTCTCCAGATGAACCGCGACCTCAGCTTCAGCGCCAGCGCCTTCGGCCTTGGAGCCGGCATTTTTTTCCTCGGTTATTCCCTTTTCGAGGTCCCGAGTAACCTCCTCCTGGTACGCGTCGGGCCCCGACGATGGATCGCCCGGATCATGATATCGTGGGGCTTGATCGCGTCGGCGATGATGTTCGTGCGGACGCCAGTGCACTTCTATGTCCTGCGCTTTCTCCTCGGTGTGGCAGAGGCGGGTTTCTTTCCTGGAATCGTCTATTATCTGAGCCAATGGTTCCCCGCTGCCCATCGTGCCCGGGCGAGCTCACGTTTCATGATCGCTATTCCCCTCTCCGGCGTACTGGGTGGTGTCGCCGGCGGTTGGCTGCTCGGACTCAATGGACACATGAAACTCGCCGGATGGCAATGGCTCTTCCTGCTCGAGGGAATTCCCTCAGTGCTTCTTGGCGTCGCGGTGCTCGCGTGGCTGACCGATCGCCCGGAGAGGGCGGAGTGGCTCACCGATGAGCAACGCGACTGGCTCGCCCGTGAGTTGCGCCGGGACCGCCAGGAATCACTCGGGGTGCACGGCATTCCGCCCCTCGGAGCGCTTGCCCAGCCGATGGTGTGGCTCCTTGCTGTGCCTTACTTCCTGATGTTGACCGCGGGCTACGGCTACACATTCTGGTCGCCGACTGTCATCCGCGATGCGCTCCAGACGAGCGATTCCACCACTGCACTCATTACCGCGCTGATCGCCTGCTTCAGCGCCGCAGCGATGCTGATCGTCGGTGCCAGCTCAGACAGGACCGGAGAGCGTTGTCTCCATGCGGCCGGATCCGCAGCGTTGATGGCGATTGGCTATCTCGGTGCCGCATTGCTGACCAATCCCATCGCTCGCGTATTCGGATTAGGCCTCGTACTCCTCGGCACGAACAGCTTCCTCGCGCCTTTCTGGTGTCTCCCATCGATGCTCCTCAGCGGGAGCGCCGCGGCGATAGGGATCGCACTTGTGAATTCGATCGGAAACACGGGT
Organism: Gemmatimonadaceae bacterium; assembly: GCA_041486565.1. GTDB lineage: Bacteria > Gemmatimonadota > Gemmatimonadetes > Gemmatimonadales > Gemmatimonadaceae > UBA4720. Next base: position 5,381 of record JBGPLS010000138.1, read on the forward strand.
GGCTTCGTCGGGCCCTACGTGATCGGCATTCTCAAGGATGCGACGGGTGGAACGACAGGTGCCTTTCTCGTGCTCGCCGGTGTGAGCCTCGCCTGCGCGGTGCTGTGCGTTCTGCTTAGGCGACGGGCAGTTTTCACCGCGCGTCCGCGGAGCCGGACGATGGTTCCGAATCTCGCTGCGGCAGCGGCGCTAAGCGAGCCGACGTAGGATCTCGCGCTATTCGCGCCCTCCATCGGCAGCTTCGTCCCCGATCCGATGGAGAATGTCGCACGGAGTGCCACTTTCAGGTCGCGGTCGTACATTAATCGCGCGACAAACGCCGCGGATTCCGGTGGCCCGGTCTTGGCAGGTACATCTCGCCGGCATTCATGCAGTCTGAAAGCTCACAAGGATAGAGGCCCGATCTCATGACCCTCCCCGCCCAGGAATATCCAGACCGCATCGGCCTCGTCTCTGGCGGCCCGCCGCCGTTTACGCCGTACATCGCTCCCGAGACAAGCCTCAGGGAGCTCACTCCAATTCCAGTAATCGTCGGCGCAATACTCGGTCTCATCTTCGGTGCTTCTTCCCTCTACCTGGTCCTCAAAGTCGGCCTGACGGTGTCTGCCTCAATCCCCGTTGCGGTCATTTCCATCACCCTCTTCCGGCTCTTCTCACGTCTCGGCTTACGCGACGCCACCATCCTCGAGCACAACGTCGTCCAGACCGCTGGATCAGCCGGCGAATCCATTGCCTTCGGCGTCGGCGTCACGATGCCGGCAATCCTGATACTCGGCTTCGATCTCGAGATCACCCGAGTCATGCTCGTCGCGGTACTCGGCGGACTGCTCGGAATCCTGATGATGATCCCGCTCCGGAGAGCGCTGATCGTCGCACAGCACGGAGTCCTCAAGTACCCGGAAGGCACGGCCTGCGCTGAAGTCCTCAAGGCCGGCGCCTCCGCCGAGTCGCGCGCTGCCGCGTCGGAGGAAGCAAAGCGCGACCAGGCAAAGCTCGGTGCCGGCACGAGCGCGAAAACAATCTTCACCGGGTTCGGGTTTGCCATCGCCTACAAGACGGCGATGGTCGCGTTCCAGACGTGGAAGGAAGCCCCCGAGAAGATCTTCGGCGCTCCCTTCAGAAACGCGTCCATCTCCGCCGAAATCTCTCCCGAGCTGCTGGGTGTCGGCTACATCATCGGGCCGCGCATCGCTTCCATCATGTGCGCCGGTGGCGTGCTCGCGTATCTCGTGCTCATTCCGATGATCAGCTATTTCGGCCAGTTCCTCGGAGCGCCGTTGCCGCCCGAAGGTACGGCGCTCGTCAAGGACATGAGTCCCTCGGCGATTCGCAATGCCTACGTGCTGTACATCGGAGCGGGCGCGGTAGCGGCCGGCGGACTGATCAGCGTTTTCCGCTCGCTGCCTATCATATGGCACGGCCTCCGCGGCGGCCTCAGTGATTACTCGGCATCCAAGGTTGCCGGCGCACCCGTCAAGGTTCGCACCGACCTCGATCTGCCGATCAATTTCGTTCTCATCGGTGCGCTCGCTCTCGTCGTCGTGATCGCGTTCGCAAGCCCGCTGTACGTCGGCGGCACCGGCATCACCGCCCGCATCGCCGCGGCGATTCTCATCGTCGTCTTCGGATTCCTTTTCGTCACGGTGTCGTCGCGCCTTACGGGCGAGATCGGATCGTCGTCGAATCCGATCTCGGGAATGACGGTTGCGACGCTTCTTCTCACCTGCCTGACCTTCGTCATCCTCGGATGGACGGGCAGCAACTACTTCGTCACCGCTCTCTCCATCGGCGCCATTGTCTGCATCGCAGCGTCGAACGGCGGCACTACATCGCAGGATCTCAAGACCGGTTTCCTCATCGGCTCCACGCCTCGCAATCAACAAATCGCGATTCTCATCGGCGCGACGGTGTCAGCGCTGGCGCTCGGACCGATCCTTCTCAAGCTCAACTCGGCCGGGTCGGTCTACGTTCCCGTCGGGACGACAATACAAGGCATCACCGCCGGCTCACTGCAGCCGGGAGAGCACGCCGACATCAGCAAGCTCACGCGACGAGAGAGAATCGAAGGGACCCTCGCGGGAGGGCCGGCCGACAACAAGGAGTATTTCGTCTGGCATCGGCAGGATCCGAGCGGCGGCAATGCAGAGAAGTACCTCGTGGATCAGAACGGCGCGCCTGTGTATTACGTGGATCGCGGAATCAACGGCACCATCCGAACGCTTCCCGACGGGCAGGCGGTTCCCAAGTTCGACGCGCCTAAAGCGGTGCTGATGTCCTACATCATCAAGGGAATCCTCGGCGGGAAACTGCCGTGGGGACTCGTGCTGCTCGGCGTGATGATCGCGATCGTCCTCGAGATGTCGGGAATTCCATCGCTGGCATTCGCTGTCGGTGTGTATCTCCCGCTGTCGTCTTCGTCTCCCATCTTCATCGGCGGACTCATCCGCCTCGCAGTCGACAAATGGATCGCCAGAAAGCACGCCGGCGTTGGACTCACGCACGATCAGCTGATCGCCGAAGGCGACAAGAGTCCAGGAGTGTTGATGGCATCGGGCTACATCGCCGGCGGCGCGATCGCGGGAATCCTCATCGCTTTCCTCGCCGGCGTTCCGTCGATGGCGGGATTCAACGAGCGAATAACCGCTTTCGGCGAGTCCAACCCGATGCGCACCGGGGCAGCGGCAGATCTGTTGTCCCTCATTCCATTCGCGGTACTGATTGCCGTGCTGTATCTGACTGGCCGTGAAAAGTTGCTGAAGCCGCATCCGGAGAAGGTCACCTGACGCGCTTCGCGGTCATTCGGATTAGTAGCATTTAGTTACTAATATTTGGCAGCGTTCCTGCGACTCTCGCCGGCCGTGCAGTACCACCCTGAGGATATTCAATGACGTCGAGCCATCGTTATCTGTTGGTTGCAGCCGCTGGGCTTGCACTGACGGCCTGTGCCTACAGTTCTCCGTCAACCGGGACCGGCACGCCGATCCCTTCCGCGAGTGCGGCTGCGCTGCCGGCGACGAACCCGTTTTTCGCCGCGAGCACGCTCCAGTACCAGGCGCCCCCCTTCGACAGGATCCACGACACCGACTATCAGCCGGCGTTCGAAGCGGGGATGAAGCAGCAGATCGCCGAGATCGACGCGATCGTCAACCAATCAGGCCCGCCGACATTCGACAATACCATCGTGCCGATGGAGCGCTCGGGCGTGCTTCTCACGCGAGTGGCGAAGGTTTTCTTCGCCGTAACCGGCGCCAACACCGACTCGACTCTTCAGCGCATCCAGGAACAGGAGGCGCCAAGGCTGGCTGCGCATAGCGATGCGATCTATCTAAACGAAAAACTCTTTCA
>JBGPLS010000139.1:0-8673 GCA_041486565.1 Gemmatimonadaceae bacterium
CACAATCCCAAGAACCTCGCTATGGCGATAGCAAGCGAAGCGGGCGAGCTGTTGGCCGAACTACGGTGGGTAACGGGTGAAGAGTCCGACAAGCTTGTATGTGATCCGGTGCATCGCCCGAACGTCGAGCACGAGGCTGCAGACATCGCCATCGCTTTGTTGTTGTTTTGCGATCGAGCCGGAATCGATTTACTTCAAGTTGTCGAGCGGAAGATTGACTTGAACGAGCAGAACTATCCGGTTGCACTGACAAAGGGCCGATCAGAGAGGCCTCGATTGGACTAGGCAGCATTTTGGAAGGCCGGTCCGTGAGATCCCGAAAGCGCCACTCGAATCGGTACGCCAGCTTCGTACGCCGAGCGGCATTCCGGATTACGTGATTAAGAGGAATGACACTCCGTTGGCTGTCGTCGAAGTCAAGCAGCGTGTTGCCGGCCCGCGTCGGTTGGTCGAACGTCGCTGGAGGGATCTCCTTGACCATCGCCAGCTTTGCCGATACACCGAATACTTCGGCTGCAACGGTCTACTTATCGATTGCGATCAAGTCTTTCTTTTCTCGGCTCCTCGGACGCAGCTGCTAGAGCGGTTCGACCGACGATCGATGACCGCCGCTCAAGTCAAAACAATCCGTCGGTTCCTGCTCGGAAGCGCTCGCTACGCACGATGATGCCTAAGAACATCTTCACCTCCGGTCGCTCGCCTGGTGCGGCTGGGCGAATCTCATAGACTTAGTTCTGTTAACTTAGTCCTACGAGACGCCATGGTTACCGTCAACATTCACGAAGCAAAAACGCAGCTCTCCAAGCTGATCGCCCGCGCCGTCAAGGGCGAAGCATTCGTCATCGCCAAGGCGGGCAAGCCCCTGGTAAAAGTGGCGGCGCTGGATGCCCCCACAACGCCGCAACGACTGGGCTTCCTGACGGGCGAGATCGCCGTACCCGATGACTTCGACCGCATGGGCGAGAGCGAGATTGTCGCCCTCTTCGGTGCCGAGGTGTGAAGCTCCTGCTCGACACCCAGCTCCTGCTCTGGGCCGCCGGCCAGCCCGAGCGGCTTTCGGCCACAGCGCGCAAACAGATCAACAATCCAAAGAATGAGCTTCTCTTCAGCGCAGCGAGCCTCTGGGAGATCGCCATCAAGAACTCCCTCGGGCGTCAAGACTTCCGCGTCGCGCCTCGCTTGCTGCGCCGGGGCCTGCTCGACAACGGCTACGTCGAGCTGCCCGTCACCAGCCAGCACGCGGAGAACATCGACGGCTTGGCGCCCCTTCACAAAGATCCCTTCGACCGACTGCTGTTAGCACAAGCGCTCACCGAGGGCGTCACGCTGCTCACCAGCGACGCGCAACTGGCCAAGTACCGCGGGCCGGTGCGCAAGGTTTAGCAGACCGGAAGGGAGCTGTCTCCCGACGGATCGCTCACTCCACCGTCGCCGGCTTCAAATACATTTAAGGTTTACAGGGGGAGAGTATGTCCACATTGGCGGATCGCTCCAGGTTACAGGTCAGGATCTTCCCGCTGGGCCGGGAGCCGGGGGACGATTTGTCAGCCAGCACCACTGCGACCGAACGACTCGCGATGCTGTGGGCGCTTTCGCAGGAAGCGTGGGCCTTCGCCGGGTCTACAATGCCCGGTTACGCGCGCCATGAGACTCCGATCAAAATCGTGCCCCTCCCGAAACGGGCGCGATGAACCCGGACTTTGAAGACTTTCTTCGCGCCTTGACGGAGACCGGTGCCCGGTTTCTGGTGGTTGGGGCACATGCCCTTGCGGTACACGGAGTCCCTCGAGCAACGGGTGATATGGATATCTGGCTCGAGACAACTGCCGAGAATGCCGACCGCGTCTGGCGGGCTCTCGCAGTATTTGGCGTACCCGCGGAGAGTTTGGGAATCACGCCCGATGATCTGGTGAAGCCTGACGTGGTAATCCAGGTAGGCCTGCCGCCACGAAGAATCGATCTTCTCACCGGGCTCTCCGGATTGACCTTCGTGGACGCCTGGGAAGATCGCGTGTCCCACAAGATAGGAAGCATCGACGTCGACTTCCTCGGCCGTTCGAGTCTCTTGCGCAACAAACGAGCGACCGGGCGGCTCAAGGACCTGGCAGATGTCGAGGCGCTCGAAGAGCGGCCACCTTATCAGGATTGCTAAAGTAGCACTATTGTGCTACTGTGATTAATGGTGCCATCTGGAGCTGATCGCCCGTGATAAAAGAACTCACCCTGCGGCAAGCCGGCGGTTCAGTTTCCGCCACGCTGCCGAAAGACATGGCAGATCGACTGCACGTGGGCGCAGGCGACCGCATGCTCGCGATCGAGACGGAGCGTGGCATTCTCCTCACCCCCTACGATCCGGTTACTGAAGAAGCTCTCGCAATCGCCGCGCAGGCCGCTCGAGAGTATCGGAACGCGCTGAGAGAGTTGGCGAAGTAGAGCATGAAGGAGCCGCGATGGGTAGCACGCATCGTGGTCGACGCGGTTCACTTCGATCAGCTCCGCGAGCACGGTGGACTCGCCGGCATTCGCGACGAGAACGCGCTCGAGTCTGCTCTGGCGCGCCCGCGCAACAAGTGGGCGCACAAAAGAAAGTCGCATCTCGCTGACCTTGCCGCCGCCTACGGATTCGGGATCGCTACGAGCCACCCATACCGGGACGGCAACAAGCGGATAGCGTTCCTGACGATGGTAATCTTTCTTGGTCTCAACCGATATTCGCTGTCCGCGCCCGAGACGGAAGTGGTGACGACGATGCTGGCTGTTGCAGACAACCAGTGCTCTGAGGAGGAGCTCGCCGAGTGGCTTCGTCGTCATATGGGGAAGCGGTAACCAATGAGCGACAGCGGCGCGCGCCACCTGGTCACCGTCTGGAATCCATCCTACGGCGCCGACGTGATGGAATCGCACATCATGGCTGGCGAAGGTGCTGGCAGGTTAACCAGCGGCCAGCCGCTTGCCCGGCGCGATGGCCTTCGCGACCTCCAACCGACTCGCGCCCGCGGCAAGGGCTGCGAGAACAAGGAGATCGAAGGAAACGCTGGGATCGCCCGCCTCGAGCTTTGCAACACGCGATTGGCTCGACTCGAGCCGACGGGCAAGGGCTTGCTGGGTGAGCCGGGCGCGCACACGCCAGATACGAACATGCTTTGACAGCGCGACCCTCATTCCAATGAGCTCGGTTTCCGCCTCGGTCAGACCGAGAAACTCCGCAGCCGATCCGACCCGCCAGCCCGCAGCCTCAATGCGCCTTCGCTTACGTGCGTCCACGATTCATTCCTCTCTTGCGGCAGCGTCGTATCCGCGCAACCGGCGTTTACAATCAGCAATCACCCGATTCGGGGTCGTCCGTGTGGTCTTCCGAAATACCGCAACTACAAGCACAGCGTCTGAATCGATCCGATAGACAATGCGCCAGGACCCTCCCGCATCCACCACGCGCAGTTCGTGACAGTGGCTGCCAATGGATGGCATCGGCCGCGAATGCGGAAACGAAAGCATATCACCTCGCTGCAGACCGCCAAGAAGCTTGCCAGCCTCGACGCGGGCGTCCTTGGAGAAAGGCGGTGTCCGCACCTCACCAGATAGCCAGACGAGTGGTTTGACACGACGCCCCGGGTCAGTCAAGGTATGTCAGATATGGCATGATCGCAAGTTGATCCTGGTATGAACACGATAGTGCGTCGGTTCCCCACGCCATGTCCATATCTGCGCGCGAAGCATCACTCCGTCGCCGTCACTGTCAGACCCTGTCCTTACGAGGAGAAGATCTCGCGATAGCGGCCTAGTCGAACTCCCAATTCGGCGGAGGCTGGTCAGGACCCACTCTTCCGACGGTAATATCCGCGCGGAGGTAGCTCTCTCCACGCACTGGAGCACCGGCCATCCGGCGCAGCATTGCGATCTGACCGATGTGCGTCAGAGAGTCGGCAATGGGTCCCTGAAACAGAAGCTCGGGCGAGCGGCCGAGTGGTTGTTCCGAGGCGAGGTAGGCGTCGAGCGTCTCGAGGGCGGCGAAGAAACGATCTATGTCCGCCGCCCATTCGCCCGGGCGGGTGTCATTCCAGACATGCTCGCCCTTCGCCAGCCAATTCGCCCAATCGTAAAGGTCGCACATGTGGGCGAGAATCTCACCCGGAGTGCGACTGCTTTCGTTGATGCGGAACTCGGCGAATCCATCAGGCGCGCCGACGAGTGCCTTTCGCGCTCTGTACGCGACTGTCGCGAGTATGTGTCTCAGGAGTTGGCGCTTCTCGTTCGTCGTGGAAGGCGAGTCGGCGTTGGCTCCGGGCATGGACCAAAGCTGTCCCCAGGGCCGTTTCGAAGCAATCGGGCGCAACGGAACGGGTCCCAGAAGAATTGCCTACCTCAACAATGGACACTGCCGTATCTTCTCCGGCGGACCAATCGCCTAGTGAAATGGACAATTTCGACGAGCAGCTAAAAGAATCTCTTTCCAACGCCTACGAAATCGAGCGCGAGCTCGGGGGCGGCGGGATGAGTCGCGTCTTTGTCGCGACCGACCGGGTACTGGGCCGAAAGATCGTCATCAAGGTCCTGTCGCCCGAGCTGATCGCAGAGGTAAACCGCGGGCGATTCCGCCGAGAGATCCAGGTTGCCGCGCAGCTTCAGCACCCTCACATCGTCACGCTTCTCTCGGCCGGCGAAAAAGGCGACATCGTTTACTACACGATGCCGTTCATCGACGGCGAGTCGCTTCGATCTGCGCTCGAGCAGAAAGGAGCCCTATCCGTTCGAGATGTCATCCGAATCCTCAACGATGTCGTCGACGCTCTCTCGTACGCGCACGCGCACGGCGTCGTTCACCGCGACATCAAGCCGGCAAACATTCTTCGATCCGGCATTCATGCGCTGGTCACCGACTTCGGTGTAGCCAAGGCACTCAATGCAGCCATGCCAAAGTCGGGAATGACTTCGACCGGAATGGCGATGGGCACACCCGCCTACATGGCGCCCGAACAGCTCGCAGGCGATCCGGCGGCCGATCATCGCATCGACATTTACGCGGTTGGATTGCTCGCATACGAGCTTCTCAGCGGGCGGTCGCCGTTTTCCGGCGCTACTCCCGCGGCGGTGCTGGCGGCGCTCTTCACTCTGAATCCGAAGCCGTTGCATGAGATCCGAAAGGATGTTCCGAAGAACCTTTCGATGATCATCATGCAGTGCCTCGCGAAAGACCCAAACGACCGACCGCCGACGGCAGACGCTCTGCTGACCATGCTCGACGGCGTTGCGACAACGTCCGGCGAAATCAGAACGAGAGAGTACAAGGTCCCTACGAAAGAGCACAAGGTCCCCGTCTCCGTCCCCGTCCCCGTCCCAGTGCCGGTCGTCGAAAGGAGCCGCCCCAAAAAGAGTCGCAGCAGATTTCTCGTGGGCGGCCTCGCTGTGCTCCTCCTCGCAGCGACGGGTGCTATTCTCCTGTCCCAACGTATTGGGAAGAAGCCGGCGGCCGAGACCGGCCAGGCACCGAATCCGGCCCCTCTTGCCGGACCGGCACTGGCGACGTCGACCACCGCACCCGGAGTCGCTCAGAAGCCGGCGGCCGGTCCGCCGGTCATTACACCGGTCGATTCGCTGGCAATCGCTGCAATTGTACAAAAACGCCTCGCTCAGGCGGCCGCAGCGAAGAAGCCCGGTCAGACAGCAATCAACACCGACTCGTTGAAGCAGGTCGCGCAGCGCGAGGCGACCGATTCCATCGCGCGCGCAAAGGCGGCGCTTGCCGCAGCTGCACCGCCTGTCGCGCCGCCTGTCGCGCCGCCTGTCGCGCCGCCAGTTTTGCCGACCGCCCCGGCACCGTCGGGGAAACGCAGGCTCTCGATAGCGGAGCCAAGGGAAAGCAAAGAGCAACCGGCCATCAATACATTCTCGCGCGCCCTCAGCAACGCACTGCGCGGCTCACTCGACAAAGGGGACGCATTCGTCGTCGTCGATCAGGAGCCGGACGTGCTGGTCACTCCGACTTACATCGGCGCTGGAGACACGGTGAAGATCAGCATCTCCGTTCGAGACCTGAGAACCAACTCGACCTACGGAGCGCGGGTGATATCTTCCAGGGTGATGCCGGCGTATCCGCAGTATTATCTCGCTCCGATCGTTCAAGCTGTGTTGAAGCAGCTCGAAGATTTGTCGCGTGCACCGACGATTTTCGGGCGCTGAGACCTCCGACCTACTGGATTCTCCGATAGACTTCCCGCCGGTGACCGATGGCGATGACGAGTATCGTCAGCACCTTGTCGTTCACCTGGTATAGAATGCGGAAGTCTCCCACTCTCAGGCGACAGATGCGCTCCTCGAGCGATAGCATCTTCACGCCCGGCGGACGGGGATCATCGGCGAGCGATTCAATTTTCCGCCCGACACGCAACTGCGTGCGGTGATCGAGCTTTCCGAAGGCGCGAGCTGCTGAGGGAACGAGCTCGACGCGATATCTCACGCCGGGCTCGTCTTATTTACGGGCTTGGGCCGCGCCAGTGAGCTCCTTCTTCAGCTGCTCCCACTTGACCCGGGGGCCCTTCTCGGCGAGAGCCCTGCGGGCTGTCTCCAGATCCATTTTGTCCTCGAGAGCTTCCAGCAGCTCAAGGTCTTCGATGGGAACGACTGCGGCGACATCCTTTCCGTGCCGGTGCAACAGTACTCTTTCGCCACCAAAGGCAACCTCGTTGAGAATGGTGGCGAACTTCTCCCTGGCTTCACTGGCTGCAATGCGAGACACCGACGAGACTCCTTTCGGACGGTTTGTACAAATTAGCCAAATCAGACGAAACGTGCAAGGCGCGAGCAGGAGGGCTTGAGCCTTCCGCAGCGGAGGCCTCCCGCCTGGCGCACAGTGGCGAGCAGCTCGCGGAACGCGTCAGTTTTCACTCCAACTCCTCACGGACAAGACGTGCCAGGGCTCGAATTTCCCCTCGTTACCTCGGCGACCGCCGGGCCCTCCCGTCCCCCCGTGTCCCTTCACCGCCATCTCCGCGACGTACGGCGGGAATTTGGTCGGTAACGCGCACTTTTGATCCAACAGCGATGGACCCAACCGTTATCCTCCTATCCAACACAGGTACTCTGCCCGGGTGCCCCGGTTAATCCCCACGTCCTATATTCAGGAGTCCAGCTTGAACTTTCTTTCCGGGGGAATGCCGTGAGCGATCAACCAAATGCCAAAGCTCAGGCTCGCGAGATCATTGAGGCTTTGCCCGACTCGGCGAGCTGGGAAGATATGATGTATGAATTTTACGTTCGCGAGGCGATCGAAAAGGGATTGACGGAAGTGGAAAGCGGTCGCTCCGTGCCTCAGGCGGAGGTGCGCATGCGCCTCCGGGAGCTGCTCCGCCGAGCTTCATGAGCCGGGCTGTACTCTGGAGCCCTACAGCTAAAGCAGAGCTCGAGGATATTGCCAGGTACGTCGCCCGTACCTCGCCACTGTATGCCGAGCGCTTGATCGACCGCATTCTCGCGCATACAGACCAGGCGGCAATCTTTCCCGAGGCGGATCGCATGGTTCCTGAAGGCCGGCGCAAGGACGTGAGAGAAATGTTCGAGGGATCCTACCGCATCATTTACCTTGTTCAAACCTCGCGAATCGATGTGCTCGCCGTCGTTCATTCGCGGCAGCAGCTAACATGGCCAGGAGAATCAGAGCCATCGGGCTGAGTTTGGCAGATGCGGTGCGCCACCAACATCAGCCGTAGTGGTATCTGGCCTGGAGAAATTCGACGCGGTCGTCGAACACCTCGTATACCAGCCGGTCCACTTCGCTGATCCGGCGAGACCACACATTCCCGCCGAGCCGCTTGAGATGTTCCGGTTTTCCGCTTCCTTCAAAGGGCTCACGCATTACCGCCTCCATCAGCTCCAGAATGCGCAAGGCGGTTTTGTGGTTCGCGTCCACCCAGTAATGCAGGTCATCGCGGCACTGATTCCCTAAGACCGCGATGCGTTGCACGTGCCTGGCGTTCGATCCGCGCTTGCGCTTCAGCGATTCTTCTCCAGGCCGAGCTCCTTTCTGAGCGCATCGAGGCTTACGGGCCGGCCCCGGCCCCGCCGGGCACTCTTAAGAGCGGAGAGCAGTCGCGCGGCGTTGGCCGGAGAGAGGAGCAGATAGGCAGTCTCCCTGAGACTCGAAAGCTCATCGGCGGGAATAAGGGCCATGTCCTCGTGCCCACGACGGCGGATCACTGCCATTTCCCGGCTCTCCTCCAATTCATTCCAGATCTCGGCCAGATGCGCACGGGCGTGGCTGTAGCTGACGGTGGTTTCCATTCCTGATCTCCGGCGACAATGTACAGATATATTGTACAAGTTGTGCCAGAGGGCGTCAATCGGCCTGGCTCGGTCGCGTGCAGCTGCGGTAACAATTGCGGCTTGCCGTATGGTCCGCCGCATCGTCACTTCTCAGCAATCACCATCTCACCGCGCGGCTCCGCTGCGCAGGACTTCACCATGCGACCAGTCGGCATCGTCGGCATCATCCTCATTCTCGCTGGCGCGGCGGTCCTCGCGCTTCGCGGCATCAGCTACACAAAGGAACGTCAATCCGTGCAGGTCGGGCCGCTCGGAATCACCACCGAGCAAAAGGGCTTCATCCCGCCCGTAGTCGGCCTCGTCGCCGTCGTCCTCGGCGGAGTCCTGGTGTACAGCGCGCGCCGGCGGGGGTGACCG